>JASIBA010000020.1 GCA_030041735.1 Thermoplasmata archaeon | reverse complement strand
CCACCGGCCGAAGCAGCTCGGTTTGCTGGCGCAGCAGTTCGAGGCTGCGCCCCTCGTTCGACTGGGTGGACGCCGTGTAGCCCACCGTATCGGTGAACATCACCGCCGCGAGGCGGCGCCCGGACGCCACGCCTCTCGGAGACGCTCCGTGAGATAAGGGTGCGTGCGCGGGGACGCGAGGCTCGAGTCCCTAGCCCCGGGCCGATTCCAGACGCGAGCGTCGCGAGGGGGACCGCCAGCGCGTCGTGAAACTTGATGTTCGATTTATCATACGCTCGTTCGTATGTTAGGGCATGGTCGTGGGGATGACGTACGAACAACGCGCCGATGCATCGTCTAAGCGGGCGTCGCACTGCACTCCCGTTCGTACGGAGCTCCAAGGCATGCTCCGGGCGGGCCCGGAGTGCCCCGCCAGCCCTGTTGGCGGCTCAGGGCGCCCGCGGGGGTTCGGGCCGACTCGTCCGAGGACTCGAACGAAGGCAGGAGCGGACTCTCCTCGATAGCGCCGGGAGACGAGGTGAGTGACGCGAGTCTCCGAATCTACTTCGTGGAGAGCTCTCGCAATCGGTGCTCAAGCTCGGGACGCAGAGCGTGCCGACGATAATCCTCGATCAACCGGGTCTCTAACGGGGTCAGCTCCGCGAGGAACGCGAAGCGCGAGGCTGCTTCTCGCGCCAGTCGGTTCCAGTCCCGCCGGCGTGTCTTGCCGATCAAGCGTTCCAGATCCGGCCATTCGCGGCGGCCGGCGCGTAGGGTCCCGAGCACTCGAGCGGGGTCGAACTGCTCGTGATCGTTCCAGAGCTTGCCTACGGCGAGCAGGCGGACCAGCGCCTCATCGAATCCTTTAGTCCCATATCGGATGGCGTCGTACAGGTCGCGCTCGGTCGCTCGCTGCTGGATGGCCCGGATCTTCTCGGCGATCGCTTCCTCCCGACGAAGCGACTGTATCGCCGGCACGGGGAACTCGAGCGCCGCGAAGTAGCTCTGCGAGATCGGTCGCCATCGGAGGGGCGCCAGGAACGTGGGCTCGCGGTAGCTGATCTCGAGGCGAAATCTTCCGGCGTCCCATGGATGCGCGTACGCGACGCTGCACGCCCAGTTTCGCTGTCGAGTCCGGTACGGCTCGACGACCGAGAATGCCACGCCGTGGAACGGCTGCCGGAACGACTCTTCCAGGACACTCTCGGGGTCTTCGGGCAGACCGAGGTTCGTGAAGTCGAGGTCCTCGCTGAGACGACCGGTGTCCCCGGTCACCATCAATCGAATGTACGTACCACCCTTGAACACGACTCGGTCGGTCACGCCGTGCTCGGCGAGGCACCCCAGCGCGTACAGCAGAACGACCTCCTGCTGAGCCAGGTGCAGGTCGACCCCAACGACGTTCGCGAAGCGGTTGGCGACGCTTCGGTCGATCACGTCAGCTCCCCCTCCGAGAACAACTCCGCGTCGGAAACGTTGCGGACTACCCGCCAGCGTGGATCGTGTGGTCCCTGCCGTCCGTGCGTGTGCGGGGGGGCTACCGGCACGAACGGAGACGAGCGAGAGCGCGGCAACAGTGCCCGAGGCACTCGTGCCGGAAGTCGAACGGACGGCCGCACCCGTTCCAGCAGATAGCCCACCCGTCGAGCGAGGCTCTCGTTGTCCAAGCGGTTGAGGTACGCGACCAACCGGGACCACGTGATCCGCGGTTTGGCGACCGCGAGGATGTGGGAGACCCCGCCCATGCCCCCGGAGAGACCCGGTCGAGCGGCGCAATCGAGGACCGTGCGCTCGAGATCGCTGACGATGAGCTCGCGACCCCGGCGCGCCATCGCCTCCACACCGAACAGATGATCCCTCCCAACGTGCACGACGCGGAAGGTCGACGGACCGAACTCCCGGCCCGCGAGACGCACCGGCGTCACGAGATAGTAGACACGCCCCGCCTGCGGAAGCAGCCCATGGAGCTCGGCCGCCGTGGCGTAGCCGAAGTAGTACGGTCGGACGAGGTGCGAGCCGAAGCGGAGGGGATCCGCATCCGGGATCATATCGGGTCCGTGACGGCTGGGATTGAGAAGATAGGTCCCGCGCCGAACTCGTTGGAGCCAGCCCTTCTTGACCAGGGTGTGCGCAAGTTTCCGGCTGAAGCCGGAGGAGGTTCGGCTGCTGGAGCGGAGCTCGTCCAGGGTGACCAGTTCCTTTCCCTGAGCCTCGAGCCAAAGCACGACCTTCGCCTCGGTCCGAGAGAGCGACCGGACGTCCATGCCGGGGCACGTGTGCGATATACGATAAAGTTACTGATTTGGTAACTCAAGTGTATCGGTAGCACTCGCCCGATAACGGAGTCCGTGTAGCGACTTCAGCGCCGCAGACGCATCCGCCCGATACTTCAAATGGCGAGCGGCCATCCTTCGCATATGAAGGCAGCCCCGCCCGGCTCGCGTTCGGGGCTGCCGGCTGGCGGAGGCGGGATCCAGCGTATCTGGGTCCTATCGGCACTCCTCGCGGCACTGGTCGCGACGAGCGCGCTCGGAGCGTGCTTCGGTGAGGGCTCCAGCCCGATCCGAGCGATCGCAGGGAGTCCCTCGGCTACGCCTCCGGTCGGAAAGGCTCTTTCCGACGCGGCCGATCCCGACCAGGCGATCACCGTGCCGGTCGGCGACCAGCCCGACGCGCTGGCGATCGATCCGTCCAGCGGAGATGTGTGGGTGGCGAACGCCTTGTCCGACAACGTCACCGTCATCGACCCGAGCACCGAGACGACCGTAGCGTCGATTCCCGTGGGCTCCTTCCCCGACGCGATTGCCTTCGTCCAGGGCGCTGGGATCGCCTACGTGGCGAACCTCGAATCGGGCAACCTCTCCATCGTCGACGTCAGCTCGCTCTCGGTCGTCGGTACGATGGGCGGGTTGGCCGGGCCATCGAGCCTCGTGTACGTCGCGTCCATCGACCGCCTGTTCGTGGCCGACGAGTACGGGAGCAATGTGACGGTGCTCAACGGAACAGCCGAACGCGTGGTCGGTTCCTTCCCCGTGCGGTCCGGCCCGACGATCTTAGCCTACGATCCGGGCGAGGGCGCGCTCTTCGTCGACGAGCAGTTGCTGGACAATGTCACCGTGCTGAACGCGACCACGGGCGTGCGGGAGGGTTCGGTGTCGACACCGCTCGTCCCGTCGTCCGAGGTGTACGACCCTGACTTGGGCGAGGTCCTCGTCGGTGAAAGAACGGCAAGCTACGGGGATGTGGGGGAGGTGGCCGCCATATCCGGAGCGTCCTTCCAGCTCGCCAACTTCGCGGTGGTACCGGGCCCGATCACCTCGCTGGCGTACGACCCGATCGGCGGTAGTGTCTACGCGGGCGGCCTGTCCCTTTTCGCGCTGACGGTTCTCGACGCGTCATCCCTACGGATCGAGGGGGTGATCTGGGGCAGCTCGGTCGGTGTCTCGGTGTTCGATGGCGCTGCCAACCAGCTCTACACCGCAGCCACCGACGCGGTGGTCATCTACGGCACCGCGGCTTCGGCCATGCTGGGCGGAGTGTGGGTCGACCCGCCCAGCGTCGTGCTCGAGCCGGGCGCGCATGCGGATCTAATTGCGTACCCCGCCTGCGACTCCGGACTATGCGCACCGGGGACGACGTTCGCGTGGACGGTACTGAGCTCCTCCGTCGGGCGTCTCAACGCCACGACCGGTCCGAACGTCGACTTCACGGCGACCGGCGAGGGACCGAGCGGGACCTCCGTCTTCGTGGCCGCCTCGCTGGACGGAGTGACCGTGATGGGGAGTACCGATGCGTCTGTGCCGGGCGGTAACACCAGCCCAGGGGCGACGCTCCTGGGGTTGCCGTGGCTCCTTACGGTGACGCTCGTAGTGATCATCGTGGCCGCCG
>JASIBA010000019.1 GCA_030041735.1 Thermoplasmata archaeon | reverse complement strand
GAGGAGATCGATGGGAGCCCGGCGCACGTGCTGCGCGTGGAGAAGTCGGCCGTGCCGATGCCCGGCCCCGATCAGATGCTCTTCTCGACGGAGCGCGGCGGCTTCTTCTGCCCGCCGCCGCAGGACGCGCCGCCGATCCGCGGAGTTCACGCGCCGGATCCCGAGAGCGAGGCCCGTCCCGGGAGCTTCTGGCCCGGCTCGGCCGAGTATGCCCGGGCGTTCGGTCGGCTCCGGTTCAACGGGTACACGGTGCTCGAGCTGCTCGACGAGGTGCCCTCGGCGATCTCGGGCGCGCTGGGCTTCCCGATGGTCGCGTGGACCCTCCTTCGGGGCGGACGCGTGGTGTGGATCCCCTCGCCGATGTTGAGCCATGGTCGGATCCTTCGGATCCTCGCCGGCGTTGTGCCGCCCGACCAGATCCGCCAGAACCTTCGGATCCTCTCGGCCAGCTCGGCCGAGTCGACGCTCGGCGAGATGCGGTCGATCGCGCTGCCCGTCCGCAAGGCGCAGCATGGCGAGGGCGAATTGCGGACCGCCGACGCGCCCCCGGTCGAGCCGATGTTCCCGGACGCCTACCAGTTCCTCAAGGGTCGCACCGGGGACGGCCTGTCGCTGTTCGTCCTCGCGGTCGACGGGCTTCGGGCGCTCTCCGCGACGAGCGGGAACGCGTACGACCCGGCCACGTTCCCGTTGCTGGTCGAGCGGTACGCCCGGATCGAGCACTTCCACGGGCTCGGGATCGTGCGCGGCGACGACCCGCTCGCGCGCGGGGTGCTCCCGACGGCCGACACCTGGCTGCGGATCCGTCAGCGGTACGGTCAGACCGTGATCACCGGAATACGTCCGAAAACGCCCGCGTACCTGATGGACTGGGAGGGCACGCTGGAGCGGTACACCCTCCATCCGCTGTCCTAGCGCGCCCGTGCGAACTCGACCCCTCAAAACGCACCTTCATATGCGAGGAGGGGCGATTCCCGCGCGATGTCGACGGCGCAGCCGACGTACGCCCCGCAGTACACGCCCCCCACGCCACCCAGCCGCCCGCTCGGGGTCGCGATCCTCGCGGTCCTGATCGGGATCTACGGATTCCTGGAGTTCGTGGTCGGCCTCCTGATCGCGGTCGGATCGGCGGCCATCTCGTCCCTCGGAGGCTCCTCGACGTTCCACATCCTCGGAACCTCGGGCGTCGTCGGCGGCGCGATCATCGCGATCATCGGCCTGATCATCCTCGGACTGGCGGTCGGACTGTGGCACCTACGCATGTGGGCACTGGTGCTCACGCTGCTGTTCCTGATCTTCGAGATGGTCCTCAACGCGCTCAACGGGACCTACATCTCGCTGGGGTTCATCGTCGCGCTGATCCTGTTCATCTACCTGCTCGCGGTCCACCGTCACTTCAGGTAAGCGAGCCGGTGCGACCGACCCTTCGGCGGGACGGGGTCACTTCAGGATCGGGACGCCCAGCTTCTCCAGCGCGCGCCGCCGCAGGTCCGTGAGCGCGTTCATGTAGTTCGCGTAGGCGTCGAACGGGCTGTCGTAGCTCGAGAAGTACTGGTGGACGCCCTGGTCGGCGCCGTGGCCGGTGACGTACATGTAGTAGAAGTGGTCCGAGGTGAGAAGCTTCCTCCAGTCGGTGATGATGGTGGGGTCGCCGGTCTGGAGCACCGCGAGCCCGACCTTCTTCGCGGCCTCGAACGCGGAGCGCTGAAGGTCGTTGCCGAGCCACGCGCCGAGATCTCGGTTTTGATCGGCCCAGCTCATCGTGTAGGGCACGGAGAGCGGGGCGCGCGGCGGGCCGTCGATCGCCTCGTCCACTGTGGCCCACTCGAGCGACGGCTCGCGCTTCACAGTGGCCGGCAGCGCGCTCAGGAACTCGAGGATGCCGCTCTGAGCCGGGTGGTGTTCGCCGAACGTCTCGAAATCCATGAACAGGCCCACGAGCTCGCCCGGCGTCGCCGCGAGCCACCGCGCGTACTTGTCGGCCGTCAGCGGGTACTCGCTCCAGCCGGTCGAGGAGAACCGGAACCCGACGTCGTCGCTGAGCGGGTAGTGTCGGAGCAGCAGCATCACCGTGGGGGCGGGCGCCGCGCAGTAGCGATACGTCGGCGGGTCGCCGCGGAGCACGCCCTCCCAGCCCTCCGCGAGCATGCCCCGGAAGCGCTCCGCCTCGGCGAACCGAGCGAGGTCGTCCGAGTAGGCGAGCTCGGTCATCCGCAGGACCTTCGGCTCGCTCCCGAATTCCTCCCGGAGGAGGGCGCGATGGAGTTCGACCTCATCGGCGAGCTCGGGCGGCGGCACGAGGAAGGCGAGGGAGTGGTAGTACGTCTCCGCGAGCAGGGCGACCCGTCCCGTTCGGACGACGGCCCGGAGGCGATCGAGCACGTCGGGGGCGGCCAGGCGGGCCTGCTCGACGAACGTCCCGGTGATGGAGAGGCTCAGGCGGAAGTCGGGGAATCTCTCGAGGCTGTCACGGATCCGGTCGAGCGCGGGCCGGTAGCACCGCTCGGCGATCCCGCGGAAGATCGCGAGGTTCCGGTCGACGTCGAAGTACGACCGGCCCGAACCCAGATCGAGGAAGCGGAACCGCGCGAGACGCCACGGCTGATGGAGATGAAGGTAGAAGACGATCTTCACGGCGCGCGGCCCCGGCTCTCCATCGCCTCGAGGTACACGCCGACCGTCTCGCGCGCGCGCTCCGGCCAGCCCTCGCGCAGCGCCTCCCACCGCCCTTGCTCGCCCATCGCCCGCCGGAGCGTCGGGTACTCGAGCAGCTCCGCGATCCGGCTCGCGAACTCGTCCGCGTCCCAGAAGTCGACGCGGAACGATCCGACGCTGATCTCGGCGACCCCGCTCGTCTTCGAGAGGATCGTCGGGATGCCGGCCGCCATCGCCTCCAGCGCCGCGATGCCGAACGGCTCGACGACCGACGGGAGCACGAAGACCGAGCTGCCCTGCAGGAGGACCTCTCGCTCCTCTTCCGAGACCTTGCCGAGGAACATCACCTGCTCGCCGATCCCGAGCCCCGCGGCGAGCTGCACGAGCCGGGGATACTCGGGACCCTCGCCCGCGATCACGAAGAGCACGTCGGGAAACTGGGTCGCGACCAGCGCGGCCGCGCGCAGGAACGTGTCGACGCCCTTCATCGCGGCGAGCCGGCCGACGTAGAGGACGACCCGCTTCGTCGGCGCGATCCGTTCGAGCCGGGCGCTCGGACGGACGGCGTTGTAGACGACGCGGACCTTCGCCGGGTCGGCGTGGTAGCGATCGATCAGCTGCTGACGGAGGTGTCGGCTGACCGCGATCACCCGGACCGCCGCGTCGATCCCGGCCTGTTCGCGCGCGAGGATGTGATCCCAGGGATGCCCGAGCGACCGGTCGTACTCCGTCGAATGGACCGTCATGACCAGCGGGACTCCGAGACGCTCCGCCAGCGTGCGGGCCCCGTACGTTCCGAACCAGTCGTGCACGTGGACCAGGTCGACGGGCCCCAGGTCCGTCAAGGACGCGATCCACGCGTTGTACCCGTCCGTCGCGTTCGAGAACGGGCTGTTCGGCGTGCCGCCGCTCCAGTATGCCGGAGGATAGTCCGCGGGTCCGGCCGAGGTCGCCTGACCGGGGAACCGGAACGTGACGCCGTCCACCGGCGTGAACGGCCCGGTGAACGGCGTGAGGAACGTGATGCGGTGTCCCAGACGCGTGAGTTCCTTGGCGATCTCGAACGAGTGCACCCCGAGGCCGCCGGAATGGTTCGGCGGCCATTCCCACCCGACCATCACGATCCGCAGCGGGCGGGAAGCGGTCGGCGTCCGCACGACGCCGCCGTTTCGAAGCGCGCCCGGACGGGTCCGCGCCACCGGCTCGAGCTCGTCGATCGGCGCGAGCGCCCCCGCCTTGGCCGGACGCTCGCGTCGGACCTTCGGCTTGGATCGGCCGCGGCTGGCGCGACGCCGCCGGGGCGTGCGCGCCTCCGACGACTTCGCCCGGCTCGAGGAGCGTGAGGACCCGGGCATCGACTTGTTCCCTCGCTCCGGCGACGGCCGCAGGGAAGCGGCCCACTTGAAGGCGGCGGGCTTCGTGCCGGCGGAGCCGCTAGAATCCGGCGAGGAGCTCCGCAATGGCGGCCCGCGGGTCCGGGGAACGCGTGACGGCGCTGGCGACCAGTACGCCCGACGCGCCCAACTCGAGCGCGCGCGCCACATCGACCCGCGAGTGGACCCCGGCCCCACAGAGCACCAGTGTGCCGGCGCTCACCGCGCGGACGGCGTCGACCGCGCCGGAGACGACCTCGGGGCGGGCGGTCGACACGGCGCGGTCGCCTCCGACCAGGTCGGGGGGCTCGATGGCGAGGTAGGTCGGTTGCGTGGCGGCGAGACGGGCGGAAGCCCTCACGTCGCCCGCGCAGACCACAGGGATCAGCCCGAGCGCGTCGAGCCGGCGGACGGCCTCCTGGACCTTCGGCAGCGGAAGCGGATGCTCCGAGTGATTGACGAGGCTCCCCCACGCGCCGGCCTGTTCGATCGCGGCGGGCGGCACGAAACCCGTGAAGGGTCCCGGATCGAGCGGGTCCACGTGCTGGGCCAGCACCGGGATCGACACCGCCGTGGCGATCCGCCCGAGATCGGGGGTGGCCGGAGCGAGGGCGACCGGGACGCCGGCGAGCTTGCCCATCTCCTCGAGCGTCCGCGCGAGCCGCTCGGCGCTGGGTCCGAGGCAGCCGGCGTAGGTCTTGAGATTCAGGAGGAGCAGCGGCCGGCCCAGGGTCGGCGACTCAGTGCGCGGGGGCCGCGCGGGCTCGCTTGGGCCGGGAGCAGATGGCGTACTCGTCCCCATCGAAGAAGACCTCCCGGTCGGGGTGCTTGCGCTGGAGCTCGGCGATGCGCGAGAGGACCTCTTCGAGCGTGGTGGACTCGTCATTGGGATCGATCCGGAGGTGCACGGTCTTCTCGGGCCGCCCGGGCGAGGAACCCGTACTGACCATGACGCACCGAGCAGGACGCAAGGCGAGCGGGGTTCTAATAGGATTCGCGGGGCGCTCGGTCGCGCTTTTCGGCGGAGCCCGCCCGCCCCGCGCGGCCCGGTTCGTTCCGCGGATCGCGCGCTTGCGACGCCGCAGCATGCGACAGCGTAACCCGTATAACCCGGACTCGACTCCCCGCCCGCACGAGGTGCGCCACGTCATGGCGGGAGCACGAACGCAGGTAACCGGGGAAGACCAGTCACGTCTGTCCGAGGCCGAGATCGCCGTCCACTGGAAGGAGGAGGCCCTCTACTATCCGGGCCCGAAATTCATCGGGCAGGCGAACTGGACCGATCCGGGCGTGATGGAGCGGTTCTCCGAGAAGAACTTCCCCGAATGCTTCCGCGAGTTCGCGGATCTGCTCACCTGGGACCAGTACTGGCACACGACGCTCGACACGAGCAAAGCGCCCTTCTGGAAGTGGTTCGTCGGCGGCAAGCTCAACGTGAGCGCCAACTGCGTCGACCGGCACCTCGCGATGTACGCGAACAAGTCCTCGCTGATCTGGGTGCCCGAGCCCGAGGACGAGCCCACGGTGGTCCTGACCTATCAGGAGCTCTACAACCGGGTGAACGAGATGGCCGCGCTGCTGCGCGACCATTGCGGTCTGAAGAAGGGCGACCGGGTCACGATCCACATGCCGATGGTGCCCGAGCTCCCGATCACCATGCTCGCGTGCGCGCGGCTGGGCGTGATCCACTCGGTCGTCTTCGGAGGGTTCAGCGGCGAGGCCTGCGGCGCCCGCATCGTCGACAGCGGCAGCCGGATCCTCGTCACGATGGACGGGTACTACCGGAGCGGCAAGCTCCTCGATCACAAGGTCAACGCCGACATCGCCGTCGCGGCCGCCGAGAAGGAGGGGACGAAGGTCGAGAAGGTGCTCGTCTGGAAGCGGTTCCGGGACAAGGCCGCGTCGCCGACGCCCATGATCGCGGGCCGGGACTTCTACGTCAACGACGTCCTGAAGCAGTTCGCGGGCGCGAAGGTCGAGCCCGTCTCGATCCCGGCCGAGGACCCGCTGTTCCTGATGTACACCAGCGGCTCGACGGGCAAGCCGAAGGGCTGCCAGCACTCGAGCGGAGGCTACCTGGCCTACGTCACCGGGACGTCGAAGTTCATCCAGGACATCCATCCGACCGACATCTACTGGTGTATGGCCGACATCGGCTGGATCACCGGGCACTCGTACATCGTCTACGGCCCGCTCGCGAACGCCGCGACGACGGTGCTCTACGAGGGCGTCCCCACGTACCCCGACGCCGGGCGGCCGTGGCGCATCGCCGAGCGGCTGGGGGTGAACATCTTCCACACGTCCCCGACCGCGATCCGTTCCCTGCGAAAGCTCGGGCCGGACGAGCCGAAGAAGTACCGATACCACTTCAAGTGCATGACCACGGTCGGCGAGCCGATCGAGCCCGAAGCGTGGAAGTGGTACTACGAGGTCGTCGGGCGCAGCGAGGCCGTCATCACGGACACCTGGTGGCAGACCGAGACCGGGGGCTTCCTCTGCACGACCAAGCCCGGGATCGACCCGATGAAGCCGGGGAGCGCGGGCCCGCCGATGCCGGGCATCTATCCGGCGATCCTCGACGAGCAGGGGAACGAGATCCCGACCGGCTCGGGCCGGGCGGGGAACA
The DNA here is from genome assembly GCA_030041735.1 of Thermoplasmata archaeon. GTDB lineage: Archaea > Thermoplasmatota > Thermoplasmata > Lutacidiplasmatales > UBA184 > Lutacidiplasma. Next base: position 4,031 of record JASIBA010000019.1, on the reverse strand, counting down.
TCGTGATCCGCAACCCGTGGCCGGGCATCTTCGAGACGATCTGGGGCGACCCGGACCGGTTCGTGAAGACGTACTACGCGAAGTACAACAAGAACAAGTCGAGCACCGACTGGCACGACTGGCCGTACTTCGCCGGGGACGGCGCGCTTCGGGCGCCCGACGGGTACATCCGCATCCTGGGCCGCGTCGACGACGTCATCAACGTCGCGGGTCACCGGCTGGGGACCAAGGAGCTCGAGTCGGCCTGCCTCACGGTGCCGGAAGTCGCGGAAGCGGCCGTCGTCCCGATCGTGGACCCGGAGAAGGGACGCGTTCCCGAGGTGTACGTCGCCCTCAAGCCCGGCGTGAAGGCGGACCCCGCGGTGGCCGAGAAGGTCTCGAAAGCGATCGAGACCCAGATCGGGAAGATCGCGCGGCCCCGGACCGTGCGGATCGTGCCGGACATGCCGAAGACCCGGTCCGGCAAGATCATGCGCCGCGTCCTCGCCTCGATCTCGAACCGCATGGACTACGGCGACATCTCGACGCTCTCGAACCCCGAGGTCGTCGAACAGATCCGCGTGATGGTGCAGGGTGCCGGGCCCGTCGAGAAGCAGGCCGGTCCCGACGACATCAAGCAGTTCGGCAAGGACGTGTAGATCCGAAGCGCGAACCCTTTCCCGCCCCCGCGAGGGAGCCATGCACGAGCCCGGAAGCCGCCGCACCTGCCCCCGATGCGGCGGACGGCTGGGCGAGCCCGTCAGCGGCGACGTCCACTGCTATGTCGAGTGCAACGACTGCGGCGCCCGCTACGAGCTCGACGATCCCGCGCTCGCCCGGGCGGAGCGCGCGGTGCTCCCCGAGCCCGGCTAAGTACGCGTGCCCCGCACGCCGGCCGGCGCGAAGGTCGGGATGCGCGCGAGGTGGATCCCCACCAGCAGGGCCCACAGGAGCAGCGGGGCGACGATCAGGCGCTCCATGCCGCCCACGCCGAGCGGGCCCCAGACCTTGACGTAGAACAGGATGAATGCGATGAGCCCGACGAGGCCCGAGAGGAGCGTGTAGGCCCGGTATCCATCCCACCGGGTGTCCCGGAACATCGCGAACGCCAGCACGACCAGCGCGAGGTTGCCGATGATGAAGGCCGTCGCCGCGGAGAGGGTATGGACGGTGAGGTCGACGTCCTCGGGCGAGAGTCCGACGCCGATCGCTCCGATGCCGGCGATCGCGAGCATCGCGAGGCCGATCGTGCGGGTGCCCCGCGCCGGGAACGCCGTCCGGATCAGGATCACGCCCAGGATCAGCAGAAGGCCCATGAGCACGATCGCGACGTTGAACACATCGTGCCACGGCGAGCAGACGTAGATCCCGCCCGGGGGATAGACCGCGAAGTGGGTGACGCTGCAGTGGACGGCTCCGAGGTCGCTGATGTAGTTCCCGGTCAGGCTGTAGTTGGACCAGCCGTCGCCGGTCCCGGTGTAGCCGAGCTGGGTCACGATCATCCCGACGATGAAGATCAGGACGCCGACGATCCACAGGATCGCGCCGTGCCGGACCGAGCGGTGGACGAGAGGCCCGTAACGCTCGCCCTGGGTCACCGGCGGCGCCGGGGCCTCGTCGGTCGCCACGATGGCGTCCTAGTCCTGACGCGCGTTGCGCTCGTAGGAAGCGTCGCTCGCCTTCTTGAGGCGGGCTCCGTCCCGGTCACAGACCGGACGCGCGCTGGGCGGCACGTCGATCACGTAGCCGCCGCCGCACTTTGGACACTCGAAATAGGTCATGGTTGCCTCCGTCAGTCGCTAGACACCCCCCATATAAAGGGCTCCCGTCCCATCGGCGGCGCGAAGCGCTATCTCCGGCGGACGGAGTGACGCGTCGTGGCACGACGGGAGCCGGTGTCCCGGGAGCGGTTCCGGTCGAACGACGCCTACCGCGCCGAGCGCGAGTGGCTGAGGCTGGAGGGGACGGCCCAGCGCGATCTCTTCCGCGAGCTCCGCGCGCGTTTCCTCTCGCGTCACGCCGGGCCGGGTGCCTGGGCGCTGGACGCCGGCAGCGGGCCAGGGCGATTCACGGCCGGGGTAGGTCGGCCGGGCGCGCGTCGGATCGCGGCGGACGTCGCCCGTTCCGCGCTCGAGGAGATCCCCCGGCACTGGAGGTCCTCGCCGGTTCGGCCCCTCCCGGACCGGGTGCTCACGGATCTCGCGGATCCCCCGTTTCCCCCGGCCGCGTTCGGTACGGTCGCGGCGCTCGGAAACCTCCTGGGATTCGCCGAGGGCGAGAGCGACGCGGTTCGGGAGCGGCTCTCCGAGCTCCTGGGGCCCGGAGGCGTCCTCGTGCTCGAGATCGCGCCCGGTCCCGGCGAACGCAGCCGCTACCTTCGTCGGCTCCCCGCAGGCTCGGTCGCTCGGTTGCTCCGGGCCCCCGTGCGGGCGGTGCTGGGAAGGGTCGTGGCCGAAGGGTTCGCGCCCGTTCCGGCCCGGCGCGCGTCGCCGGGCGCGTTCCGCCGGATCGATCCCGGCGAGCTCGCCCTCTGGTGCGAGTCGCGGGGCCTCTCGGTGCGGGAGATCGTCGCGGTGGCTCCCACGCTCGGGCCGGACGCCGCGCGCATCGACGCCGTCGCGCGCGACCCGGTCGCCTGGGACCGTCTTCTCGAGGTCGAGGAGTCGGTCGGGCGCAACCCGGAGCGATGGCCCGGCGCCGCCGCCGTCCTCGTCGCCGCCGAGAGAAAAAGCGAAGCATAATGTAACCCGCCCGACCCATCTTTTCGACGGGGTTTCTTCCATGGCCAAGCCGAAGGCCCCGGTCGCCGCGACGCGGACGGTTACGGTCCCCGCCCCGGAGGACCTGAAGCACGCCGAGGACGACGCGCTGCTCCAGCTCCGGATCGGTCGGTCCGCCCACCTGTACGCGATCATGGTGTCGGTGCTGCTGGGGCTCGATGCGATCCTCCTGCTCTACTTCCAGCCCACGCTGGGGGCGCTCGCGCCGCACCACTGGGGGAGCGCGTTCTACGTGCTGCTCCCGATCGTCGCCGGGGTCGCCCTGGCGGCGACCGGCCTCGCCTCGAAGTGGGAGGAGTACGCGCTTTGGCCCTGGGAGTCCCACTTCTCGACGAGCGTCGGCGCGCTCGGCGTGAACGTCCTCCTCCTGGTCGTGGTCCTCCTCCACCTGGACGGGTACGGCTCCTTCGCGGCCCTCTCGATCTGGCCGTGGATCTACCCGGCCTCCCTGGCCGGGATCAGCCTCGCGCTGGTCGGGCTCGTCCTCACCTGGTCCGGCTGGACCCGCCAGCAGTGGGCGGCCGGGATCTCCGCCGTGCTCCCGGTCGCGACCGGGCTCCTCCTGCTGTTCCCGCCGAAGGGCGCGAACTCGACGGACGAGCTGCTGGCGATCGGCCTGTTCATCTCGGCGATCTTCTACCAGAGCTCGGGCTCGTTCCTGCACCTGATCTCGTCCGGTACCCGGACCCACGAACGCGAGCTCATCACCTCGGGACAGACGAAGATGTTCCACCTGGCCGAGGAGCTCCGGGGGAAGGAGGAGGCCCTCCACTTCCGCGAGCAGGCCCTCATCAAGCGCGAGGCCGCGGCGGAGAACGACGAGATGTCGATCAAGCGGCAGAACGCGTCGCTGACCGACGCCCGCACGCAGCTCGACGCCCTCGAGGAGGACTATCGGACCCGGTCCGACGCGGTCGTGGCGAAGGAGCGGGAGTGGGCGTCGAAGAGCGCGGACATGGAGAACCGCGAGCGTCAGCTGGCGGACCAGTCCAAGGAGCTCCAACTCCGGGAGCAGGAGATCCAGCGGGCGCAGCCGCAGATCTCCACGCGCGAGGGCCGGCTCGTGGAGCGGGAAGGCGAGCTCACCAAGCGGGAGGTCGAGCTCACGCAGCGCCAACAGGACCTCGACCGCCGCGCGGCCGCGCTGCCCGACTCGGAGGCGCGCCTCGAGGCGCGGAAGAAGGAGATCGACCAGAAGACCAACGACCTCCTCCGCCGCGAGGGCGAGCTCACCGCGCGCGAGGCCGCCAACCCGGCCGCCCCGGCGGGCGC
>JASIBA010000127.1 GCA_030041735.1 Thermoplasmata archaeon | reverse complement strand
CGACGATCTCGGCCGCGCAGTCCCGGATCGCCCGGGCCTTGGTGGGGTAGAAGTTGACCTCCCGGATCAGCGGCGCGAGGACGCGCGGGTCGGCCGCCGCGAGGGTCCGAGCGTCCGGGTAGCGGGCGAAGAGCCGGGCGCTCGCGACGTCCGTCGCCTCGTCGCGCGTGCGCTGCGAGAGGATCGTCCCGATGAGCACCTGGAACGGGTTCTCCGCGTGGTCGCGGAGATACGGCACCCGCCAGTCGCCGGTGTGGTAGAGCTCGGAGAGTCGGTCGAGGACGCGCTCCCAGTCGAACCGGGCGGGCGTCGTCGCGCTCATCCCGCGCCCCGGACCGGGGGCGGCGGCTCGCCCGGGAACGGGCCGGTCCCCGGGTCCGAGAGGTCCGGCTCGTCGTTCCCTCCGTGCGCGTCGCGGAGGAGCTCGCCGACCAGGTAGTCGCTCCCGACCACCAGGGTGAACCCGTCGCGGCCCGTGGCCGCCCGCGCGAGTCGGACCCCCTCGGCGGCCGATCGCGCGGCGACGACGCGGGCGAACCGGCCGCCGCCGAGCGCTCGCAGGTCCGCGACCGGGATCGCCCGCTCCGACCGGACCGGCACGACCACGATCGTCTGCGCGAGCGGAGCGAGCGCGTCCAGGATCGCCGCCACCGGCTTGCCCTTGAGGCACCCGAACACCAGCGCGTTCTCGGCGGGGTCGCTCATCGGATACATCTCGCCCAGGCTCTGCGTGATCGCCCGGGCGCTCTCGATCGTATGGGCGACGTCGTAGTAGAGGTCGGGTCGGCGGGCGACGCGCTCGAGACGCCCGGGCCAGGCCAGGTGCGCGAGTCCCGACCGGATCTTCCGGTCGTCGAGCGGTCGATCGATCGCCTCCGCGAACCGGGTCACCGCGGCGATCGCGAGCGCCGCGTTGCCCGGCTGGAAGCGCCCCTGCAGCGGGATCTCGAGCGCCTCGATCGTCCGGCCGGGCACGTGCACGGTGAACCGCTGTCCGTCCTCCGCCAGCTCGCGGTCGAGCACGCGGACCTCGCTCCCCAGCCGCCAGAGCCCGACGCCGAGCCGCGCCGCGGTCCCGTCGACCACCGCCGCCGCTTCCGCCGGAAGATCGCCGCGCACCGCGGTCATGCCGGGGTGGAGGATCCCGGACTTCTCCGTCGCGATCGCCGCGAGCGTCGGACCGAGGATCTCGGTATGCTCGAGCTCGATCGTCGTGACGACGCCCACGCGGCTCGCGAGGACGTTGGTCGCATCGAGCCGGCCGCCGATGCCGACCTCAACGACCGCCGCATCGACCCGCTCGCGGGCGAACCAGTCGAACGCGACCGCGGTGGTCAGCTCGAAGAAGGTCGGCGGGCGGCCGAGCCGTCCCTGCTCGACGAGCTCGCGGGCCCGGCGATCGACGCGTTCCACGGCCTCGACGACCGCGTCGGGGGAGATCGGCCGACCGTCGAGGCGCATCCGCTCCCGGTAGCTCTCGAGATGCGGGGAGGTGTAGAGCCCCGTGCGCAGCCCGTGCGCCGAGAGGATCGCCTGCGCCATCGCCGCGACCGAGCCCTTGCCCTTGCTGCCCGTGACGTGGATGGACGGGTAGCGGAGCTGCGGGTCCTCGAGGCCCGCGAGCAGCGCGCGCACGGCGTCGAGCCCGGGCACGAGACCGAAGCGCCGGCGCGCGTAGAGCCCGGCGAGGAGGGCCCGGTACCGGTCCGGGTCCGAGGCGACCTCCGCGGTCCGTGCGCGCTTCGGCATGGGACGATCCGTCTCGGGGCGCGGGGCCCGCTCAGTACATCGACCGTTCCCGGTACCGCCCGAAGACGTCCTGGAAGGCGTGCACGATCTCGCCCAGCGTCGCCCGGGCCTTGAGCGCATCGAGCACCGCCGGCATCGTGTTGCGGTCCTCGGTCTCCGCGACGCGGCGCACCCGGTCGAGGGCGGCGGCGTGCTTCTTCCGGTCGCGGCGGGAACGCAGCGTCGCGAGCCGGGCCGACTGCGCCCGCCGTGCGGCCTCCGAGATCTTGAGGCGCGGGACGCGGATCGGCTCGTCGGTCGCGTAGGCGTTGACCCCGACGATCTTCTCCTCGCCGGACTCGACGGCCCGCTGGTAGCGGAACGACGCTTCCTGGATCTCCCGCTGGAAGAACCCGCGTTCGATGGCGGGCACCACGCCCCCGAGCTCGTCGATCCGGTCGAAGTACCGCCGCGCCTCCTCCTCCATGCGGTCGGTGAGCCACTCGACGTAGTAGCTGCCCCCGAACGGGTCGACCGACTCGGCGACGCCCGACTCCGAGGCGAGGATCTGCTGCGTCCTCAGCGCGATGCGCGCCGCGTCCTCGCTCGGCAGCTGGATCGCCTCGTCGTAGGAGTTCGTGTGCAGCGACTGCGTGCCGCCGAGGACGCCGGCGAGCGCCTGGATCGTCGTGCGCACGATGTTGAGCTCCGGCTGCTGCGCCGTGCAGGAGCAGCCGGCGGTCTGCGTGTGGAAGCGGAGCCAGAGCGAGCGCTCCTTCTGCGCGTGGAACTCCTCCCGCATCACGCGGGCCCAGAGGCGCCGCGCGGCGCGGAACTTCGCGATCTCCTCGAAGAAGTCGTTGTGGGAGTTAAAGAAGAACGACAGCCGCGGGGCGAACGCGTCGACGTCGAGGCCCCGGCGGATCGCCTCGCCGACATAGGCGCGGCCGTCGGCGAGCGTGAACGCCAGCTCCTGGACCGCGGTCGAGCCGGCCTCGCGGATGTGGTAGCCCGAGATCGAGACCGGGTTCCACTGCGGCATCGACCGGGTGGCGAACTCGATCGTGTCGGTGACGAGCCGGAGCGCCGGGCGGGGCGGGTAGAGGAACTCCTTCTGCGCGATGTACTCCTTCAGGATGTCGTTCTGCGTCGTGCCGCCGAGCTTCGCGCGCGGCACGCCCGCCGCCTCCGCGGCGAGCACGTACATCCCCCAGACGATGTTCGCGGGGCCGTTGATCGTCATGCTGGTGGTGACGCGCTCGAGGGGGATCCCCTTCAGGAGCCGGCGCATGTCATCGAGCGAGCCGACGTTCACCCCGCACTTGCCGACCTCCCCGAGCGCCTCCGGGTCGTCGGCGTCGATCCCGTAGAGCGTCGGATCGTCGAACGCGATCGACAGGCCCGACTCGCCGTGGGCGAGCAGGTAGCGGAACCGCCGGTTCGTGTCCTCGGGGGTGCCGAACCCCGAGAACATGCGCATCGACCAGACCCGGCTCCGGTACATGGTCGGGTGCACCCCGCGGGTGAACGGCGGCTGCCCGGGGTACCCGATCCCCTCGTCGAACGCGGAGCGGGGCGAGCGGGGCGTGTAGACCCGCTCCACCGGGATCCCGCCCAGCGTCGTGAACCGCGGCTTGCGCTCGGGCGTGCGCGCGATCGCGGGGCCGGCCACCTCGGCCTCCCAGCGGCGCGTGCGCTCCTCGACGGGATCGTCCGGGGCCGGGGCCCCGGGCCGCGGTCCCGTCGGCGGAGAGCTGGACTTTCCGGCCGCCATCGCTCCCCAAGGGTCCCCGGGAGTGATAAGGCCGGGGGCGGAGTCCCGGCGGCCCGGGATCAGCCGGCGAGTCGCAGACCCCACAGGTCGGTGCCGCGTCGGGCGGACCAGCGGACCCCCTCGCGCTCCGCGAACCGCGGGAACGCGCGGCCGGTCCATCGGGAGTTGTCGGCCAGCACCACGGCCGCCGCGGGGAGCCGGGGACGGACGGTCCGCAGCTCCCAGGCGAGGTGCGCGGGCGTGTGGAGATCGTCGTGCAGGAAGATCCCGATGGCGGGGAGCTCCCGGACCAGGCGCGGCAGCAGGCGCTGCGACGGACCGATCCGCAGGTCCCAGCGTGCCCGCAGTCGCGACGGGACCGCCCATCCGCTCGCGCGCCCCGGCGGGATCGCGACGGGGGACTCTCCCGGTCCGAGGCGCGGGCCGCGCTGGAAGGTCGGCCGATCGATCGAGTGGAGCGTTCCGTGCCGGTTGCGCCGGAGCGCGGCGAGGAAGTGCGCGGAAGAGACCCCGCTGCTGACGCCGACCTCGACCACCGCGTCGGGTCGCTGGAGCCGCGTGATCGCGTACAGTTCGAGCGGCGCACGGATCTGTGCGAACCCCCCGACGCGGCCGGTCGCGCGGTGCGCGTCCCGGATCGCCGACTCGATCGGAACGAGCGATTCGGCCTCGGCCACCACGTCGGCGACGGACGCCGGTGAGGCGCCGGTGAGCTGCGCGATCCAGCGATAGTCCGGCCGCGCGGACCGGTCCCCCGCCGCGCGCGCGAACGCCTCGGCGGCCCGGCGCGACGCGGGGGAACCGGTGCGCGGCATCAGGCCCCTCCGCCCGCCGCCGGACCGGACGGCTTCGGGACGAGATGGGCCGCGCGGACCTCCCAGGTCCCCCGCGAGGGCTCCTCCCGACGTTCGGCGCGCTCGACCTCGATGCGGGACGCGAAGAACGGCGCATCGAGCACGAGCGTCTCGTACTCGCCGCCCTCGCCGGCCACGTGCGTCCGGCGCACCCGCGCGCTCCGCCGCTCGATCTCCGCGAGCAGCGCGTGGTCGAGCTTCCGTCCCAAGAGGTCCGCGTCCAGGGGCTCGGCGGCGACGTGCGCGATCCGGATGTCGAGGCCCGCGTCGATCTCCGCGGCGACGACGCGGTGGGCGTCCTTGCGCCAGAGCGGCGTGTAGATCGGACGGCCGACGCGCGCGACGACCTCCAGCAGGCGGGACCACTGGTACGAGGACTCGATCGCGCCGGCGACGACCCACCCGCGGTCCTCGCCCAGCGCGCGCTCGAGCGCGGCCAGCTCGGCCGTTTCGCCCTCCCCGTCGACGGGTGCCGAACGGTACCGACGACCGGCGGCGCGCGCCTGCAGTTCCACCAGGGTCAGGTTGGGCGTGTGGAACATCATCGAATCGGCGTCGGGCGGCCGCAGCGTCAGGAACTCGTCCACGGTCCGGCCCTGGGTATCCGCCAGGTAGGCGGCATAGATCGAGTCCTTGCCGCCCGAGACCAGCGCGGTGACGGTCACGCGTCCCTCAGGGAAGGCCCAGGCCGTCGCGCCAGCGGTCGTACAGCTCGTCGAGCCGGAGCGTCGCCCGGTGGGCGCCCCGGAAGGAGATCTCGCCGTTCGCCGACCGGACCTCCCCCAGCGGGTGGCACGGCACCCCGGCCATCGTGCGTTCGAACGCGTGCGCCGCGCCCGGGCCGACCTCGACCACGAGGCGCGACCCCCCTTCGGCGGCGACGGCGAGACCGGCGCTCGGAAGCCCGGTCGCTGCCAGGTCGATCGAGAACCCCAGCCGGCCCCCGAACGCCATCTCCGCGAGGGTGACCACGGGTCCGCCGTCGGAGATGTCGTGGGCGGCTCGCACGAGCCCGCGGCCGGCCGCGCGCAGGAGGGCGGTCCCGAGCCGGCGGAGTCCCGCCGGGTCCGTGCGCGCGGGTCGCAGGCCCCCGAGCCGATTGCGCCGGGCCCAGAGCGAGCCTCCCAGCTCCGGACCCGAGCGGCCCAGCAGATAGAGCGCGTCGCCCCCCGCCTTGAGGTCGCTCGTCACCGCCCGACGGACGTCGGGCACGATCCCGGTCGCGAGCAGCACCGGCGTCGGCGCGATCCCCGCCCCCAGTCCGCCGTTGTACAGGCTCACGTTGCCCGAAGGGATCGCGAAGCCCAGGGCGCGGGCACCGCGCGCGAGTCCCCGCGTGACGCGGTCGAAGTCGGCGAGGACCGCCGGATCCTCCGGGTTCCCGAAGTTCAGGCAGTTGCTGAACGCGTCGGGGCGAGCGCCCACGGCGTAGAGGTTTCGCGCGGCCTCCTCGACGGTCCACTCCGCGCCGCCCTGCGGATCTTCCCGGCACGCCCAGGGTTGGGCCGCCGTCGCGACCGCGAGACCGCGCCGGCTCTCCGGGTCCGGTTGGAGGATGGCCGCGTCGCCGTGGGAGGAGGATCCGACGCGCCCGTGGAGCGGTTTGACCACCGTCCGTCCCTGCACCTCGTGATCGTAGACCCGGATCACCGGCTCGCGCGACACCGAGTCCGGCGCGAGCAGGAGGTCGGTCACCAGTCCCCCGAGGTCCTCGTCGGGCACCGGCGGCGGAGCGCGGAACCGGCGC
>JASIBA010000018.1 GCA_030041735.1 Thermoplasmata archaeon | reverse complement strand
GTGGGCCCGGACGGATTCGAACCGTCGATCGACCGGTTATGAGCCGGACGCTCTAGGCCGGGCTAAGCTACGGGCCCGCCCGCAGAGGAGAAGAGGCGCCGCCGAGCGGAGTTTGGGGACGGCGGATGCGGTCCGCCGGCCTTTCGAACCGCTGACCTTTCGGTTAACAGCCGATCGCTCTACCGCTGAGCTACGGCGGCACCGGCGGCGCCGAGCCTGCCTCACGCTAATAGCCTTTCCGGCTCGAAGCCGGCCGGCTCTGGTGCTCGCGCGCCCGCTCCTTCAGATGCGCGACCACGGTCGCCATCCGGTCGAGGCTCTTGTCGAGGTTCGCCCAGAACTCCCCGGCCTTGTCGGTCACGACCGCGCCGTCGGCCGACGGCTGGATCACGCCCTCGCGCTCGAGCAGATGCAGCGAGTAGCGGGTCTTGTGGATCGGCAGGTGCAGCGCTTCCGACAGGCGGATGATGCCGGTCGGCGGGCTCCGCGAGAGCTTCTCGACGATCTCGACGTTGCGCGAGAGCAGCTCGAGCTCCTCCGCGATCCGGTCGACGAGCTGCACGCCATCGCCGGGGGGTTCACCGGCGGGAGGGTCACGGCGATCGGTATTCGATCCGGCCGGCATACGCGCTCCCCCGACCCGCCTAGGCTTACTTGAACTTGAGGCCTAGCGGACGGCCCACGCGGCGGGCGGCCGAGCGGTTTCTAAGTAGCTCGGGCCCTTCCCGCAGACGATGCGGCTCGAGGCGCTCGGACTTCGGGTGACGAACCTTCCCCGGTCGCTCCGGTTCTACCAGCGGGCGCTGGGCCTCAAGATCGTGAAGCGCGGCGACACCCGGTCCTGGGGCGGTGGGCTCTGGGTGCTGCTCCGCGACCCGCGGACGCGCCGCGTCCTGGAGCTGAACTGGTACCCTCGAGGGTCGCTCTTCGCGGGGCCGTACCGGCCGGGGGACGCGCTCGATCACATCGACTTCACGATCGGCGCGGCCTCGGTCGCCGCGCTCGAGCGCACCCACCGTCGGCTCGTGCGCGCGGGGGCCCGACCGACCCGATACTCGCCCGCCACGACGGGCGGATGGATGACGAGCGTGCTCGACCCGGACGGCGTCTGGATCACCGTCGGCCGACGCCCGACGCCGTCCGAGGCCCGGCGCATGCGGACCACCCAGGCGGGGTAGGGCGTCTCGCATCGGACCGGACAGGGTCATCCCTCCGCGTCGTCTCCGCCCCGTGTCGAGGAACATGCACGCCGCAGTGGTCCGGGAGGAAGGACAGGCGCCCGCCTATGGAGAGTTCGAGGAGCCCCGCACCGAGGCGGGCGAGATCCTCGTGTCCGTCCTCGCGGCCGGCGTGAGCAACCTCACCCTATCGCGCGCGGCCGGAGGGCACTACAGCGGAGCGAGTTCCCCGCCGTTCGTGGTCGGGGCCGACGGGGTCGGCACGACACCCGACGGTCGTCGGGTCTACTTCTCCTTCCCCCGGGCTCCCTTCGGCTCGATGGCCGAGCGCGTCCCGTACCGGGCGGAGGGCCTGCTCGAGCTGCCGCGGGAGCTCGACCCCGCGGTCGCGGCCGGAGCGGCCATTCCGGGAGCTTCGTCCTGGTTGCCGCTCACGCGGCTCGCGCGGCCGAGGCCCGGAGAGTCGGTCCTGGTCAACGGGGCCACCGGGGCCTCGGGTCACCTTGCGGTGCAGGTGGCGCGGCATCTCGGCGCGGACCGGGTGATCGCGACCGGGCGCAACCCCGCCGAGCTCGACGAGCTCGCCAAGCTCGGGGTCGAGCACCGGGTGAAGATCGAGCCCGACCTCCGGGGCTTCCGGGATGCGATCCGCACGCTCGCGCGGGAGCTCCGCACGGGGATCGTCCTCGACTACCTCTGGGGACCGACGGCCGAGGCGATCGTCTCCGCGCTCGGCGGTCCCGACGGACCTCGGGGTCCGGAACGGGTCCGGTTCGTGCAGATCGGGGCCATGTCCGGCGGGACGATCTCGCTGCCGTCCGCCCCGCTTCGCGCCTCCGGCCTGGAGATCCTGGGAAGCGGTCTCGGCAGCTACCCTCTCCCCGACACCCGCGCGGCCATCGGGGAGTTCCTCCGGGCGATCCCCTCCGCCGGATTCCGGCTGAACGTGGCGACCCACCCCCTGGCCGAAGTGGGCCAGTTCTGGGGCGCGACCGGGGGCGCACACCGGATCGTCTTCATGGTGCCCTGAGAGCGGGCCCGCGGACGGGCCCCTCCGCGCTCCGGCCCCCGATCCTCACGGTCCTATCGGCCGTGATCCTCCCGCCAGACCGGCGGGGAAGCGCCGTAGGGCGTGAGGGCCGGATCGGCCCACCCGCCGGGGGTCCGCGAGAAGTGCACCGCGGGCGCGAGCCGCTTCAGATGCCCGAGCGGTGTGTCGTACTCGACGACCTCGGGCGGCAGCAGCCGGCGCCGGAGCTTGAGGACCATCGGTACGAGCTCCGCCGGCTTGTCGTAGAGGTCGTCGAACCGCCGGAACGGATTCTCGGCGAACGCGCGCTCCTCCGGCGGGACCAGCCCGAGCGAGAGGTACCACATCGCGTTCCGCGTCAGGCTCACTGTCACGTGGTAGCTGCCGCCCTCCTTCGCGCGGCGCACCAGCGCGGCGGTCGCGCCGGCGGCACCCATGTACCCCGTCACGTAGTCGTTGATGAGCGCCGTGGGCGGCATCGCGGGCTTACCGTTCTCGCCCTCGGCCATCGCGACCCCCGAGGCGGCCGAGCCGAGCATGTCGAACCCGCCGCGATCGAACCAGGGTCCGCCCCAGCCGTAGCAGCGCACCGTCACCACCACTATGCCCCGGTGGTCGGAGGCGAGCTGTTCGGGCGAGAGGCCGAAGTCGGCCAGCTTGCGGCCCCGGAAGTTGTCGACGAACACGTCCGCCTCCTTCGCCAGGGCCTTCGCGCGGAGGACGTTGTCCGGCCGTCGCAGATCCAAGTAGGTCGATCGGAACCCGACGTTCGCGTCGTCGTAGACCCACGGGTGCTCGAAGTCGTCCACCCGGTTGAACTGCAGGACCTCGGCCCCCTGCTCGGCGAGCGTCCGGCCGACGACCGGGCCGGCCACGGCGTGCGTGGCGGACAGCACCCGCACGCCCGTGAGCGGCCGCTTCGCGGGACCGAACGGGATCGGATCGGTCTCGGCGATCTTGACCACCGAGATGACCGGCTCCTTCGCCAGGTACTGCCCCTGCGGGTGCTTCGCCCACTCGTCGGCGGTGCGGGCGATGCCGAGCGTGTGGCCGGCCTCGTTGGCGGCGTTCTCGAGATCGAGGGCGTCCCACTTGCTGATCGCGGCGGCGACCTGGTGGTGGTCCGCGCCGCAGTTGAAGAACTTCGTCCAGGCGAACTGCTGCGCCGGGTACACCGCGGACGGGTAGACCCAGCGGCCATCCCGGGTCGCGAACGGGAAGACCGAGAACGGGTGGTTGTTCCCGATCGGGTTCGGGTACGGCCAGCCGTTCAACTTCGGGCCGAAGGTCATCTCGGGATCGATCCCGTGGGAGGATTGGCGGAGATCGATCGACAGGTCCTGGGCCTTCCCCGTGCGCATCTTCCAGACCGTGGCCGCGCCGACCGCCGCGGCCATCGCGGAGAGCGCGAAGACCGACCCGAGCCGGATCGCGCTGGGGAAAATCGGGTCGGCGCCCGCGAAGGAGATCGCGCCTCCGGTGTCGGCGGATTTCACTCCCGTTCCCGCGAGCAGGCGCTCGAGCTGGCCGGGGAGGTCATCGGCCGGCGGCTCGGTCGGCTTGCGCCGGGCGGTCGGGCTCATGCCCGCCCCTCCGAGGTCGAGAGCGTTCGTTCGGCGATCACGCGGCGCGTCGTTCGGTCTCCGTGTTCATTCGACATGGCCCAGATACATCAGCTCCCAAATCCCCGGATCGCTCGCCTGCTCGACGCGCGCTCCGTCCTGGTACTTCTCGACCGTGACCGTGCCGCTGAAGCGGAGGTACGCCCCGTCCACGTGGGCGAGCACCGCGAGCGCGTGCTTGATCCCGGTGACGGTGTCCGCGAACCGCTGGTCGAGCAGGGTCTGGGTCCGCTGGAAGACCACCCGATATCGGACGTGCGCGTCCTGGGTGTAGTCGTAGATCACGCGGTTCGCGACCGGCTTCAGGCTGTGGGCGTCGGTGAAGAGGTCCTCGAGCACGAGGCGGACCTTGGACGCCTCGTCGGCGACGATCTGGCCGTCCTTCGCGAGGACGATCTGCGGGAGCTCGGTCCGCCCGTACGCCTTCTCGGCGTAGAGGTAGGCCGCGATGACCGAGTACGGACCGGCCTGGGCTCGCCCCCAGTACCAATGGTTGAGGAGCTTCGACATCGCCACGTCCCCCCAGTTGTGGTCGTGGTAGCCGATGCCGGTGAGCGTCTTCGGCGAGGATCCCGGCTCCGTGATCGTGACGCGGACCCGGCCCTGGGGGACCGACGGCAGCCAGGCGAACGTGTGCTCGTCGTGGGCGCCGAAGTAGGTCACGCCGGTCGCCTGACGCCACGACGGGACCTGC
>JASIBA010000126.1 GCA_030041735.1 Thermoplasmata archaeon | reverse complement strand
ACCTCCCAAGGCAGGAGACCCGGCTCCCGGAGGGGCACCCGGGCGAGATCGATGTGCGACCCGAACCCGCCCGAATTCACCAGCTCGCCGCTCGCGGCCGCGAGTCCGCCTCCCCCCAGATCCTTACCGCCGCGCACGAGGCCGCGGTCGAACGCCTCGAGGCAGGCGCGGATGAGCGGCTCGGTCATGATCGGATTGCCCAGTTGCACCGCCCCCCGCGACTCGGTCTCGCTCCGGGCCGAGAGCTCCTTCGAGGCGAACGCCACGCCCCCGATCCCGTCCCGGCCGGTCCGTCCGCCCACGAGCAGCAGCCGGTCGCCCGGCCGGTCGGCCCGGTTGCGAAGCAGCCGCCGCCGGGGAAGGAAGCCGATGCACCCGACGTTGACGAGCGGGTTCACCACGAACGACGGGTCGAAGAAGATCCCACCGGACACGGTCGGGACGCCGACGCGGTTCCCGTAGTCTCGGATGCCGGCGATGACGCCCTCGGCGAGGTACCTCGGGCTCTTCACGCCCGGCGGGAGTGCGGCCGCCGGAGTGTCGAGCGGGCCGAAGAACAGCGGGTCCGTGAGCCCGATGGGCTTTCCTCCGACCGTGAGGACGTCGCGCAGGATGCCGCCGATCCCGGTGGCCGCCCCGCCGTACGGCTCGACCGCGGAAGGGTGGTTGTGCGACTCGATCCGGAGGGCGTAGGCGTTCGGCCCCTCGAACGCGAGGACCCCGGCGTCGCCGGTACCGAGCACGCGTGGGGGGGCGCGCAACGGGCCGAAGGCGCGCCGCAGGAACGGTCGCGACGTCTTGTAGCTGCAGTGCTCGCTCCAGCTCTGAGCGAGGCCGGCGAGCTCCACGTCGGTCGGATCGCGTCCCTCGCGCCGGAAGTACGCGCGCAGGCGATCGAGCTCGGGGCGGTCGAACCCGAGCCCGCGGGCGCGCGAGACATACTCGAGCTGAGCGACCGAATCGCCCCGGAAGGGGACGACCGAGACGCCGGGAGCCCACGTCGGATCGGGACGCGCCCGGGGTCGAGCCATGGGACTACCGCGCGACCGGGTGGACGGTCACGCGGTGGATGACCGGGTTCGCGAGGAGCCGATCGACGGCCTCCCGGGACCGGGCGAGAGCCTCCGCCTCGCTGAGGCCGTCGAACTCGAGATCGTAGATGCGGGCCGTCGCGACCCGGTGGAGGGATGGGATGCCGAGGAGCTCCAGCGCCTTCTGGACGCTCTCGGCCTCGGCGTCGAGGATCCCCTCCTTCAGTTCGACGCGGATCTCGACCCGCGTTCGGCGGGCGGAGTACGACAGAGGGCTCCCTCCGCCGTCGTGACCGCGCCGGGCAGATAACCCTGAGCGGGGGAGCGGCGCTCGGAGAGGCACGCGACCCTCCCTCCGGCGGCGGGGAACGGGGCGCACCGGCTCCCCGCGTGCGCGCAGCGCGGTCGGAGCGGGGGCCGAGGGGGGCATCGCGTCCGGCCGCCCCTCGTTCGGGCGGCGCCGGGGACGACGGTCGGGGCCGCTCGAGAGTTCGAGCTCCCCAAAGCCTTTATAGTAAGACTTTTTCGGGCGCTCGGCGCGGTGGGGGGCCGGCCATCACAGTGGAGGAGTTCATCTGCAGCGTGGAGTTCCTCCGCGGGCCGACCGAGCTCGTCGCACGCGTCTCGAGCGAGGCGGGTGGCATCCGGGAGTACCGGGGGCCCTCGTCCGGGTCTGTGATCGATCAGGTCATCAACGACCTCCAAGAGGAGTTTGAGTCCGCCCCGGTGACGTAGCGTTCACCACGCACCGGGCATTCGCAGTCGGGGATTCACAGAGGACGTACGGATAGGAAGCACCATGCAGAGGTCGGGGTCGCAGAAGCCGCCGGTCAGCCGTGCCGTCGAGAGCGCCTTCACCAAGGTCTGGGGCGACGACCACGTGGTCGCGCTCATCGCGCTGAAGGTCGAGACCGCCGAGGCCGACACGGTGGCGAGCGAGGTCGCCCGGTTCACCGAGGTCGAGGACGTCTTCCTCGTCACCGGCGACACCGACATCTTCCTCAAGGTCCGCTTTCCGCACTACGACGAGCTGAAGGACTTCGTGCTCCACCGGCTGCCCGGCGTGCACGGGATCCGCGAGACGAAGACGCTCCTGGTCGTCACGGCCTACAAGGAGGCCGGGGAGCCCCGCACGTCGTGACGCCCTCCACCGCGGCCGGTGGCACCGCACCGGCGGCCGGCACGACCCCGGTCGAGCTCGAAACGCCGGCGCTCCAGCCGGTCTTCGAGTCGCTCGCCGAGCTGGTGGACGACACCACCGTCCCGCGGAACATCCGCCGCGGGGCCCAGTCCGCGCGCGACGCTCTGCTGAAGCCCCGGGTCGCCCTCGACGTCCGGATCGCGAGCGCGGTCTACGTCCTCGACGATCTCGCCAACGACCCGAACCTGCCGACCCACGGCCGCACCGCCATCTGGTCGATCATCTCGAGCCTGGAGAGCCTCGCGTGACGTCCGTCAGGGATACGCTGAAATACGGCGGTCGGGTCCCTTCCGTTCGGAACGGGTTCGGGCCCGTAGCTCAGCTAGGTTGGCCGCGCGGCGCGCCCGCCGGCCCTACACAGAGCAGCTGGCTTTTAACCAGTTGGTCGGGGGTTCGAACGAGCCGCCCCGCGCGCGCCGCGGAGCTGCTCCGGGCGTCCCCCCGGGCCCGTCTCGTTCCCGAGGTCCCCGCATGAGTCCCACCCGAGCGCGCCCCGCGCGCAAGAAGGAAGCCGAGGCCGCGAAGCCGGTCCGGCCGTTCGTCGCCCACCAGCTCGCGCCGCCGCACGAGGTGCTCTCCGAGGAGGAGACCCACCGCGTGCTGGAGGAGCTCGAGACGGTGCCCGAGCGGCTTCCGAAGATCCTCGTCTCCGACCCGGGCCTGCAGACCGACCCCAAGTTCGCCGCCGCCCGCGACTCGGGCGAGAACCTCCTCGGCCGGCTCGTCCGCATCCGCCGCCCGAGCGCGACCGCCGGGGAGGCCGTCGCGTACCGCCTCATCGTCGCCTCCGCGGGAGGCGCCTGACGCTCCATGCGCGAGATCGTAGACGCGTTCTTCCGCGAACGCTCGATCGTCAACCACCACCTGGCGAGCTTCAACGACTTCCTGCCGACGGAGGACAATCCGAACTCCCGGATGCAGCGGATCGTCGACGAGGCCCGGGTCAGCGAGGACTCCACCGAGCGCGGGATGATCCGCCTCGACGTCCAGAAGACCAAGAGCTCGATCCAGGTGCGCGTCGGTCGTAGGCGCGACGCGCGCGGGTACGTGAGCCCCTCCGCCGAGCCGACGATCCGGATCGGCAAGCCGTTCGTGAAGGAGCCGGTCGGCTCGAAGCCGACGCTCACGCCCATGGAGGCGCGCCTGAGGAACCTCACCTACCAGGCGCCGATCTACCTCGACGTCACCGTCGTCGAGAACGGCGTCGAGCGGGCGAGCGAGACCGTGCACATCGGCGATCTGCCGATCATGGTCAAGAGCCGGCAGTGCAACCTCGCGAAGGCGAACATCGAGTCCGACGGGCAGATCGCCCTCTCGGACGAGGAGTACCGCGCGAAGCTCGTCGAGTACGGCGAGGACCCGCTCGACCCCGGCGGCTACGCGATCATCGGCGGGACCGAGCGCGTGATCATCAGCCTCGAGGACCTCGCGCCGAACCGGATCTTCGCCGAGTTCAACGAGCGCTACGGCACGCCGATCGAGAGCGCCAAGGTGTTCAGCCAGCGCGGCGGGTACCGGTCGCTCACGGTCGTCGAGAAGAAGAAGGACGGGATCCTGCAGGTCTCGGTCCCGACGGCGAGCGGGCAGATCCCGCTCGCGATCCTGATGAAGGCGCTCGGGATGAAGAACGACGAGGAGATCTTCCAGGCGGTCCTGGGCGAGCTCCTCCCGCTGGACGAGCCGTTCGTCCAGACGATGAAGCACCTCCTCAACGTCAACCTCGAGGAGTGCGTCTCGAAGAAGCTCTACCCGCCCGAGGGGATCCTCACCACCGACGACGCGCTGATCTTCCTCGAGAAGAAGTTCGCGACGGGCCAGGCCAAGGAGTACCGCCAGCGCAAGGTGGACGGGATCCTGGACCGCTCGCTCCTGCCCCACCTGGGCGACACCCGGCACGACCGGCTGAAGAAGGCGCTCTACCTCGCACGGATGGCGCGGACGGTCCTCGAGCTCCACCTCCATGTCCGGGGGGAGGACGACAAGGACCACTACGCGAACAAGCGCCTCAAGCTCGCCGGCGACCTGATGGAGGACCTGTTCCGGGTCGCCTTTTCGCTGCTCCTCAAGGACCTGAAATACCAGCTCGAGAGGTCGTTCGCGCGCAAGAAGGACCTTCGGATCGCGAGCGCGATCCGGCCGGACCTCCTCACGCAGCGTCTCGTCCACGCGCTCGCTACGGGCAACTGGGTCGGCGGCCGGGCCGGCGTGAGCCAGGTGCTCGACCGGACGAGCCACATGTCGACGATCAGCCATCTCCGCCGCGTCACGAGCCCGCTGACGCGCAGCCAACCGCACTTCGAGGCGCGGGACCTGCACCCGACGCAGTGGGGACGGCTCTGCCCGAACGAGACCCCCGAGGGGCAGAACTGCGGCCTCGTCAAGAACTACGCGCTGTGCGTCGACGTCTCCGAGGGCGCCGACGAGGAGGAGGTCGCGCTGATCCTCCGCGACCTGAACACCCGAGAGATCGGCCCGGAGGTCTTCCAGGAGGCGACGGCGCCGAAGGGCAAGCGCGCCGCGCGCGTCTACGTCAACGGCAACCTGGTCGGGCTCCACTCCCAGCCGCTCGACCTCGTCCGCGAGATCCGCGACCGCCGGCGCACCGGCACGCTGAGCCCGACGCTCGGCGACCGGACCTACGAGATCAACGTCCGCTACGACGAGGTGATGAACGAGGTGATCGTCCACTGCGACTCCGGCCGCCTGCGCCGGCCCCTCATCGTCGTCAAGGGCGGGGTCCCGCGCGTCTCGCGCTCGGACCTCGACGATCTCGCGCGCGGGACGCTCTCGTTCAGCGATCTCATCCGCCAGGGGAAGATCGAGTGGGTCGACGCGGAAGAGGAGGAGGACGCGCTCATCGCCGTCGACCCGTTGACGTACCCGGACCGCTGCCCGAAGTGCGAGAAGGCGCTCTCCCGCTCGGACGTCCGCTGGGCGTCGATGGGCGACAAGCGCGAGTCGCCGCAGGTCGCGTGCGGGTTCTGCCATGCCGAGTTCCCGGTCCCGAGCCTGATCAGCGAGCGCCACACGCACCTCGAGATCGACCCGAACCTGATGCTCGGGGTCTGCACCGGCCTGATCCCCTACCCGGAGCACAACGCCGCGCCGCGCAACACGATGGGCTCCGGGATGGCGAAGCAGGCGCTCGGCGTCGAGTCGGTGAACTACCGCCGCAGGCCGGACACGCGCGGCCACCTGCTCCACTACCCGCAGGCGCCGATCCTCCAGACGCAGACGATGCGCTACGTCCACTTCACCGAGCGGCCGGCCGGCCAGAACTTCGTCGTGGCGATCCTCTCCTACGAGGGCTACAACATGCAGGACGCCCTCGTCTTCTCGAAGGGCGCGATCGACCGCGGGCTCGGGCGCTCGTCGTTCTTCCGCACGTACCGCGGCGAGGAGCGCAAGTACCCGGGCGGCCAGGAGGACCGCTTCGAGATCCCCCGGCCGGACGTCGCCGGCGCCCGCGTCGACACCGCCTACCGCAACCTCGGCGAGGACGGCCTGATCTTCCCCGAGCTCGAGGTCACGGAGGGGGACGTCCTCGTCGGCAAGACGAGCCCGCCGAGGTTCCTCGAGGAGAAGACCGACCTCCTGACGCCGCAGAAGCGGCGCGAGACGAGCGTCACCGTCCGCTTCGGCGAGTCCGGCTGGGTCGACAACGTGATCCTGACGGAGGGGGAGAACATCTCCAAGCTCGTCAAGGTCAAGGTCCGCAACCAGCGGGTGCCGGAGCTCGGCGACAAGTTCGCGAGCCGCCACGGCCAGAAGGGCGTCATCGGGCTCACCGTCCCGCAGGAGAACCTGCCGTTCACGCGGAGCGGGATGACGCCGGACCTATTGATCAACCCGCACGCGATCCCGTCGCGGATGACCGTCGCCCACGTCCTCGAGATGCTCGGGGGCAAGGTCGGCGCGCTCGAGGGCCGGACGATCGACGGCACGGCGTTCAGCGGCGCGCGGGAGGAGGCGCTCCGCGAGGGGCTCCAGGCGCTCGGCTTCCACCCGAGCGGGCGCGAGACGCTGTACGACGGCCTCACCGGCCGCCGGTTCGAGGCGGAGATCTTCGTCGGCGTGATCTACTACCAGAAGCTCCACCACATGGTCGCGGGCAAGATGCACATGCGCTCCCGCGGGCCGGTCCAGATCCTGACGCGGCAGCCGACCGAGGGCCGCTCCCGCCAGGGCGGGCTCCGGTTCGGGGAGATGGAGCGCGACTGCCTGATCGGCCACGGCGTCGCGATGGTGATCAAGGACCGCCTGCTCGACGAGTCAGACGGGACGATCCAGTACGTCTGCGGCAACACCGAGTGCGGCCACATCGCCATCCCGGACTCGCGGGCGAGCTCGCTCCGGTGCCCGAGCTGCGGGAACACCTCGTCGATCTACCCGGTCGAGATGAGCTACTCGTTCAAGCTCCTCCTGGAGGAGCTGATCAGCCTCGGCGTGATCATGCGCCTCCAGCTCGAGGAGATGCGGTAGGGGGACGGTCGATGGCGCAGGGGCTCTCCAAGCGGATCCGCGGGCTGCAGTTCGCGTTCCTCTCGCCGGACGAGATCCGGCGGATGAGCGCGGCGAAGATCATCACCGCCGACACCTACGACGACGACGGCTACCCGATCGAGATGGGCCTCATGGACCTCCACCTCGGGGTGATCGAGCCGAACCTCCGCTGCCGGACGTGCGGGGGCCGCGTCAACGAGTGCCCCGGCCACTTCGGCATCATCGAGCTCGCGATGCCGGTGATCCACGTCGGCTACGCGAAGGAGATCAAGCGGCTCCTCCAGTCGACGTGCCGGGCGTGCGGCCGCCTCCTGCCGGACGCGCCGATCGCCCGCGGCGACAGCTCGCTCGACACCGACGACGCGGTCCCGGCGCCGCGCACGCGCGAGACGAAGGAGGAGCGCGCCTGCCCGCACTGCCACGAGATCCAGCACAAGATCGTCCTCGACAAGCCGACGACGTTCCGCGAGGACGCGCACAAGATCACGCCGAAGGAGGTCCGCGCCCGCCTCGAGAGGATCCCGGACGAGGACGTCCGCGCGCTCGGGCTGAACCCGCGCTTCGGGCGACCGGAGTGGATGGTCCTCACGGTGCTGCCGGTCCCGCCGGTCCAGGTCCGGCCGTCGATCACCCTCGAGAGCGGCGAGCGCAGCGAGGACGACCTCACCCACAAGCTCGTCGACGTCCTGCGGATCAACCAGCGCCTGCGCGAGAACCGCGACATGGGCGCCCCGCAGCTCGTCGTCGAGGACCTCTGGGAGCTCCTCCAGTACCACGTCACGACGTACTTCGACAACCAGACGAGCGGGATCCCGCCGGCGCGCCACCGCTCCGGCCGCCCCTTGAAGACGCTCGCGCAGCGCCTGAAGGGCAAGGACGGCCGCTTCCGCTCGAACCTCTCGGGCAAGCGCGTCAACTTCTCGGCGCGCACCGTCATCAGCCCGGACCCGCTCCTGTCGATCAACGAGGTCGGCGTCCCGGTCGAGATCGCGCGGGGCCTCACCGTCCCCCTCGAGGTGACGGCGCACAACGCGGAGATCGCCAAGGAGCTCGTCCGCCGCGGCCCGACCCCGGGGCCGGACGCCGAGGGGCGCTACCGCTGCGGCGTCAACTACCTCGTCCGCGAGGACGGCCAGCGGATCAAGGTGATGGAGAAGAACGCCGACGCCTGCGCCGAGCTCGTCACCCCGGGGTCGATCGTCGAGCGGCAGCTCGTCGACGGCGACATCGTCCTGTTCAACCGGCAGCCGAGCCTGCACCGGATGAGCATGATGGCCCACTTCGTCCGGATCCTGCCCCACAAGACGTTCCGGTTCAACCTGTGCGACTGCCCGCCCTACAACGCCGACTTCGATGGCGACGAGATGAACCTGCACGTCCTCCAGAGCCAGGAGGCGAGGGCCGAGGCGAAGGTCCTCATGAAGGTCGAGGAGCACATCCTCTCCCCCCGCTACGGCGGCCCGATCATCGGGATGCTCCACGACCACATCACGGCGGCGTTCCTCCTGACCTACCGCAACCCGACGTTCACCCGGGCGCAGGTGACCTACCTCCTCTCGAAGCTCCGCTTCCCGATCCCGCCGCCCGCCGGTACCGACCGGGACGGCGCCGAGTACTGGACGGGGAAGCAGCTCTTCTCGCTCACCCTGCCGAAGGACCTCACGATCGAGTTCCGCTCGAACATCTGGAACCGGTGCGATTGCTCGCCGATGAGCTGCGTCCACGACGCGTTCGTCGTCGTCGACAAGGGGGTCCTGAAGGCCGGGACGATCGATGCCAAGGCGATCGCCTTCGGCAAGGGCGCCATCCT
>JASIBA010000125.1 GCA_030041735.1 Thermoplasmata archaeon | reverse complement strand
GTGGTGATCCACTCCTGGCAGCCCGCGGCGATCATCGTCCCCCAGACGAGAGCGGCGTACCCCGACCCGGGGAGGCGCCCTCCGGCGAGCCGCGAGGCGGCTTCGACCGCCCCCGGCCCCACCGGGATCACCGAGATCCTTCGCCGGAGATTCGTCAGGGACCGGAGGCGGGCAGCGCGAGACGTCTTTCCACCCCGGGCCGCCAGGAGGTTGAGCTCAAACACGTTGAGCTCCGAAGTCGCCAGCTCCTCTCCCCGGAGGCTCTTCAGCAGGCCCTTCGACGCCGGACTTCCGTGCAGGATCTCGAGGAGGACTGGGGTGTCGAGACCCTTCATCGGCTCCTCCCGTCGCCGAACCTTCGGATCCGGGCGAGATGCCGGAGGTCCTCGGCTCCCCCATCCGCCCAGCTGCCGCGGATCTCTTCGATCGTGCCACGCTGGTTCAAGAGCCGGACGAAGAGTCCGGTGAAACTCTCACCGGCCCGCTTTTCCTTCTTGAGCGCCTCGTAGACTTCCCGCTGCACGGCGATATTTCGGGATGGCATGTGTATGTGGATTCATATGCATGGTACTTAGTGATTGTCGCGGATCGGCCGTGGGCCGGATCGAAGGAACGGGACCGCAGCCACGCCGGACTCGGAGGCGGCGCCGGGCGCTCAGTTCGCGGGGGGCGGGGCCTCTTCTTCGACTGGAGGCGGTGACTCAGAGGAGCCGGGCGTCGACGGAGTGGCGCCCGGCGGGGTCGAGCCAGGAACCTCGTACGGCGTCGGAGGCTGCCGGGTTCGTTGAGAGCGTCGGTGCAGGAGAACGATCACGATGGCGAGGATGACGACCAGGACGATCACACCGCCGGCGAAGTACTCCCACGGCCGCAGGGAACCTCCGCCGGGATTGTTGGACAGGAAGACGACCGAAACGGTCGGGTTGCTGCCGGCGACCATCACGGTGCCGTTCGTGGGGACCGCGGTGAAGCCCGTGACGTTCTCGATCAGGAACGCGTAGCTTCCGTTCGTCAGATTCTCGAACGTGATCAGCTGGGCCGTTGTGTGCTTCCGGGAGTCGTTCAGGATCGCATACCAGGTCGTGCCCTTGGGGAGTCCGGTCTCCGTGATGCGGATCTTGTACGGGGGCGGAAGGGTCCCCGCGGCGGAGCTCGACAGGCTCGAACCCGAAGCCCCCGACGGGCCCAGCGCACCGTGAGGCTCGATCAGCACCGCGGCGAACTCGCTGGACAGCACCAACGCGCCCAGCAGCAGGCCGAGCAACAGCCACTGGCCGGGCGGAATTTGCGCCCGTTCCGCCCGTCGACCGGCCTTCAACGTACCCATGCGCATCCGTGGGGATGCCCACGAGACCCCGGAGGCTTAAGCGTGTCGAGGACGCTCGAGCAGGCGCGCCACCGGCCGATAGGGAACTCCGGCGGAAGGCCAACTCTTCGGGGTGCGACGCCCGCGTCCGAGCCTGGGGATGTTCCGGCTCGGGCCGCCGGTTTCGGGACCCTCCGGTCGCGTTCCGGCGCCGCGGATGCGCCCCGGCGCGAAGCTTTTACATAGGAACGTCCCAACGAAGCGCACATCCTGCGCACTTTGGGAAGGCAATCATGGCAACTCCCGCGTCCAGCCGAGGCAAATCGACCTTCTTTCCGAGCTCGCCGCCGACCGTCAAGCGTCCCCGTTCGGCCGGTATCACGCACGTCTTGGACCGCCTGGTGCCGGTTCACGCCGTGGAGTTGGAGTACCTCGCGCCGTACCTCGACGTCGCGAAGATGGGGTGGGGTCTGCCGCTGGTCCTTCCTCGAGAGAAGGTCCGGGAGCGGATCGCGACGTTCCACCAGCAGTCCATCGAGGTCTCGACGGGCGGGACGCTGCTCGAGTACGCGGTCACGCACGACCGGGCCGCCCAGTTCATGGACGAAGCCCGCGAGCTCGGCTTCGACCTCGTCGAGATCTCAAGCGGCGTCATCGAGCTCGCGCCCCACCAGATAGAGCGACTGGCCCGCTCGGCGAAGGAGCGGAGCCTCGACTTCTACGTCGAGGTGGGCAAGAAGGATACGCACTACCAGCTTTCGCTCAAGGAGACGATCGCCCAGATCGCGCACGCGCTATCGCTCGGCCCGCGCAAGGTGATTATCGAGAGCCGGGAATCCGGTCGCGGCGTCGGGATCTTCGACAGCGACGGCGCCATCAAGTGGGACTGGGTCCGCTCGATCCTCTCCGAGCATCCGAAGGAGGAGCTGATCTTCGAAGCGCCGATGGAGACGCAGCAGGTCCAGCTGCTGCAGGAGCTCGGCTCCGACGTCAATCTCGGCAACGTCGCGCTCCGATCGGTCGCTCCGCTGGCGACCGAGCGACTCGGTCTCCGGAGCGAGACGCTGGGCACCATCCGGACGGGGAAGGTCGTGAAGGGCCCGCCTGCCGCGAAGTTCCTGTTCTTCCTGCTCGAGACCTATCGGGGGCTGGATCAGACCCAGCTCAGCCAGATGTCGCGGCTGCCGCGCCGTACCGTGCAGAGCGCGCTCGAATCGCTCCGGCAACAGGGACTGGTCCGGGAATCGGTCTCGCTGCACGACTCGCGCCGTCGCGAGTATCGACTGACCTGAACGGGGCCGGGACGCCTCACGGCGAAATCGGCGCGTCCTCGACCTTCCGCCGACTGGACCTGTCTATATCATCCCTGGCGGGGGTGAGCCCGGCGAGTGCCATGTCCACCCCGAGCACCGAAGGCCCTCCGCCGCCCCCGCCTCCCGCGCCGGACCCGGGCGTCGCGGTCGTCACCGGCGCGACGTCCGGCCTGGGTCGGGAGATCGCTCTCGAGATTGCGGCGCGCGGCCGGGCGGTGGTCGTGGTCGGGCGTGGCGCCGACCGGGCCGAGGCCGTCGCGAAGGAGATTGGGCGGGTGACGGGGAACCCTCGGGTGGAGTGGATCGGGGTCGCCGACCTCTCCCGTCCGTCGGAGGTGCGAAAGCTCGCGGCGGAGATCCTGGCCCGGTACCCGCGGGTCTCGCTGCTCGTCAACAACGCGGGAGCGATCTTCCGTAGGCGTGAGGTGACGACCGACGGCCTCGAGCGTACGTTCGCGCTCAACGTCCTCGCTCCGTTCCTTCTGACCGAGCTTCTCGCGGACCGCCTCCGCGCGAGCGCGCCCGCCCGCGTCGTCAACGTCGCGTCGGCCGCCCACTATCGCCACCGGATCAACTTCGCGGACCTGCAGTCGCAACAGCACTACTCCGGCTACGCGGTCTACGGGACCAGCAAGCTCGAGCTCATCCTCCTCACCCGCGAGTTCGCGCGGCGCTTTGCCGGCAGCGGGGTCACCGTGAACGCCGTACATCCCGGTTTCGTCGCGAGCGGGTTCGGCCAGAACAACGGGGGTGGGTTCGCCTTCACGGTCCGGGTCGTCGGCCGGCTCTTCGGGCGCAGCCTCGCCCGGGGGGCGGACACCCCGGTGTTCGTCGCGACGGATCCTTCGGTCGCGACCGTCACGGGCGAATACTTCTCGGACCGGGTCGTGCACGCGGGCGACCCCGCCTCCCGGGACACTCGGGCCGCCTCGGCCCTGTTCGAACAGGTCGGTGCGATCGCAAGCACCGCGCCCGCGAGTGCCTGAGCCGCTCGAACGAACCGTTTACAACCCCCCGAACCGAGGCTTCTGCGTTCCTGCATGCCCGCGCCCGAGTCCGACCTCCGATCGCCGGAATGGTTCCGCTCGGTGGTGTTCTACGAGCTACCCGTCCGGACGTTCTTCGACAGCAACGGGGACGGGATCGGCGATCTGCCCGGCGTGCTCGAGAAACTCGACTACCTCGTCGACCTGGGAGTAGGCGCGATCTGGCTCCTGCCGTTCTACAAGTCGCCCTGGCGCGACGACGGCTACGACATCTCGGACCACTTCACGGTCGACCCCCGACTGGGGACGATCGACGACCTGGATCGCCTGGTGGAGGCGGCCCACGGACGAGGCCTCCGGATCATCGGCGACCTGGTCGCCAACCACGTGTCCGACGAGCACCCCTGGTTCCAGGAGGCCCGGAAGAGTCGAGACTCCCCCAAACGGTCGTGGTTCCTCTGGTCCGACACGGGCACGGAGTTCTCGGGCGCGCGGGTGATCTTCCCCGATTACGAGAAGTCGAACTGGACGTGGGACGATGTGGCCGGCCAGTACTACTTCCACCGCTTCTTCCACTGGCAGCCGGACCTGAACTACGACACGAGCGCGGTCCGGGCGGAGATCCTGAACTTCGCCCGCTTCTGGCTGGGGCACGGCTTGGACGGGTTCCGCTGCGATGCGGTGCCGTACCTCTACAAGCGCGAGGGTACGACCTGCGCGCACCTGCCCGAGGTCCACCAGTTCTTCCAGGACCTCCGGGGCATGATGGACGCCGAGTTCCCGGGCACCGTGATCGTCTCGGAGGCGAACGGAACGATCGCGGAGACGGTCGCGTACTTCGACCGGTCCCACGAGTTCCAGATGGTGATGGAGTTCCCGCTCATGCCGAACCTCTTCCTCGGCTTCGCCGAGCGGAACCCGCGCCGGATCCTCGACGTCCTGCGGGCCACGCTGCCGGGCGTCCCGACGGACTGTGGCTGGGCATACTTCCTCCGGAACCACGACGAGCTCTCCCTCGAGCGGATGAGCGAGAGCGAGCGCGCGGTCTTCTTCCGGGAGATGTCGCTCCCGAGCGACGCGCGCATCCACAACGGCGTTCGTCGCCGTCTCGCGCCGCTGCTCGGCGGCGACGATCAGTCCGTGCTCATGCTCACCAGCCTCATCCTGGCCCTGCCGGGCGCGCCGTTCCTCTACTACGGCGACGAGATCGGGATGGGGGACCGGGTCGATCTGCCCGACCGCGACGCGGTCCGGACGCCGATGCAGTGGGCGAACGATCCGTCCGCCGGGTTCTCCCGCGCGCCGCCGTCGTCCCTGACCCGGCCGTTGGTGGTGGAGCCGGCCTTCGCCCCGTCGCGCCGCAACGTGGCCGACGAGGAGTCCCAGGCCAACTCGCTCCTCTCCCGGATGCGGACGGTCCTCCGGGTCCGGGCCGCCCACGCGACCGTGTTCAGCTCCGACCGGTTCGAAGGGGTCGACGTCGGCGATCGGCCCGTCCTCGGCTTCTGGCGCGCGGGCTCGGAGTACCAGATCCTGTGCCTCTACAACTTCGGGGCCGAGCCGTCGACCGGGCAGCTCGAGCTGCCCGGCTCGCTCTGGGCCTCGCCCGTGGAACTCGTCCGGGGCCAGGGCTCGACGGTCTCGGGCCGGACCTTCCGGTTCCGCCTGGCGCCGCGGGGGTTCGCGTGGACGCTCTTCCTCACCCGCCGGGAGCGCGGCGCTCCGGCGTGAGCCCGCTCAGGTACGCGGACCGGCGAGCGAGGGATCGTCCCCGTACTGGTCCTCCGGGGGCGGCGACGTGGGCATCTGGTCCTCCCGGAAGAACACGTGCCGGTCGACCTCGAACCGGACCTCCGAGCCGACCGGGACCGTGCGCATCGCGCGGAGATAGATGCGGAAGCCGTTCGCCATGCGGCAGAGCAGGTAGGCGAAGTCGCCGACCCGCTCCGAGGCCTGCACGGTCGCGCTCTGCGGCCCATCGGGCGTGACCTGAGCCCACTCCGGCCGGAATCCCAGCTCGCCCGGGGCGCCGCCCTCCTGGCCCGGCAGGTAGTTCATCGGGACGTCCCCGACGAAGTCCCCGATCCAGCGCGTCGCGGGGCGATCGTAGAGGTCGTTGAACGGGCCGACCTGCTCGAACCGGCCGTGATGGATGACGCCGACGCGGTCGCCGAGCACCTCGGCCTCCTTCTGATCGTGCGTCACGAACAGGAACGTCTTTCCGAGGTCCTTCTGGATCTTCTTGAGCTCGGTCCGCGCCGAGAATCGCACCCGGGCGTCGAGGTTGCTGAGGGGCTCGTCCAGGAGGAAGAGCGCGGGATTCCGCACGATCGCGCGGGCGAGCGCGACCCGCTGCTGTTGGCCGCCGGAGATCTGGTTCGGGCGCCGGTCGAGGATCTCGGTGATGCCCAGGGTGCGGGCGACGTCCCGCACCTTCGGCTCGATCTCCTCGCGCGGGAAGTACTGCATCCGGAGCGGGAAGGC
>JASIBA010000124.1 GCA_030041735.1 Thermoplasmata archaeon | reverse complement strand
TCGCCGAGCGCATCGCCGCCGGTGGCCGGCAGCGCGAAGTCGGACGTTGGGAAATCGGCCCCCGCGGTCGGGAGCGTCAACCCGGTGGCCGTGACCGGCGGCGGCGTCGGGTTCCCGTTGGCCGTGAGGTTGTTGCTGTACGTGTCGAGGTAGTTCGAGCCCAGCAGGTTCAGCGTGCCTCCTTGGCTCACGTTCAGGGTGGGGGCATACCCCATGTCGCCGATGACCGTCGCGGGGCTGACGTCCAGGAGGGTCGAGATGAGAGGATTGGAGGTGATCTGCGAGTCGTTGAACGTCGCGACCGCGCCGGCTCCATCGACCTGGATCCATCCCGGGAAGTCGAAGGTGGACTGCGAGGCGGTGAACGTGCCGGTCACCCCGACGTAGAGCTTGGTGAAGTTCAGGACTCCCACGTCGGTGGTGATGCCGGAGTCGGACATCTCGACCGTACCGGCGTCGAGGAACTCGTAGACGTGCGAAAACTGGACCGCGAGCGAGTTGCCGTTGGTCACCTGTTCCGCGAACGAGATGGTCGTGTTGCGGACGATCAGCGTTCCGCCCGCGTCGACCGTGATGTTGCCGGCTTGGTAGTAAGTCCCTCCGGGGCTGCCGGACTGGATCGTGTAGGTCTCGCCGCTCGTGACGACCAGGTCGCCGTACGGTCCGGTCTGCGCGCTCCGGGCTCCGGAAGGGGCGGACGCGGGCGCGTGGTACAGCACCGGTGCCAGCAGCGCGGATGCGCCCATGAGGAGGAGCACCGCCAGCGCGAATCCGATTCCCAGGAACGATCGGCGGGGGCGGAGCGCCGTCCCTCCGGAGCGGGAGGAGACTGGCCGAGACCGACTCACGGACGAAAGAAGGCCGGCATCCTCTATTTAAAAACTCAGACGCGAATCTCGCCTTCCGCTATCGGCGGCGCCGCCGGCTTACGGCACCGTCAGCACGATCTTGCCGAAGAGGTCGGCCGAGTCGAAGCGCCGGAACGCCTCGGCGGCCTCGGCCAGGGGCCGGCTCGAGTCCAGGACCGGTCGGAGCCCACCGTTTGCCAGATGCCCCAGCACTTCCTGGAACTCGGACGCGCTGGCCATCGTGCTCCCGCGGATCGATGCCTGGCGCCAGAACAGGGTTCTTAGGTCGATCTCGGCCGCCGCTCCGGTGGTCGCGCCGATGACGACGAGCCGGCCCCCCCGGGCCAGCGAGCGCAGCGACCTCGGGATCGTGACGGCCCCGACGGAGTCGAACACCACATCGACGCCGTTCTTCTCGCTCCACTTCCAGAGGACCCGATCGAGAGAGTTCTCGCCCTCGTCGAACACCAGGGCGGCCTCGGCCCCGAGCGACCGCGCGCGCTCGGCCTTCCCGGCCGACCGGGAGGCGACCGCCACCCGGGCTCCGAGCAGCTTCGCGACCTGCACCACTGCCGTCGCCACGCCGCCCCCCGCGCCCACGACCGCGACCCGGTCGCCGGGTCGAACCTCCCCCACGGTCCGCATGGCCCGCCACGCCGTCTGGAAGACGAGCGGGGCCGCGGCCCCTTCCTCCATCGTCATCCGGGAAGGGAGCGGGTGCACGTTCCGGGCCGGCACGACGACGAGGTCAGTGGCCGTCCCCTGCGTGTGCTCCCCCACGATCCGGTAATTGCGACAGAGGGCTTCCTGACCCCGTCGGCAGGCCTCGCAGGTCCCGTCCCACATCCCGGGGTTCAGCAGCACCCGGTCGCCGATCGTGATCCCTTGCACTCCCGCTCCGAGCGAGTCGACGGTCCCCGCTCCGTCGGACCCGAGCACGTGAGGGCGCTCGATCGGGACTCCCGGGATCCCGGCGAGCGTGAATCGATCCAACCGGTTGAACGCCGCGGCCCGGATCCGCACCCGGACCTCGCCCGGTCCGGCGGCAGGTTCGGGGATGTCGACGAACTCCAGCCGGTCGGGTCCGCCGTGTTCCCGGAATCCGAATCCGCGCATCGTACGCTCAGTGGGGCTCCGCGTACGACCATCGCGTCCCCGCGGTTCCGTCCTCGAGCCGGATCCCCGCGGTCCCGAGCTCCTCGCGGATGCGGTCGGCCTCGGCGTAGTCTCCGCGAGCGCGGGCACGCGCCCGCGCGGCGAGGAGCACCGGGACCACGCGCTCGAGATCGCGGGCGTCGGCCGGCGCCCGCTCGCCGAACAGCCCGAGCACCTCCTGCGCCCACCGGTACGGTTCGGCGAGCGCGGTCAGCCCTTCTCCGGAAAGATGGTCGAGCCCCTCGAGGAGCTCCCCGAGGCGTCGCGTCCAACCGAACAGGAGCGTGATCGCCTCGCGCGAGTTGAAGTCGTCCGCCATCGCATCGTCGAGCCGGTCGATCAGTTCGTCCGAGGCGGCCGCGAACTCCGACGGGATCGGGTCGCCGCTGCGCTCGGCGCCATCGCGCGCGAGGATCTGCTCGATGCGATGGGCCGGCTGGGCCAGCCGGTCGTAGGCCTCCTTCGCTTCGGCCAGGGAGCGGTCGGGGAGGAGATCGAGCGGGCTCCGATAGTGGGCGTTGAGGTAGTAGAAGCGCAGCGCCCCGGGCCCGACGCCATCGATCGCCGCCTGGAGGTCGAGCACGTTGCCGATCGACTTCGACATCTTCTCGCCCTGGAAGATGACGAAGGCGACGTGGATCCAGTAGTTCACCATCGGCGCCTCGCCGGTCGCCGACTCGGAGAGCGCGATCTCGCTCTCGTGGTGCGGGAAGATCAGGTCGGCGCCGGCCCCGTGGAGGTCGTAGCGCGCCCCCAGGAGGCGTCCGGTCATCGCAGTGTCCTCGATGTGCCAGCCCGGCCGTCCGGGACCCCACGGACTCTCCCAGCTCGGCTCGCCCGGCACGGCGGCCTTCCAGATCACGAAGTCCTCGGGCGCGCGCTTGCGCGCGTCGACCTCGACGCGGGCCCCAGGCTGGAGCTGGCTCAGCTTCTGCCCGGAGAGTCGGCCGTAGGCGGGGAACTTCGCGACCTCGAAGTAGACCGAGCCGTCGTCCGCGACGTACGCGTACCCCCGATCCACGAGGGCGCGCACCTGCAGGAGGATCTCGGGCACGTAGTCGGTCGCGAACGGATAGTAGTCCACCGACGTGACGCCCAGCTCGGTCATCGAGCGGCGGAACGCCGTGAAGTTCCGCTCGGCCAGCTGCAGGGGGTCGTCGTCCTCCTCGGCTGCCCGGGCGATCAGCTTGTCGTCTAAGTTCGTGACGTTCTGCACGTAGAACACGCGGTAGCCCCAGCGTCGAAGGGCGCGCACCACGACGTCGAAGACCACGAAGGTCCGCCCGTGGCCCACGTGGGCCGGCGCGTACGGCGTAAGACCGCAGACGTAGAGGCCGACCCGGGGCGGGGCGATCGGCGCGAAGACCCTCGCCTCCCGGCTCATCGTGTCGTAGATCAGCACCCGGCGCATCCTAGATCCTCCGGAGCGCGGCCGTGACATCGGCGACGAGGTCGGCTGGGTCCTCGATGCCGCAGGAGAGGCGGACCAGCCCGTCGCGCACACCGTGGGCTTCGCGCTCGGCCCGGGGGACGCTCGCGTGGGTCATGGACGCCGGATGTTCGGCGAGGGACTCCACCCCGCCCAGGCTCTCCGCGAGGGTGAACACCTTGAGTCCCTTCAGAAAGCGCCGGGCGGCGGGGGCTCCGCCCCGGAGATCGAGAGAGACGATGCCGCCGAAGTCCTCCATCTGACGGCGGGCGAGCGCGTACTGCGGGTGGGACCGAAGGCCAGGATAGTA
>JASIBA010000123.1 GCA_030041735.1 Thermoplasmata archaeon | reverse complement strand
GGTGCGAACATCGAGCCGCCCCGCTCCTCGGCCATGGAGCGGACCATGCCCCGGAGCCGCTCGTTGCAGGCCACGCCTCCGCCCAGGACGACGGTGTCCCGGCGACGGTGCGCCAGCGCCCGCTCGGTGATCTCCGTGAGCATCGAGTAGGCGGTGACCTCGACCGAGTAGGCCAGGTCCGGACGCGCCGCGCCGCGGTGGTGCAGCGCCAGGGCCGCGGTGAGCATGCCCGAGAACGCGACGTCCATCCCGTGCACGGAGTACGGAAGGTCGAAGAGTTCCGTGCCCGCCTGGGCCTCGCGCTCGAGCGCCGGTCCGCCGGGGAACGTGCCACCGAGCTCGATCCACAGCTTGTCCAGGAAGTTCCCGATCCCGATGTCGAGCGTCTCGCCGAGCACCCGGTAGCGTCCGCGGGCATAGGCGATCACCTGCGTGTTCCCTCCGCTGGCGTAGAGGAGCAGCGGGTCGTCGAGGCCGCTCAGCACCCGCGCGATCTCCACGTGCGCGACGCAATGGTTGACCGGGACCAGGGGCTTGTTCCATAGCAGGGCGAGCGTCCGGGCCACGGTGGCACCGGCCCGGAGGCACGGTCCCAGACCGGGTCCCTGCGAGAACGCGACCGCGTCCAGCTCGTCCGGCCGCACACCCGCTTGGTCGAGCGCCTGCGTCACGAGCCCTGGGAAGAGCTCGACGTGATGGTTCGCGGCCTCGCGCGGATGGATCCCGCCCGCCGGAGGGCGGTACATGTCGGAGGCGAGTCCGAGGACCTTCGCGCCGTCCGCCACGATGCCGACGGACGCGGTGTGCGCGGTCGACTCGATCCCGAGGACCGACATGATCCCGGCTCTCCGGCCCCGGGGTTCCGGGGACCGGTCAGTCCTCGGACGACTCGATGCGGAAGCCGATCCTCTTGCCGCGGAGCGCTTCCTGGATGCGGTCGGCGAAGCCGAGCGTCTCGGCGATCGTCACCGGGCGACCCCAGTCGTACCGGAAGTCGTAGCCTTCCGTCTCGGGCCGGAACCCGAGGTCCTCGAGGATCTCGGCGATCTCGGCGTACGGGGCTCCCTCGCTGTCGAGCTGGAGCAAGAGGAAGGTCGAGGTCATGGTTGCGAAGTTCCCGGGACGCGGCTCCACCCGCGCGCCCGCTATAACCCTACTCTTCGGGGTCGGCATCTTCGGCGGCGTCGGGCGCGCGCGCGTGGGCGACCACGCGCGCCGCCACGCCCCGCCCCATCCGACGCATCTCGTGGGGGGCGAGGACGAGCCGCCCCACTCCCAGCAGCTCGTCGGACCGATCGACGAGGAGGGCGCTCGACCCCGGGCGGAGCGCCGGATCCGCGGCTGCGACGAACCGGGCGAACAGGCTCCGACCCTGGGCCACGAACTCCCGGGCGTCGTCCATCACGACCACGCGCCCGCGGTCCTCGGACAACGCTGCGCGGACGTCGCCGGCACCGCGGAACGTCGGCCGCGCGAGTCCGTCCGTGCCGACGTGGAAGAGGGTCGCGTCCTGCCTTCGGATCCGGCGCAGGCGGCCGGAGGTGCGCGACCGCACGCCGACGAGGTCCCGGGCCAGTTCGTTCGCCACGTCGGGCCCGTACTCCCACGTGAGGAGGGCGAGGATCTGGCGCCGGGTCCACCCGTCGGTCCAGTCGCGGTCAAGGTCGGCGTCGAGCGCGGGCCGGCCCCTCAGTTCGTCGGTCACCGAGGAAGGGGGGCGGTGTCGGGCCCGGTGGGCGAACTCCTCGAGGCCCAGGAACGGCCCGACGGGATAGAGATCGGACAGCTCCAGCGGCACCGGGCCGAGCGGGGTTTCCGCGTCCCAGGCGAGCGGGCGCCCCGAGCGGTCTTCGCATGGGATACGTCCGAGGTACTCCGGTCGGAGCGCGACGCGACCGATCGTATCCGACAGCGGCCGCTCGCGGGCGAAGCGGTCGAGCGCGTTCCGGAAACGCACCACGGCCGGCCGCCGCCGACTCTCCGGGAGGATCTCGCGGAACGACGGGCGGGACGCGGGCTCGGTCGCGAGGAAGGGCCCGGGATGCCGCAGCGTCTCCTCCAACCCCGCGCGCAGCGCCGGGTGGGCCACGGAGCGCCGCTCCGCCAGCTCCCAGAGCGTCCCGTCGCGGATCGCCTGCCGTACCCGTCCGATCTCTTCGACCGACATCAGCAGATTGTGCTCGGCGATGGCTCGCTCCCGATCCGCCTCCGGAAGTCGGGCCACGTCGGTCAGGGGCCGGACCGCGCACAGGGCACACCGGCATACCGGTTCGCGGAGGTCGTCGATCGAGACGGTCCCCTCCGGGAACAGCAGGCCGCCGCGGCGCGCGAACTTGTGGTACGCCGAGGAATCGAACAGGTCGACGCCCCAGAGCGCCGCCGAGGCGAACGTCATCGGATGTCCGGCCCCGAACAGATGCACTGGCGCGGCGGGCGAGAGGCCCGGTCGCGCGGCCGCGAGCGCGCGCGCGAGCTCAGGGAAGCGGTACTGCTCGAGCAGCGGAACCACTCCGCCGACCGCGAGCACGTCCCCGAGCGCGGAGGCGGCGGCCGCCGACTCCGCACGCAGGTCCTCGAAGGCGCCGCCTTGGACCGGAACGGCCAGCAGTCCCGCCCGGGACCGTCGCGCGGCCTCGGATCGGCTCCGGGTCTCCCGGAGCGCTTCCGCGGCCTCCTCGTGGGTCGCGTCGGGCTCGGTGAAGACGTCGAGCACGGTCGCGATGTCGGACCCCACGCGGTCCTGGAACCGGAGCGACTCCTCCGGTCCGATCTCGACGGCGCCGTACGCGTGCTGCTGGAACGCGCCGGAGTCGGTCATCACGGGCCCGTCGAACTGGAGCAGCCCGTGGATCCCCCGCTCCTCCGCGACCGCCCGGAGCGGCGGGGTTCGCCAGGTGATGTACGCGGACGTGATCACGGCGTGCACGCCGAATCGTCGGCGCATCTCCACCGGTGGGATGGGTTGCCGGGCCGGATCCGGGTGGGCGACCGGCAGCAGCGCCGGGGTCTCGATCGGTCCGTGGGGAGTGTCGAGCCGACCGATCCGGGCGAGGCCGTCCCGCTCGAGCAGTTCGAATGGGCTCACGGGCCCTTCCTCCCGTCGTAGGACGCCCGGATGCGCCCGAGGAGCTCGACGAACATGGCCGGAGTGAGCTTCCCGGTATTGGTGTTCTGCGGGCTCGGATGGTAGGAGCCCCAGAGCAGAGGGCGACCCGGCCCCAGGGGCACACACACCCCGTGGGCGAAGGCTGCGCGAGGGCGGTCCCCGCCGTACACGGTGGGAACGATGTCCCGCAGCGCGTCCCAGGCGAAGCCACCCAGCGCGAGGATCGCCCGCACTTCCGTCAGGCAGCGCAGCTCGCGCTCGAGGTACGGGGCGCACCGAGACCGCTCGGCGGGCGTCGGGTGGTTGCCGGGGGGCGCGCATCGGACCGCGGCCGTCAGATACAGGTCCTGGTAGCGGAGGCCGTCGCCCCGCCGGACCGAGGTCGGCTGGTTCGCGAAGCCGGCCGCGTGGAAGCCCCGGACGAGGAAGGCCGCCGATCGGTCGCCGGTGAACACGCGCCCGGTCCGGTTCGATCCGTGCGCCGCGGGAGCCAGTCCGACGGCGACGAGCCGGGCGGCGGGATCCCCGAAGCCGGGCACCGGTCGGCCCCAGTACATCTCACCGGCGAACTCCCGCTTGCGCTCTTGCGCGATCCGCTCGCGGTACGCCACCAGCCGGGGGCACTTCCGGCAGACGACGACCTCGTCGCGGATCTCGCCGAGGGAGTCCGGCACGGCGGCGAGGGAGGGCCGTCGGGCTAAAGCGGTTCGCGCGGCGCGCCTGCACCGTCCCGGTGCTCACTCGCGGTGACCTAGCCGTATAGAGGAGGGTCCCGATGGGGAACTCCGATGGCGGAAACCCACGTGCCGCGCGGCGGCCGCGTGCGACTCGCGACCGTCGACGGGGATCTCACGGTCGGGGCCCACGCCCGGATCGAGGTCGAGGGGCGTCTCGTCGTCGGGGGGACGGCGTCGTTCGACGGCTCGTCCGACGTCCGGGGATCCATGGAGTGCCGGGAGTTCATCTCGGAGGACGGCACCGTCACGATCGCCGGAGACCTGACGGTCCACGGCGACCTCAAGAGCCACGACGGCGCGATCGACGTGCACGGCGCATTGACCGCCCGCCGCGTCGACGTCGACCGAGGCCTGCGGATCGAGGGGCCCGCGAAGGCCGACCGCTTCGAGGTCGGCGGGGTCCTGGAGGGCGCCCAGACGCTCCTCGCGGAACGCGTGTCCGTGGGGGGTCGCTTCCGGCTCGGCGGGAAGCTCGAGGCCCAGAGCGTCGAAGCCGGCGGCTCGGTGGACCTCCAGGAGGTCGCCATCGAGACGCTCGAGGTCGGCGGGGCGATCCGGATCGGCGGCGGCGAAGTGCGCCGCTCGATCGAGGTCGGCGGCCGCTTCGTGGCGGAGGGCCCGCTCTCCTTCGGCTCGCTGGACGTCGGCGGCTTCGCGGAACTGCGCGACTCCGCGAAGGGGGGCTCGATCGACGTCGGCGGCGTGTTCAGCGCGGCGAAGGATCTTGCGTTCGAGGACCTCGCGATCGGAGGGATCGGCCGGATCGGCGGGTCGGCGCAGGGCCGCGACCTCGATGTCGGCGGCAAGTTCGACGTCCGAGGGAACTTCACCCTCACCGGGACCGTCGACGTCGGAGGCGCGATCTCGGTCGGGGAGGCGTTCGTCGGGGCCCGGCTCGAGGTCGGCGGAAAACTGGAGGCCCGGCGGGCCGTGTTCTCGGACTCGATCGAGATCGGCGGGGCCGCCGTGACCCGCGAGGGGCTGAAGGCGGCGATCGTGCGCCTCCACCACCGCTCGAAGGTCCAGGGCCCGATCGTCGGCACCGAGGTGCAGCTGGAGCGCGGGTCCCGGGCGGAGGACGTCTACGGGATGCGCGTCGAAGTGCGGGAGCGGTGCGAGGTGCGCCGCGTGGTCGCCGCCGAGGTGCGCGTCCATCGCGACGCGACGGTCGGCGAGGTCCTCTTCTCGGGCTCCGCGGACATCGCGCCGGGAGCCCGCGTGATGCGAGGCCCCCAGAAAGTCGAACCGTTGCCGCCGTTCCCGCTGTAGGCACGCGGAGGGGGCGGACGATGCTGAACGGTCGCGAGGGGAGCGGAACCCCGCGGCGGCGGGAGGCCACCGATCTCTACGCGACCGTCCTCGAGGTCGTGAAGCGATACCACGGGGCCGCGCGGATCACGCGCGTGTCCTACGGCGCGGGCATGCCCGTGGATCGACTCCGGTCGCTGGTCGAGCGCCTGGTCAGCCTCGGCCTACTGAAGACTGAGGACCTCGACGGGCGGCCGGTGTACGACATCACGCCGCGCGGCCAGGAGTTCCTGTCCACCTACTGGAAGATGCGGGGATTCATCGAGGTCCTCGAGGCGAATCCCGAGGACCGGATCTCGCGACGGCGCGGATAGAGCTCCCGGCCGTAGGGCCGGAGGTCGGTCTCACCGACCTCGCTCGCCCCCGCGTCCGCTCTCCGCAGATCGGTCCGTTCGGGAAGGGCGGCGCT
Organism: Thermoplasmata archaeon; assembly: GCA_030041735.1. GTDB lineage: Archaea > Thermoplasmatota > Thermoplasmata > Lutacidiplasmatales > UBA184 > Lutacidiplasma. Next base: position 20,119 of record JASIBA010000123.1, on the reverse strand, counting down.
CGAGGGTTGAGGAGAGAAGGGGACCCGCGGCCGGACCGGCCGGGGGCGGCCGAACATCGGCCCGCTCCGCCGAGTCCCCTCCACAGATCGATAGGACGGTCGACTCCAAGACCGTAGCTCACGCAGGACGGTCACCGGGGGTGACCGCGAGCTCCGCGATCAATCGTACCGGGGCACCTTGGGGTCGACCGTTCGGGACCAGGCGTCGATCCCGCCGGTGAGGTTCGCGACGTTCCGATAGCCCCGGCTCTCGAGGAACCCGGCGATCATCGCGGAGCGCGCGCCGCCGTGGCAGTAGACGACGATCTCGCGGTCCCGCGGGATCTCCTCGAGGCGCTCGGGCACGTCCCGCATCGGGATGTGGAGCGACGGCTCGATCTTGGCGAGGTCCCGCTCGTACGGCTCGCGGACGTCGAGCAGCAGCACGTCGTCCGGCCGGGCCTTCACCTTCGCGGCGACCTTGGCGGCCGTGAGCTCCTCGACCATTCCCGGAGCCCGACCTCGTCGCGGGGTAAGCCCTTTTCGCTCGCGACGGGCCTATATGCCGCCGCCGGCTCCGGCGATCGATGAAGGTCAAGGACCCGGTCTGCGGCATGGTCATCGAGAGCGCGACCGCCGCGGCGCACGGGACGTACGGCGGCCAGACGGTGTACTTCTGCTCCGTGGCCTGCCAGGCCTCCTACGACAAGACGCACCGTCGCTCCGCCTGAATCGGGCGCCCCTCGGACGCCCGGGACGGCCCGCCGATGGCGACCGATCCGGTCTGCGGGATGTATGTGGAGGAGCGGCCGGAGTCGCTCCACCTGTTCCGCGACAACCGGACCTACTACTTCTGCTCGGAGACCTGTCGGGACCAGTTCGCGGATCCGGTACGGGCCGAGCGGGACCTCGGGCGCCGGATCACGGTCGCCTGGCCCCTGGCGCTCGCGGTGGTCGTCCTCACCTACGCGGTGGGCTCCCGGAACGCCGTCGTGGTGGCCGCGGCGCTCGCGACGGTCGTCCAGTTCTATCCGGGCGCGGTGTTCTATCGGGGAGCGCGGGACGCGGTCGCGGACCGGTCCTGGAACATGGACCTCCTCATCGCCGTGGGCTCGAGCGCGGCCTACGGCTACAGCCTCGCCGCGCTCGTCCTCCCCGGTCGGATGCCCCCCGGCACCTACTTCGACGCGTCGGCGCTGATCGTCACGCTGATCCTGACGGGCAACTACCTCGAGCACCGGACCCGTGCCCGGGCCGGCTCGGCCCTGGATCGCCTCCGGGAGCTGCTTCCTTCGACGGCGACGCGGGTGGTCGGCGGAGTCGAGCGCCCCGTGGACGTCACCGAGGTCCGACCGGGCGACCTCCTCCGGGTCCGACCCGGGGGTCGGTTCCCGGTGGACGGGACGATCCGCGCCGGCTCCACGACCGTCGACGAGTCGCTGCTCACCGGGGAGTCGCTCCCGGTGGCCCGATCCCCGGGCGAGAGGGTCGTGGCGGGCGCGCTCAACCTCGACGGGCTCGTGGACGTCGAAGCGGTCGCCGTCGGTACCGACACGTTCGCATCTCAGGTGGGCCGGCTCCTGTCCGACGCGGAGATGTCCCGCGTCCCGCTCCAGCGGATCGCGGACCGCATCGCCGCGGTGTTCGTCCCGTGCGTGCTCGGGCTCGGCGTCGCGGCCGGCGTGGGATGGGCGATCCTCGGTCACGCCGGCCCGACCGTCGGGCTCCTGGTGTTCGTCAGCGTCGTGATCATCGCGTGCCCGTGCGCCTTCGGGCTCGCGACCCCGGCGGCGATCGTCGTCGGCTCGGGCCGAGCGGCCGAGGAAGGCGTGCTGTTCCGGGGGGAAGACGCGCTCGAGCGCGCCGCTCGCATCGACCTCGTGCTGACGGACAAGACCGGCACGCTGACGGAGGGCCGGCCGGCGCTCGCGGCGGTCCGCCCCCTGGGCGGACGGTCGGAGGCGGACGTCCTCGCCCTCGCGGCGTCGATCGAGTCGGGATCCGAGCATCCCCTCGCGCGCGCGGTGGAGAGCGCCGCGCACGCGCGATCCCTGCGGATCCCCCCGGCCTCCGGCGTTCGGGTCGAGGCCGGGGTCGGCGTGCGCGGGGAGGTGATGGGTTCGCTCATCGAGGTCCGGCGCCCCGAGCCCGCGGCCTCGGACCGATCCGCAGGCCCAGGGGGAATGGCGGCGTCGGACCTCTCGGCGCAAGGTCGCTCCGTGGCGTTCGTGTTCCAGGACGGCACGCCGGTCGGCGTCCTCGGGTTCTCGGACACGCTCCGACCCGGCGCTCGCGAAGCGGTCGCCGCGCTCCGGGAGGATGGCATTCGAACCGTGATGGCCACGGGGGACGGCGCGGTCGCGGCATCGGCGATCGCACGGGAGGGGTCGATCGCGGACGTGCACGCCGAGCTGACGCCCGCCGGAAAGCTCGCCCTGCTCCGTTCGCTGCAAGCCGCCGGCCGTCGGGTCGCCTTCGTCGGGGACGGGATCAACGACGCCCCGGCCCTCGCCGCCGCGGACCTCGGCATCGCGATCGGGTCGGGGACCGAGGTGGCGAAGGACGCCGGTCAGGTCGTCCTGGTGCGCTCGGACCTCGGCGGCGTGGCGCTCGCGCTGCGCCTCGCGCGACGCACGGTCGCGAAGGTGCGCTCGAACTTCGCCTGGGCGGTCGGGTACAATGCGGTCCTGCTTCCGATCGCGGCGGGCGCTCTCGTTCCGGGCTTGGGGCTGGGCGTCTACGCGGTCCTGCCGATCGCCGGGGCACTCGCCATGGCGCTCTCCTCGACGCTGGTGGTGGCGAACTCGCTCTCCCTCCGCTGGGTCTCGATCGGGCCGGCTCGCTCGCCGGCGCCGTAGACGCTCCCGCCGGGGCTGGACCGCGCGTGACGGCGTCGCACGGAGCCCCGCGCGCTTTTCAGGTCCGGTGGCACACGCCGGGGCGCTCCGAAGGTCCCATGTCACCGAGTCTCGAGGCGCGGGATCTCACCAAGCAGTTCGGCCGATTCACCGCCCTCAACGGGCTGAACCTCAAGATCGAGGGCACCAAGTGCGTGGGGTTCCTCGGCCCCAACGGCGCGGGAAAGACCACGACGCTCAAACTGCTCACCGACATGATCTTCCCGACGCGCGGGGAGGCGTTCATCAACGGCGTCTCCTCGCGCCGGGATCGGAAGCGCGCCCTCGGCGATGCCGGCGTCCTGATCGAGAGCCCGGAGATCTACTCCTCGCTCACGCCGAACGAGGCGCTCGGCATGGTCGCTGACCTGCGCGGCCTCCCGGCGGCGGACCGGAGGGACCGGATCCGCACCGTCCTCGGCGAGGTCAAGATGACGGAGTGGGCCGACCAGAAGGTCGGTCGTTTCTCCAAGGGGATGAAGCAGCGGATCAACATCGCCGCGGCGCTGGTCCACGATCCCGACGTGCTGATCCTCGACGAACCCTCCACCGGGCTCGATCCGCGGGGGATGGCCGAGGTCCGCTCGATCGTCCGCGACCTCAAGAAGAGCCAGCGATTGATCTTCATGAGCAGCCACATCCTGAGCGAGGTCGTCGACGTCTGCGACGAGGTCGCGCTCATCGACAAGGGCAAGCTCCTCTTCTACGACAGCCTGGACAACGTGACGTCGCGCTTCGCCGACGGCCACCAATCGGTCGACGCGATGCTCGCCCGCCCGGTCGGAGCGGATCAGGTCGGCCAGACCGTGGCGACGCTTCCCGGCGTCTCCAGTGCGACGCTGCTCGATCCGCGCCGGATCCGGATCAAGTTCACCGGGGGGCTCGCGGCCCAGGAGCGCCTGGTCGAGGCGCTCGTCGGGCTCCATCTCGGGGTGCTCCAGGTCACCGAGTCGGAGAGCGCGCTCGAGGAGATCTACCTGCAGCAGATCTCCCGGGGGGACTAGCGCATGGCCGGCGCCACCGTCGATCTACCGGCCGGTCGCCTGCACGTGCCCCAGTCCGGTCAGCAGGTAACGAAGCTCGCGCGGTACCAGTTCCGCGAGTACCTCCGTTCGCGGAGGTTCGTCGCGCTCGCCGGCATCGTGGTCGCGATCGGCGTCATCGTCACCGCGATCGTCGCGCACTTCCGCGGCGGCCTGGTCGCGAGCAACCTGGCGTTCTACGGATCGTTCTGGGGAGGCGGCTCCCCCTTCGTCGCGGTCCTCGCGGCCGTCTTCTTCGGCGGCGATGCGATCGCGGGCGAGTTCCAGAACAAGACCGGCTACTTCCTCATGGGTCTGCCGCTCCGGCGGGGCACGGTGTACGTCGGGAAGTTCATCGCGGCCTACCTCGCCGGGGTCGCGATGATGCTCCTCTTCCTCGTGATCCTCGTCCTCAACGGGGTCTACTACTTCGGCGGGAGCGCGTTCCCGTGGCAGCTCGGGATCTCGTTCGTCCTCGCGCTCGTGTACCTGAGCGCGGTGCTGGGCGCGACGTTCTTCTTCAGCTCCCTGTTCAAGACCAGCGCCTACGGGTTCGTCCTCACGGCGCTGCTCTTCATCATCGGCTTCACGCTGCTGCAGGACGTCGTCACCGGGCTCGTGAAGATCGAGCCCTGGATGCTGATCTCGTACGCCGACTCGGCCATCGGGACCATCTTCGCCTCTCCGGTGAACTGGGGACTCTCGGGGACGATCACGACGTCGAGCATGATGGTCGGCCGCATGCACATCGTCACGACGACCTACACGGCCGGGATCGCGGAAGGGGTCGTGATCATGATCGTCTACCTGCTCCTCGCCGCCATCGGCGGCCTCCTCCTGTTCGAGCGCGAAGAGTTCAGCTGAGCGGGACGGGCCGGCCGTCGGGGCTCACGCCCGATCGGCCCGGCGGTCGATCCGAGGTCGCACGTAGAGGCCGAGCAGCACGAGCGCCGGCACCGCCGGCACCATGAGCACGCCCCAGGTGACGACGGGGCTCGACGTGGCCGCCAGTACGGCCCCCCCCAGCGGCGTCGCGAGCGTCTGGCCGATCCCGATGATGGCGAAGAACGCCCCGTTGTACGCGCCGATCTCGGCCGCGGGCGCCAGGTTGGAGGGGAGCGTCGTGGTCGGGATCGACAGGACGTTCTCCCCCATCGTCAGCACGACGACGGAACCGAAGAAGATCCCCAGCACGAGCGCCGGCAGGAGCGCCACCAGCGCAAGCAGCAGGAATCCGGCGACGTAGAGCAGGACCCCCAGCGCGAGCACCGACGTGTGGCGGTGGCCGATCGCCAGTTGGGTGGTCGGGGCCTGCGCGACCACGACGAGCACGCCGTTCAGGGCGAGCGCGACGCCGAGGATCGCGTACGGGATGCCGAGGACCGTGTTCGCGTAGAGCGGCAGGATCGGGGACCACTGCTGGACCGCGAGGTCCGCGACCGCGACGGAGAGGCAGAGCGCGAGGAAGACCCGGTCCCGCGCGACGGTGCGGAGCGAGGCGATGAGCCCGGTGCCCGTCCCTCCCGTGGGCCGGGGCTTCCCGGCGGCGCGGGCGAGATCGTAGCCGGACGGGTCGAGCACCACGAGCAGGAGCCCGGCGCTCACGAGCAGCGCCGCGCCGGCGACGAACCCGACCTCGGAGAACCCGAAGAGCCCGATCAGCGAGCCGCCCGAGAGCACGCCGACGCTGAACCCGACGTTCCATCCGATCCGCAGCCAGGTGAAGGCGCGCGTCCGCTCCGAACCTTCCGCGAAGTCCGCGACGTAGGCCGACAGCGCGGGACCCGCGATGCTCCCGGCCAATCCGACCGTCGCGACCGCCCCGATGACGCCGGGCAGCGAGCGGGCCTGCATCGCCGCGGCGGTCGCGAGGATCGCGAGCGCCTCCGAGAGGAGCGCGATCCGGAGCACCGGTCGCCGGCCGGCGCGGTCGACCAGGAGTCCGGCGAACGAGATCACCGCGAGCGGCGGCGCCGCCACCACGACGGCGAGCACTCCGATCTCGGCGTAGCCGAGGTGCAGGACGTTCCGGAGGTAGAGCACGTAGTACGGGGTGATCAGGCTCAGGCCGCCGGCGCGCACCACCGCCCCGAGGCCGAGCCAGCGCACGTTGCGGTCCATCGGTCGCCCTCGAGGTGGTGGGTCCCGGCCCGTATGCGGCTCGCGCACGCGGGACGCTCACCGGCGGTGAGCGGACCCGACGGGGTGGCGACCCTCGACCCCGCACAAAGGGTTATGGGAACTCGGGCGTCCGACGGCCGGTCCCATGGGCGACCAGGACCTCTCGACTGAGCTCGCCGGCCAGGGCTACCAGCTCGTCGGGAAGCACAGCGCGGTCAAGCTCTGCTACTGGACACGAGAGTCGCTCGAGCGCGGTCGGGACTGCTACAAGGGCCGCTTCTACGGCATCGAGAGCCACCGATGCCTCCAGATGTCGCCGTCGATCGACTCGTGCAACCTGTCCTGCCGTTTCTGCTGGCGCAACCAGGGCTGGGAGAACGATGGGGAGATGCCCGAGTACGACGACCCGGAGGGGCTGCTCGACCGGTCCATCGAGGCGCAGCGGCGGATCCTCTCCGGGTTCAAGGGCGACCCGAGCGTCCGGCCCGAGCGCTGGGACGAGTCCCAGTCCCCCCGGCACATCGCGATCTCGCTGACCGGCGAGCCGACGCTCTACCCGAAGATGAACCGCTTCCTCGAGCTGTGCCACGCGCGCGGGATCACGACCTTCCTCGTGACCAACGGCACCAATCCGGACGCGCTGCGACACCTCGACCCGCTCCCGACGCAGCTGTACGTCTCGGTCACGGCCCCGAACGCCGAGATCTTCCGGCGCCTGACGCTCCCCGCGCAGGAGGACGCGTTCGACCGGCTCCGCGAGTCGCTCGCGATCGTCCGCGATCTGCGCACGCGCCGGGTCGTCCGGCACACGCTCGTCAAGGGCTGGAACCTGGGCTGGGTCGAGTCGTACGCCGAGCTCGACCTGCTCGCGCGGCCCGACTTCATCGAGCCGAAGGGATACGTCTACATGGGGAAGTCGCGCCAGCGCCTCGGTCGCGACCACGTTCCCACGCACACCGAGATCGGCGCGTTCGCGCGCCGGCTCGCCGCCCGGACCGGGTACCTCGAGCTGGACGAGTCTCCGGAGTCGAAAGTCGTGCTGCTGGGCCGTTCGCGCGAGGGTCGCTTTCTTCCGGGCCGATCCCCGGTCGGCCCTGCGCTGCCGATGGCCGGCCCGGCTACGGCAGCCGCCAGTTGAGGATCTCGACGAGGATCGCCGCGGCGATCCCGAGCGCGAGCACGATGAACGGATTGATCTTGAGTGCCCGCGACTCCTCCATGTCGTAGTATTGGATGAGTCCGGCCGCGCTGGAGAAGCCGGAGCGTTTACTGTCGGGCATGGACGGAGGTCCGACCGCGCGGGGCCTATTTAACCCGCTCGTCCGCCGGGGTGGGCGGACCTATCGGAAGAGGCCCGGTCCGGCGAGGTCGAGCACACTGTCCTCGACGGAGTCGCGGATCCGCTCGGCCAGGCCGGCGCCCACGGCGTTCGCGCCGCCCGAGAGGAGGCGGTCGAGGAACGGCCTCGGCGGGGCGAGACGGAGGGTCTTGCGGGACGGTACCCCCGTGGCGCGGGAGAGCTCCTCGAGCGCGATCTCCCGGTCCCCGAGCGCGTCCACGAGCCCGAGCTGGAGCGCGCGGGCTCCGCTCCAGAACTCCCCGGTCGCCAGCGCCCGGATCTCCTCGACCGGCCGCTTGCGCTCCTGGGCGACCACGCCGACGAAGACGTCGTAATTCTCCCGAACGACGGCGAGCAGCTTCTCGCGCTCGACCGGCGTGAGCGGGCGGTAGCCCTGGTAGGCGTCCTTGTGCTCGCCCACGTGCAGGAGCTCGACCGAGATCCCGAGCCGCCGGAGCAGATCGCGCGTCGCGATGTGGGGGAAGACGACGCCGATCGAGCCGACCTCCGACTCCGGGTAGGCGAAGATCCGCCGGGCGCCGAGCGCCGCCAGGTACGCCCCCGAGGCCCCGATCGCGCCGATCGAGGCGTAGACCGGTTTCACGGCGTTCAGCCGCTTGACGGCCAGGTAGAGGTCCATCGAGGCGATCGACTCCCCGCCCCCGCTCGAGATGTCGAGGAGCACGCCGCGGATGCGGTTGCGGGTCCGAAGCGCCCGCAGCAGCCGGAGGAACGGTTCGACGGACCGCTCGCGGATCGAACCGCGGAACGCGATGTGGGCCAAGCGCTCGCGCATCCTGCCTCGACGTTGCGAGTCCCGTCGCGGATATAATCCTCCCCGGCGCCCGCGCGCCCGGCGACTTCAAGTAAGCCCGCCCCGGAGCTCTCTGTGTGCGGGCGCTCATCCGGCCGCGCGTCCCGGTGCTGGCCCTGCTGCTGCTGGCGCCGACCATCCCCGAGCTCCTCACGGGCTCGACCCCGGTCTCCGAGCTCGCGTACGACCCGCTGCAGTTCGCGATCTCGTTCGCCGGGATCGTCGGGCTCTACGGCACCGGGGCCCTGCTCATCCGGGAGTTCGCGGTGTACTTCCGCAAGGGATGGGCCTCGATCCTACTGCTCGGGGCTGCCTACGGCATCGCGGAGGAAGGGCTCGCGGTCCACACGTTCTTCGAGCCCGCCGGTAGGCCGCCCGTCGGCGCGCTCGGAGCGTACGGCCACGCCTTCGGCGTCAACTGGCTCTGGGCGCTGGGTCTCACCGGCTTTCACGCGGTGTACTCGATCGCGCTCCCGATCCTCCTCGTCGGGCTCTTCTACCCGGAGGTCCGCTCCGCGCGGTGGCTGGACCGGGGGGCGGTCGCGCTGGTCGCGTCGATCTACGTGTTCGAGGTGGCCCTGTTCTCGGTGGTCGTGGGACACGGCCCGACCGTGGCCCTGCTGGCGCTCTTCCTGGCGATCGAGGTCGCGCTGATCGGCCTCGCGTATCGGGCGCCGCCGGATCTGCTGTCGGTCCAGAGAGGGGCATCGCGGATCGGCTCGTGGGGGCTCGCGTTCAGCGGCACCGCGTTCCTGGCCGTCTGGGTGTTCGTCGAGGCCGTCGCGAACGCGCCGGGCCGGTTCCCGGCGGTGGCCGCGGGCGCGGTCCTCGTGGCGGTCTCGGGCGGGGTGATCGCGCTCATCGTACGACGCGTTGGGACGCAGCGACTCGCGCGATCGGAGTTCTCCTTCGCGGCCGGGATGCTCGGTGCCCTGTTCGTGTGGGACCTGCTGGTCGAAGTCGCCGTCCCGGGGGTCCTGGGCGTCGCGGCCCTCTTCGCGGCGCTGCTCTACCTACTGCACCGGCGACTCCGCGGACGGGAGCGGGCCGGCGTCTCGCCCGGTGCCCTGGGCGGGTTCGCGACCTAGCGAGCCCGAGCGTCGTCGGGATGTCGATCCAAGAATGCCCCGACCCGCTCGAAGTACGCCGGGCGTTCCTCCCAGAACGCGACGTGCGAGCTCTGGGCGAACTCGGCGTATTCCGCGCCCGGGATCCCGTTCTGGATCGAGCGGGCGACCACGCTCGTGACTTCGTCGTACCGTCCCGCGGTCACGAGGGTCGGCGTCCGGATCTCGCCGAGCCGATCCGTCACGTCGTAGTCCCGGATCGTCCCGGAGATCGTGAACTCGTTCGGCCCGTTCATCACGCGATACTTCGGTCCGTCCGCGAGTTCCAGCGTCCGAACGATCTCGGGCGGCCAGGGGGAGAGGCGACAGAGATGTCGCCGGTAGAACAGGTCGACCGCGGCGAGGTATTCCGGGTGGCGGAACTCCCCGCGGGCTTCGTACCGGTCCAGGACCGACGGGAAGGGAGGGGGGAGCTCGCGGCGTAGCCGATCCATCTCCCGCTGCGCGAGCGGGACCGACGCGAGCCCGCTCACGCTCACGAGCGAGATCAAGGGTTCCGGGTGCGCGAGGGCATAGGCGATCGCGAGCATGCCGCCGTAGCTCGAGCCGAGCAGGTGGAACCGATCGACGCCCATCGCCCGACGGAACTCATCGAGGTCCTCGACGTCGCGATCGACGCGGTACTCGCCCTCGTCGCGTGCTCGCTCCGACCGCCCGCATCCGAGCTGGTCGTAGAGGATCACCCGGTACCCCCGGGCCGTGAGATCCGCGAACGGCACGAGGTAATCGTGGGAGGCACCGGGTCCTCCGTGCAGGACGATGGCGGTTCCCTTCGGACCGGGCGCGCCGAAGCTCCGCCAGTAGAATCGGTACCCGTGAACGGGAAGGTGTCCTTCGCGGGTCGCCCCGGAGTCGGGTTGCATTCCGGGGCCAAGGCGTCGGTCTATTTGGGGTCGGTCGGGCCCGGGGCCGCGCGGGCGCGCGTCGCGAACCAACGGGGGCGTCGCGGCGCCCGGGGCTCGGGCGGCGGTGTCTCGGTCGCGGGTGACGTTCGGTCGAGGGGGGCTCGGTCGATCGCGATTCGGACGGCGAACGCGTTCATCAAACTCCCCGAGGGAGGAGGGGGTCCATGGGTCCAACGCACACGACGAGGGTACCGGTGACACTCACGCCCGGTGAGTGCTCGCCGCGGCGATCCCCCGGGGGCAATCGATTTTGGTTCCCGGGCCTCCCGTCGGCATGGCGTTCGCCGCGCCGACGGTCGATCTGCGCCGGGCCCCCGCGGAGATCGACCCGCTCGTCCGCTGGCTCGAGACCGCGAGCGACGGTCTCGTGCTGCTCGCATCGTACCCCCGCGAGGACCTGCGGAGCATGGTGCGCGCGGTCGCGCGCGTGGTCGGCGCCCATCGCCGAGAGTACGACCGACGGTTGGGGAAGCCCCCGGTCCCCCGCGAGCGCGCTGCGACCTGGGCGCTCCTGCGAGCCGACCATGCGTGGTTCGGGGTCTCGGTCGAGCAGTTCGCCTGGTTCCTCGGCATCGTGGAGAACGAGGACCACGGCGGTCACCGGCAGGCCCTCGGCCAGTACGGCCGCTTGCTCGCCGAGGCGCTCCGACGCCACCGGACTCTGGAGGAAGCCTACTTCCAAGGGGCGCCGTAACGCGCCCGGCCGCCGGTCCCGCTCTCGGCCGAAGTAACGCTAATGACCCGCCGTCAGGTCGGCGAGCCCGTTCGATGGCGACGCGCGGCACCGAGGCGGTCTGGGTCGAGAAGTACCGGCCCACGAGCCTCAAGGACATGGTCGGGCACGAGTCGATCGTGCCGCTGCTGCGCGCCTACGCGGAGAAGCGGTCGATGCCACACTTGCTCTTCGCCGGCCCGCCGGGCACGGGCAAGACCACGGCGGCGCTGGCCCTCGCGCACGACATGTACGGGCCGGAGTGGCGCCAGAACTTCCTCGAGCTCAACAGCAGCGACGAGCGGGGCATCGAGACGGTCCGGACGACGATCAAGCAGTACGCCCGGACGTCCCCGCTGGGCGACGTTCCGTTCAAGCTGCTCTTCCTCGACGAGTCGGACAACCTGACCCAGGAGGCCCAGGCTTCGCTCCGCCGGCTGATGGAGCGGTACTCGGGCTCGTGCCGGTTCATCCTGTCGTGCAACTACTCGTCCCGGATCATCGACCCGATCCAGTCCCGCTGCGCGGTGTTCCGCTTCCGCGCCTACTCGCCGGAGGCCGTGCGCGCGCAGCTCGAGCGGATCGCCGCGGCCGAGCACAAGCACGTCGCGCCCGAAGCCTACGAGGCGATCCTGGCCGCGAGCGGCGGGGACATGCGGCGGGCCATCAACCTCCTGCAGCTCACCGCCACCTACGCCGACACCATCACCGGACAGACCGTACGCGACCACGCCACGATCCCCCTGCGGAAGGAGGTCGAGGGCATGCTCGGGGCGGCGCTCGGCGGCGACTTTGTCGGCGCCCGGAGCCGGCTCTACGATCTGTTCACCGACCGGGGCGCGTCGGGCGAGGAGATCCTGCGCGCGATGCACTCCTACCTTCCCGACATCCCGGAGAACGTGCTGCCGGCGCGCGAGAAGGTCCGCCTCGTCGAGTACCTCGCCGAAGTCGACTTCCGCCTCGCGCAGGGCGCCGGGGAGCGGGTGCAGCTGGAGGCCGTGCTCGCGCATCTCGCCGCCGACGCGGGCCGGCCCCGGTAGGCCATGGCGCGGCAGCGGGACGTCGGCGGGAAGCCCCGGGTGGCGCGCACCGCGGTGGCCGTCGGGGAGCTGACGCTGTCGGCGGCGACCCGGCGGGCCGTGCGCGCCGGACGCGTCGAGAAGGGCGATCCGATCGCGGCCGGGGAGCTGGCCGGCCTCTTGGCGATGAAGCGGACGTCGGAGCTGATCCCGCACTGCCACGCGGTGGGGCTGACCGCGAGCCGCGTGGAGGTCCGTCCCTCGACGCGCGGCGTGCGGGTGCGGACCGAAGCCTCGACGGTCGATCGCACGGGCGTGGAGATGGAGGCGCTCGTCGCCGCCACCGTGGCGCTGCTCACCGTCTGGGACATGGTGAAGTACCTCGAGAAGGACGACCGCGGCCTTTATCCGCGGACGTCCCTCGGGCCCGTCCGCGTCCTCGCGAAGCGCAAGGGCGCGCCGGAACGTTCATGAGCGAGAGCCCCGCGACCCCGAGCAGCCAGAGCCGACATCATCTGGGCGGGAGCCGGTCCCTCGGCTTCGGCATCCTGTCGGTCTCCGACACGCACACCGAGCAGGACGACCCGTCCGGCCATCTGGCGCGCGAGCTCGTCGCGCAGGGCGGCCACAAGATCGTGCACTATGCGCTCGTCGCGAACTCGGTCGCCGACGTCCGCGAGAAGCTCGAGCCCTGGCTGGCGGACCACGCGATCGAGTGCGTCGTGACGGTGGGCGGGACCGGCGTCAGCTCCCGCGACCTCACGGTCACCGCGCTCGAGACGATGGGCGGGAAGAAGCTCGAGGGGTTCGGCGAGATCTACCGGGCGCTCAGCTTCCAGGAGGTCGGCGCCCTCGCGATCATCAGCCGCGCCGCGCTCTACGTGCTGCAGGGGAAGCCGGTCTTCGCGCTCCCCGGCAGCGAGCGGGCCGTGCGCACGGCCGTCGGCTCGCTGATCGTCCCGGCCGTGATCCACCTGGTCGAGGAACTCGAGCGCTAGCGCCGCGGTCCGCCGCGCATCGCGAGCGCCCCCATCGGGGGCGGTCCGGGATCGAGCACCTGCATCGAGAGCCCCTGCAGCGCGCAGAAGTCCGACCAGGCGGGGTTCGCGTCCACGTGGTGCGCGATCAGGAGGCCGCTCGGGGCGAGGACCTCCCAGGCCGAGCGCAGCTCCAGCCGCGTCCGATCGGCGTCCGGCCCGTTGTCGGAGAAGAACAGGTCGATCGGCCGGAGCGCCTGCAGGAGCTCGCGGAGGCGATCTTCCGTGTTCCCGAGCGCGAGGGTCCAGCGCGAGCGGAGCGCGGGCGGGACCAGCTGGCCGACGCCGTAGTCGTGCACCCCCCGCTGGCGGCCCGCGGTCGGACCCGGCCCCAGCGACGTGAGCGCGCCGTTGCCGTTCGCTTCCAGCGCCGCCAGGATCCACGCGGTGGAGTAGCCGGGCCGAACGCCTGTCTCGAGGACGCGCGCCGGGCGCGCGGCGCGCACCAAGAGGTAGAGGAGGGCGCCCTGCGGAAGCTCCTGGGTGAACGCGAGACCCGCTCCGCGCTGGACCAGCGTCTCGCAGAGGTCGCTCTCCTTGAGCTCCCGCCGGTAGCGGACGAGGTCGGCGGCGGAGGCGCCGGTCAGGTTGGTGATGCGATCGAGCGCCACCTGGCGCAGCAGCAGCATGCGCTGCCGGACGGCCTTCCGGGCCGCCGGGGTGAGCAGCGATCGGGGCCGCTCGGATCGTTCCACCAGGGACGGGACGGCGTCGCCCTCCGGCACCGCGAGCTCCGGGCGCGAAGAGGACGCCCCGGACACCGGAGGCACCGCGGGCATGGAAGCTTCCCTACGCGTCCGGGGCGTAAGAACGTTCGTAGGCCCGGGGCGGTCGTGCGGGGTCCGGAGCGGTCCGGACCTCCCCTGGTAACCCCTGAGCGCGGGAGGGATTTTATAGCCCGCCGCCCTCGAAGAATCAGGTACGCTCATGTCGGTCACCGAGATCGGTCAGACGAACTTCGACAAGTTCTCCCAGGACAACTCCGCGGTCGTCGTGGACGTCTGGGCCCCGTGGTGCGGGCCGTGCCGGATGGTCTCCCCGATCGTCGACCGCTTGAGCGAGAAGTACAAGGGAAAGATCGCCTTCGGCAAGATGAACTCCGACGACAACGGAGAGAAGGCCGGCGCCCTCGGCATCATGAGCATCCCCACGCTGCTGTTCTACAAGCAGGGCAAGCTCGTCGATCGGATCGTCGGGGCGTACCCCGAAGAGGTCATCGACGAGCACGTGCGCCGCCTGCTCTGACTCCCCCGCCCGGGGCACGGGCGCACCGGGCCGGGGCCCGGAGCCCGCGGGGTCGGTAGTACCGTTCGATCCGGCGTTGCCGGGGGGACCGGGGTGTGAGCGCGCCGTCCCCCGACCCGCAGCTCGCCCGCTACTCGTTCCAGCGGAAGCTGGACGAGATCGCGGCCGTCCGCGGCCGGGCGACCGAGCTCGTCTCGCTGTACGTGTCGCCGGGCCGGCAGATTTCGGACGTCATCGCGTACCTGCGGAACGAATACGCCCAGAGCTCGAACATCAAGAGCCGGACGACCCGCAAGAACGTGATGTGGGCGATCGAGTCGCTCATGAACCGGGTCCGGCAGTTCAAGGAGGCGCCCCCGAACGGGGTCGCCTTCTTCGTCGGGTCGAAGGCGGTCGGCGCCGACAAGTCGGAGCCGGTGACGTTCATCGTCGAGCCGCCCGAACCGCTCAACACCTACCTCTACCGATGCGACTCGACGTTCTTCCTCGATCCGCTGCTCGCGATGGTCCACGAGCCGGACACCTGGGGCCTCATCGTGATGGACCGCGCGGAGGTCACGCTCGGGCTCCTGCGGGGCACCCGGATCGAGCCGCTACGCAACAAGCAGTCGCTCGTCCCGAGCAAGCACGGCCGCGGCGGGCAGTCGGCCCACCGGTTCGAGCGGATGATCGAGCACGCCGCGCACGAGTTCTTCGTCAAGGTCGGCGAGATGGCCGGCGAGCTGTTCCTGCCGCGGAAGGACTCGCTGAAGGGGATCCTGATCGGCGGCCCCGGCGCGACGAAGGAGTACTTCTACAAGGAGGGGTACCTCCACCACGAGCTGCAGCAGAAGGTCGTGCTGCCGCTCTTCGACACGGGCTACACGGACGAGTTCGGGCTGAAGGAGCTGGTCGAGAAGGCGACCCAGACGCTCCACGGCCTCGAGATCGCGGAGGAGAAGCGGATCGTCCAGCGGCTGCTGGGTGAGATCCGCAAGGCGGAGAGCGGCCTCGCCGCGTACGGGGAGGCCGACGTCGCCCGGGCGCTCGAGCTCGGATCGGTGGACACGCTCCTGATCTCCGAGGGACTGCGGCGTCGCCGCGTGACGTTCCGGTGTACCGCGTGCCAGACGACCTTCGAGCGCACGCTGCCCGACGACCGGATCGACGAGGTGCTGGACGGCCCCTGCCCGAACTGCGGCCAGCACAGTCTGACCGAGGTCGCCTCCGAGGACTACGTCGAGGGCCTGTTCCGTCGTGCGGCGGAGTCCGGCGCGACCGTGCGGCTGATCTCGGCGGAGAGCGAGGAAGGCGAGATGCTCGCGAAGGCATTCCAGGGGATCGCCGCAATCCTGCGCTACCCCCTGCCGCGTGTGGCGGTCGCGCCCCCGCGGAGCAGCTGAGCCGCTCGCGGGCCCGCGAGCGAGCCCGCCTACCAGAGATGCGAGAGCGGGTCGTCCTCGGGCGGCGGCGGGGGCGGTGGGTTCTGCCCTCCCCCGGCGGCGGCGCCCGGTAGGGTCACGACCGGCGGATACAGCCCGGCGTAGGGGCGGGGCGGCGGAGGCATCCGACGCCGCTCGGTGACGATCACGAGCGAGGCCACGACGGCGGCCACGAGGACCCCGCCGATGATCACGACGGAGTCGAGGAACGCCCCGACCGTCCCGGACGACGGGCAGCCCCCGCCGGTGACGAGACAGCCGCGGACGCCTTGGGCCGCCGGTACCGACATCGGGACTCCCTGGACGCTCGTGGTCCCGACGTTGTCGGAACCCGAGGCGAGCTGGGCGACCCCGGCCCCCGCGCCGGTCGGCGGCAGGACGGCCGCCACGCCGGGATTGAGGGCGCTGGAGACGAACGTCCACTCGGAGCCGACGATCCCGAGGTGTCCCCCGACGGACGGGCGCGCGTAGATCGAGGTCATCTCGGCGGTCGAAGCGCCGGAAGCGTTCTGGAGCGGCGACTCGCTCGAGCCGCCGAACAGGTCGACCTCCGCGGGCACGAGGATGAAGCCCTCGCGCACGGAGAACGGTCCGAGGACCTCGAGCGAGAGATCGTCGTAGGCCGCGCCGCCGAACGACACGTGGCCCGGTCCGGCGCTCCCGATCACCGAGACGCTCCCGGAGCCGCTCACGTTGCCCGAGAGGGTCCCGGGCCCGAAGGTGAGGTTGCCGTCCAGCGGTCCGACGTGGTGGTAGTAGTACGAGAGCAGGAAGCTGCCCGTAGCGGAGAACGCGCTGGTCGCGTTCCAGGAAGCACCCGGAGCCAGGGACTCCGGGATGAGCCCGAGCGCCGGGGTGAACTGGACGGACGCCGAGGAGCTGACCCCGATCTGCAGCAGGTCGCTGTGGGCCGGCCACCGTGCGGTGTCGTTGAGGCTTCCGACCAGCGTCGAGTGCGAGTTGTTGAGCGCGATCGCAGTCGTCGGGGCGCCGTTCTCGAAGACCGTGCCGGCCGTGGTGAAGTTCGCCCAGTCGTCCGTCGACTCCCACGCCCGGTATCCGAGCGATACCGTGGCGGTCGGTGACTTGCAGTTCGGCGTGCAGTAGCGGATCATGAGCGATGCGCCCATCGTTCGGTTGGCCGAGAGCTCGAACGTATCGGGCGTGAGGTTCGTTTGCTGGAGGACCACCGTGTACCCGTACGTCGCCGAGCCCTGGTAGGCCCACCCTTTCACGGCGCTCTCGCCCGAAAAGGTCACGTTGCGTACCCCACCGTACGCCCAGATGGTCGAGGGGCTGCCGGCCGCGAGCGCGGACGCCCCCGGAGCCGCCGCGACGACCGGAACGGAGCAAACGACCAAGACCGCGGTCGACACTGCCACCAACGTCGACACCCGTCCTACCCGAACGTTCATCAGCGACGGTCGCTCCCCGACCTACCAGCGAGGAACGATGACGGGGGCTCCACTTAAACCGGAGTGTGAGCCGGTTCCCGGGCGCTTGGACACCATGCTACACCGTCGCAACCGGGAGGGATCGCCTCGGTGCGAGCACTGACCGACTCCGAGGCCCGCGTCATCGCGGTGATGCTGGCCGCCCGCCCGGATCGAGAGAAGGAGCGCCTGCGGCAGGTCCAGATCCCCCGCTCGACGTACCACGCGGTGCGCCGGCGCGCCTACGACGAGGGGTGGTTGCGCGATCGGTACATCCCGCACCCGGTCCCTCTGGGCCGCCCGTGGGTCACGTTCCTCCTCGCGCGACCCTTCGCCGACCGGTTCGCCGATTTCGTGCAGGAGGTCGGGAAGGACGAGGGCAACGTCGTGCTCTGGTCCGGGACGCAGGTCTGCCTCGCGGTCTTCTTCCACCCGAAGCCAACCGACGGGCGGAAGGTCAGCGATCGCCTCGCTCGCCTGAAGCTCGCGTCCGCGCCGGCGCCGCTCACGGTCTCCGTCGATGGACCCTCCGTCCCGGTCTACTTCGACTTCGAGGGACTCTGGTGCCACCTCGCCGGCACCGAGGGCACGCTCGAGTATCCCCACGGGCTGGGGGGCGAGCTGGAGGGGGCGCCCGAGGACGGCCTCCCGGCCCTCTCGCGCCACCAGGAGTGGGCCCTCGGGGAACTCCTGCGCCGACCGTTCACGGCGGAAGCCCAGGGAAAGGGCGGTCACCTGGTCGGACCCTTCGGGCTTCCGTTCTCGCAGCGGCGCATGCTGCAACGAGGCTGGATCACGCATCGAACCCTGCTCGAGCCGGGCCGACTGCCGCCGTACCAGGGGCGGAGTCCGAGCCAGGTGGTCCTCGTCTCGGGCACGCCGATCGCGGGCGCCCAACCCCCGGTCCTGTTCCAGACCTTGACGCGGGAGTGTCAAGTGTTCCCGTTCTTGCTCGCCGTCGCCGACGATCGGTGGCTGCTGGGCGCGCTCGGCGGCGATGGCCCGGCGCCCGCCGCCCCCGGGGGCCGGCGACCGGTCCTGCCCACGTTGCGCGAGTCGTTGCAGGGCATCGAGATCCTGCAAGAACCGGCGGCGAACTTCACGGCCCCCGTCGACCATCGCTACGATCGACTCCTTCCGCCCCCGGCCACGCCGAGCCCGAAGCCGTGAGAGGGGCCTCGGGAGGACCGGACGTGATGGTCGGGTGCCGCCGGATTCCCGGCGGAGGCCGCTCGCGGAGTGGTCGGGCCGCGGCGCCCTGGGCGGTGCCCCCGCGCGCGGAGGTTCGGACGTCCGGGCTCGCTCCCGTGGAGGCCTCCCCTCCGAACCATCGGCGTCCTGACGGCGCTTCGCGGGGGAGAGAAGGATAATGGCCCTCGACGGCGCGTGCCCAGCCGGGCGCGTAGCTTAGCTTGGACAGAGCATCGGGTTCCTAACCCGAGGGTCGGGGGTTCAAATCCCCCCGCGCCCGCTGGGACTCGACCCGGGCTTCGGGGCTGCGTCCGGCGGGGAATGCCCGAGGTGCCCAGGCGGGCCGGTCGACCTCGATCCGGCGGGATCTCTCACCCACCGACGGGGTCCCGCCCGGCGCCGCTCGCATGGGTCTTCCTTCGATCCACGACAGGCTCGCTCGAGATTGCTCTTCGACGAGCTCAAGTTGACGCTCGACCTCCCCTTCTACCGCAACCCGGATTCCGGTGATGACGGGTGCTCCAGCCACCGAGCCGCAGCCCCGACCCGTCTCCCTCGGGTCGACGAACGCCAACCCTCCGGTCGGAAGGCGTAGGCACCGCGCTTGGGTCGTCGTCGGCGCGGCCGTTGCCGCCACGCTGGTGGTCGTGGCCGGGGCGGCGATCTACTACACGATTGCCCCCAAGCCGGCGGGCTCGCCCCTCCCCACGATCTGGAGCCTCGGGCGCGCCAATTGCCCCCAATGCGGTCCGGGCACGATGCTGCTGGCGTCCGACGCGTCCGACCTCTTCGTCCTGGAGCAGGGCAACATCACGCTCTACAGCAACGTCAGCTACGAGCTGAGCGCCTACAACTGGTCGACCGGCCGAGCGGTGTGGTCGTCGATCCCGCTCGTCGTCGGCGAGGGAGTGCTGGGGTACTTCGGACAGTCGCTGGGAGGACACGCGGATCTCGTGGTCGAGGGCGGCGTGCTCTCCATGGTCACCTTCGGTACTTGGGTCCAGGCCGCGGGACAACCGCTGGTGCCGGCGACGTCGACGAGCTGGCCGGTCACCTGGGTGCTCGAATGGAACGCCACCACGGGCGCCTTCTTGAGCGCGCAGCACTGGGGCGCCGAGTTGGCGTGGCCGTTCCCCTCGATCTTTGTCGGTCAGGACGACGGCTGGCTCTCGGTCGGTGTTTCCGACCTCGCCAACTTCACGGTGTCGACGCTCCCGATCGCCGGGAGATCCTCCGTCTACGGAGAGTGGAACGCGACCGTCGACACGGCGCGGGCCGGGCCGGCGCTGTTCGAGACCGCCGGTCTCGTGATGAGCGGGGGTCTGGTCTCGGTAATCCTCATGGGAAACGCCGATCTGGTGGCGGTGCTCAACGGCGAATCGGGCAACCTGACGTGGGAAGGACAACTTCCCGACGCGTACACGGTGCCCGGGAACGCCAGCTTCAGTCTCCTGCCCACGATCGTGGGAGAATTCTCGAACGTCGTTCAGATCGGGACCACCTTCTACTACGTCGCGAACCGGACGGGAGGGACGGCCCTCCAGTCGTTCGACATCGACACCGGCGCGAGCGCGTCGGTGGCGAATCTGACGGGTCTCGTCGACCCGCTCGACGCGGAGCTCTCCCTGCCCGCCAACGGGACGCTGGTGGTGACCGACGGGGCGGGCGAGCACTATTGGGCGTTCTCGACGACCGGGACCTCGCTCTGGAATCGGAGCCTCCGACTGGATCAGGTCGCCACCACCGGAGTCTCGGGGGTCGAAGGGGTCGACGATTGCCCCCTGCCGCTCGGGGACGGATACGCGTTGATCGCCTCGCAGTGGAGCTCGGACTTTTCCAGCTACCCGGGCGACAACT
>JASIBA010000122.1 GCA_030041735.1 Thermoplasmata archaeon | reverse complement strand
GTACGGGTCCGGCGGGAGCCGCCGGCGACCGAACCCCGGCGCGCTCGGCGGCACGCCCGGCTCCGGGCCCGCGAGGTCGTGATCCTGCCGCCGTTCAACCCGATCGCCGGGCTCGAAGCGCTGAACCGCGAACGTCCGGCGCGCGGCCGCTCGTTCCTCTTCGGACGGTTCCTCTCGGACGGGGAGCCGCGCGCGTACCTGCTGGACGGGACCGATCTCGGGACGATCCCTACGCGGACGGGCGCCCGGCCGCGAGCAGCGGGGCGAGCGCCGCGGGTTCCGTGACCGGCGGCGCGCACGCGGTCCCGAAGCAGACGATCGCCCGCGCGTCCGGGGCGCGGCCGCCGGATCGGAGTTCGTCCGGCAGGGAGAACGGGGCCGCTGGGGTTCCCCGGAACACCCAGACGTTCGGGTGCCAGGCCCGCCGGGCCGCCTCCAGGAGTCGGTCGGCGGCGGGTCCGGTGCCCTCGACGACCACGTGGGCGGGCTCGGTCGCGGAGAGGCCGGCCGCCCAGGCGCTGCCCGCGGCGAACAGGCCGGCGTTCCCGATGCGGGCGGCGATCGGCGGGAGCAGCTGGTCGGCCTTGGCGTGCCAGCGAGGATCGTTCACGAGCGGCGACAGTCGATACCACGCGAGCGCCGCGCCGGCGTTGGCCGCCAGGTGCGGGTTATCCTCCAGCGGATAGCTCGGCTCCGCGAGGCCGGGGACCGCGGGCCCGTCGTACAGCCGCGGCGCGAGGTCGCGCAGGAGACCATCCTCGCCACGGAACTCCCGGTCCACGGTCTCGAAGATATCGATCGCCGGGCCGATGTACCGCGGATCCGCCGTTGCCCCGGCGAGCTCGATGAGGCCGGACGCGAACGCGACCTGGTCCTCGAGGAGGCCGAAACCCGTGGGACCCTCGGGCCCGAGCCGGTGCGCGACGCCTTCCCGCGGACGATAGGCCGCGCCGAGGAACCGGTCCGCTGCGCGACGCGCGTCCGCCAGCACCGCGGGGTCGCCGCCGAGCGCGGCCGACCGGGCGAAGGCCGCGATGAACCGTCCGTTGATGTCCGCGTAGAGCGCCCGATCGACGGCCGGCGTCGGCCGGGCCGCTCGGGCGGCGGCGAGACGCGCGATCACCCGGTCCACGGCCGCCGGGACTCCGCCCTCGAGCGCGAGCCCTTCCGCCGCTTGCGCTGGCGGCAGGAGACGAAACAGGACGTTCCGCTCCGGGTCGTGGTGCATGCGGCCGTCGGTCCCGATCCCGAACAAGCGCGTCGCGAACCGGAGGTCGTCCCCGCTCAGCGTCGCTTTGAGGTCCGTCCGCGTCCAGGTGAAGTAGTCGCCGTCGTCGCCCGGCGCGTTGTCGGCGTCCTGGCTCGCCGCGAACCCGCCCTCGGGATCCTCGAGCGTGCCCCGCACCCACCCGATCGTCCCCCGGACGACCTCGAGCAGCCGTGGCTCGCCGAAGCGCTGGAACCCCTCGGCGTACGCGGCCAGCAACGCGGCGTTGTCGGCGCCCATCTTCTCGAAGTGGGGGATGTGCCAGCCCTCGTCGACCGAGTAGCGGTGGAAGCCGCCCCCGACCTGATCGTACATGCCGCCGTCGGCCATGCGGAGGAGCGTCTCGCGGGCCCGCTCGGCACTTGCGGCCGTCCCGTTCGCGAACGCGTCCCACAGCAGGAACGAGACCGCGGTCGGGTGCGGGAACTTCGGCGCCATGCCGAACCCTCCGTGCACGGGGTCGTAGGCGCCGGCGATCTCCCCGCGCACCGCGAGCAGGAACTCCGTGAGCGGAGCTCCCGGCGGAGCGCGGCGGGCGCGCAGGCGCCCGAGCGCCTCCTGGATCTGGCGCGCGGACTCCCGGATCCGCTCCGGCTCCTCGGTCCAGAGGCGGGCGACCTCCTTCAGTACGCGGCGGAAGCCCGGCCGCCCCACGCCGTCG
This sequence comes from Thermoplasmata archaeon, assembly GCA_030041735.1. Lineage (GTDB taxonomy): Archaea > Thermoplasmatota > Thermoplasmata > Lutacidiplasmatales > UBA184 > Lutacidiplasma. Next base: position 3,943 of record JASIBA010000122.1, on the reverse strand, counting down.
GTGGGAGGAAAGTACGTCCCGCCGAGGAACACCTCACCGTCGGGTGTCAGGAACCCGGTGAGCGGCCAGCCGCCTTCGCCGGTCATCGCGCCGACCTGGCGCTGGTAGCGGCGGTCGACCTCGGGATGCTCGTCGCGGTCGACCTTGACCGCCACGAAATGCTGGCGGAGCAGGCGGGCGACCTCCGCATCGGCGTAGGTGCCCTCGTCCATCACGTGGCACCAGTGGCACCAGGAGGCGCCGATGTCGAGCAGGATCGGTCGCTTCGTCCGTCGCGCGAGCTCGAACGCCTCCGCGCCCCACGGATGCCAGTCGATCGGCTGTTCGGCCGCCGCCCGCAGATAGGCCGAGGTCGCGTCGGCCAGCCGCGACGCGGAAGGGCGGGATTCCGTCGGCGGAGCCTCGCTCACGACCGGTACGGCCGGACGCGCCTCTTACGGTTGTCGCGACGGGGCGGCCGGCGTGCGGGACCGAGCGACGAAGCGTAACCGGCTGACGAACGCGTTACTGCCGTCCGGTCCGTTATAAGGGGAGCCCGAGTGCCCGCGCCGGGATCGCCCGATGGAGATGCAACCGGGCCAGATGGCCTACGACCGCGCGATCACGGTCTTCTCGCCGGACGGCCGGCTCTTCCAGGTCGAGTACGCCCGAGAGGCGGTTCGCCGGGGGGCGACGACCGCGGGCGTCGTCTACGACACCGGGGTCGTGCTGATCGCCGATCGCCGCATCCCCAACCCGAAGCTCGCAGAGGCCGCGAGCCTCGAGAAGATCCACCAGATCGACGAGAACATCGCCTGTGCCACCGCGGGCCTCGTCGCCGATGCGCGGGTCCTCGTCGACTATGCCCGCCTCGTCGCGCAGGTCAATCACGTGACCTACGCCGAGCCGATGACGGTCGAGCTGCTGGTGCGCCGGATCTGCGACTACAAGCAGCAGTACACGCAGTTCGGCGGGGTCCGGCCCTTCGGCACCGCGCTGCTCGTCGGGGGGTACGACGACACCGGCGTCCATCTCTTCGAGACCGAGCCGTCCGGCTCCCTGACGAGCTTCAAGGCCGCGAGCACCGGGGGCAACAAGGGGCCGGTGATGGACCTCTTCGAGCAGAAGTACCGACCCGGGCTCGACCGGGACGCGGCGATCCTGCTGGCGCTCGAGGGCCTGCGCGCCGGGCTCGACGAGGGCGGGAGTCTCGCCCAGGTCGAGGTCTGTACCGTGGCCCCGGACCAGGGCATGAGCCGCCTGTCGACCGACGACATCCAGAAGTACGTCGCCCGGCTGCCCGGCCCGAGCGCGCCGTCCAAGCCGGGCAAGTCGTAGGCGGACGTCGCGTCGGACGGGACGCCGATGGTCAAGGTCGACGACGCGGTCATCGCGCGCTGGGAGACCGGGGGATCGCGCTTCGAGGTGCTCGTCGATCCCGAGGCGGTCCAGGCGATCAAGGACGGAAAGACGGTCGATCTGTCCGACAAGCTCGCGCTCGAACAGGTGTTCAAGGACGCCCGGAAGGGCGACAAGATCTCCGAGGAGCACCTCGAGAAGACGTTCCACACCCGCGATCTTGCGGAGATCGCGCGCCAGATCGTCCTGAAGGGCGAGGTCCAGGTCACGACGGAGCAGCGGCACAAGCTGCAGGCGGCGAAGCAGCGCCAGATCGTCGCGACGATCGCGCGCAACGCGATGAACCCCCAGACGGGAGCGCCCCACCCCCCCCAGCGGATCGAGGCCGCGATGACCGAGGCGAAGGTGCACGTCGACCCGTTCCGCCCCGTCGACGCCCAGGTGCAAGAGGTCCTCGCCAAGCTGCGGCCGATCCTCCCGATCCGGCTCGACGTGGTGAAGGTCCGGGTCCGGCTGCCCGCCCAGCACTATCCACGGGTGATCGGCGACCTGAAGGGCCTCGGCCGGATCCTCGACGAACAGTGGGCGGGCGACGGGTCCTGGGTCGGCGTGCTCGAGATCCCCGCCGGCGTGCAGACCGAGCTCTACGAGAAGCTCAACGCGCGCACGAGAGGCGCCGCCGAGACCGCTTTGGTTAAATAGCGCACCTCCGTCGCGCGGCCCGGTGCAGCACCAACTATGGGTCGAGGTCATCGTCCCGGCCCCCGTCGTCACGCTCGCGAGGACCGTTCCTCGCACGGATCCGGGGACCGGACACTAGTTCTTCCGGGGGAGGAGATCCCCAGCCGGGGCCTGAAACCGGGTCCGGGTACCTACCGCGTGGGCGGCAAGGTCTACGCGAGCGTCCTCGGCCTGCTGTCGCCCCGACCGCCGTTCGTGCAGGTCGTCCCGCTCTCCGGGCGGTACATCCCGAAGCCGGGCGACGACGTCATCGGTACGGTCACGGACGTCCAGGGGACCTTCTGGCTGCTCGACATCGGCGCGCCCCGCTGGGCGCCGCTCCATATGACCGGTACCCCGTGGAAGATCGAGGTCGGCGAGACCGACCAGTACCTGCGCGTCGGCGACGCGGTCATGGTCCAGGTCGAGAACCTCGACCCGACCGGCCGCATCGGCGTGACCATGAACGGCGAGGGGCTCGGCAAGCTCGAGGGCGGGACGATCGTCACGATCTCCCCCGCGCGCGTGCCGCGGGTGGTCGGGCGCGGTGGTTCCATGATCCAGACGATCCTCCAGCGGACCGGCGCCAAGATGGCGGTCGGTCAAAACGGCCGAGTGTGGGTCGGGGGTGACCCGGTCGCCATCGAGCGCGTCCGCGAGGTCCTCCGCATGATCGACGAGGAGGGGCACCAGCACGGGCTGACCGAGCGGGTCGACAGCTACCTGCGCTCGACCGGGGGCCCGTCGGGTGGATCCGGGCCCACCGGTCCGGCCGCGCCCGAACCCGCCCTGCCGTACCCCCGCGCCGACCCGGCCGACCGCGAGCCCGACGACGAGCTCGCGAGCGAGCCGGCCCCGGACACGGAGCTCGAATGACGTTCCAGGAGTGAATCAACATGGGAAGCGTGGGCGCGAAAGAGGTCCCGGTGCTGCTGAGCCCGGAGGGCGTTCGGACCGACGGGCGACGGGTGGATGAGCTGCGGCCGATCCGCATCGAGGCCGGGGCGCTGAAGCACGCCGACGGCTCGGCCTACGTGGAGTGGGGCGCGAACAAGGTGATGGCCGCGGTCTACGGGCCGCGCGAGGTCCATCCCCGGCACCTCCAGCAGAACACGAAGGCCGTGATCCAGTGCAAGTACAACATGGCCGCCTTCTCCGTCGACGAGCGGAAGCGGCCCGGGCTCGACCGGCGCTCGCAGGAGATCTCGAAGGTCATCGCCGAGGCGCTCGAGTCCGTGGTGTTCGTCGAGGAGTTCCCCCGCACGAGCATCGACGTCTACATCGAGGTGCTCCAGGCGAACGCGGGCACGCGGTGCGCGGGGCTGACCGCCGCGTCGGTCGCGCTCGCGGACGCGGGCATCCCGATGGTCGACCTCCTGCCCGCGGTCGCGGTGGGGAAGGCCGGCGGGGCCCTCGTCCTCGACCTCAACAAGGCGGAGGACAACTTCGGGGAGGCGGACCTCCCGATGGCGATCGTCCCGCAGTCCGGTCGGCTCGTGCTGCTCCAGATGGAGGGGCACGTCACGCAGGAGGAGCTCGCGCGCGCCCTCGAGATGGGCGTGCAGGGCACGCGGCAGGTCTACGACAAGATGCGGCAGGCGCTCCGCGACCGCTACGCGAGCGCGCCGTCCGCGGAGGCGGCCCAATGAGCGACGAGGTCACGGCCGAGATCCTGACGACCCACATCCTTGACCTCGCGGGCGCCGGTCGGCGCCTGGACGGCCGGGGGATCGACGACTACCGGCCGCTCACGATCGAGCCGGGGTACGTCGCGACCGCCGACGGCTCGGCCCTGGTGCGCCTCGGGGACACCGCGGCGGTGGCCGGCATCAAGCTCGAGCCGGGGAAGCCGTTCCCCGACACGCCCAACGCCGGCGTCCTCACG
>JASIBA010000121.1 GCA_030041735.1 Thermoplasmata archaeon | reverse complement strand
TCCCTCTCCCCGCACCTTGAACTTTCCGACTCGCACGGCCGGCCCGATGCCATCCGCGGTGTTGAGAAAGCATCCGGAACCGCCCAACTCAAGAACTCATGCGCCTCGCGTCGGCCTTAATCTCCGCAGGCAGTTCCTGCGACATGCGAACCGCCGACAGCCCTCCCTTGCCTCTACCGTGGAAGGGGCGGCTGAGGAATCGGGTAGCTCTCGTCACGGGATCTAGCCGAGGCGTGGGACGAGGAATCGCCCTCGTTCTCGGTGAAGCGGGCGCAACCGTCTACATCTCCGGCCGCACCGTCCGGGGCCACACAAGTCGGCAGGGGGTCGCCGGGACCGTCGACGACACCGCGAGAGAGGTGAGCGCCCGGGGGGGCGTCGGGATCCCCGTCCGGTGTGACCACACCAAGGATCGAGAGACGCGCCAGTTGATGGACCGGATCCGCAGCGAGAGCGGACGGTTGGACATCCTCGTCAACAACGCGTTCGGCGGGGAAGACGGTCGCCGACCCATCCTCACCTACGACGAGGTACCGTTCTGGAAGCACGACTTCGACGAGTGGTGGTACCGCATGTTCACCGCGTACCTTCGCTCGACGCTCGTGACCACCTACTACGCACTACCGCTCATGCGACGTCGGAGAACCGGCCTCATCGTCAACACTCTCTGGTGGAATCGGGGTCGATACCTGTACGACCTCTTCTTCGACCTCGCCTCGGGGGCGGTCGGACGGATGGCCTACGGCCTCGACCTCGAGCTTCGATCGGATCGGATCACGGTGGTCGGACTCAGTCCGGGATGGACCCTTACCGAGGCCATGACCCGTTTATCGGACAAAGTCAAGGCGACGCTCGCGAGCCCGGAGTACGTGGGGCGGGCCGTGGTGCATCTCGCCCTGGACCGAAACCGGCATCAGAGGTCCGGGAGAGTTTTTGAGATCGGCGAGCTGGCCCGAGAGTACGGCTTCCGGAACGTGGACGGAAGGCTCATCGATTATCACGCCCAGATCGCAAAGCATCCGTTGGCGGGTGCTCCCCCCGATTAGCACCTCACGCGTCCACGGACAGTGGGAGTCCGCAGCTCCAGGAGAGGTTCGAACTTTTCGGCGATTCGCTCTCCCCGCATCGAGCTTGTAGCGTGCCCCATCGACAGAGACGGTGCGGTTCTGACCTGTCGGAGGTTCCGTGCCCGACGTCCGGAGACTGTATCGGCCGAGGGATCGCCGTGGTCCCGAGCCCGCACGGGCCCGCGCGAGGTCCAGATCGCTCCCGAGCCCGTGAGCGCAGAAGGGGGAGTGGAGTTACTACCGCCTTTCTCGTGCTCGCGGGCATGGCCGATCCGCCCAACCGCGATCCCCCGCGGTTCGCTCGTTATCGCCCGACCGAGCGGTCCATTCGGGGACGACGATTTTGGAGCGTTCCCGAGGGTGGCCTCTGCCTCTCCTCATTCGTCGTGCTCCAATCTTTCGAGGCCCCGACCGAAGTCCTCCTCGGCCGTCCCAATCCGGAGGCTCCGTGGGAACGGATGGCTACCTTGGAGGAGGCCCACCTCCGGTCGATCGGGAACCGCTGGATTCTGCCTGCTTCTCACCTTCTCGAGTTCGAGTCCCCCACCGATGCCGCCGCGCGCGTCCTGCGGGAGCAGCTCGGGATCCGCGACCTCGCGCTTCGGGGCCCCCAGGTGTTCTCGGAGGCGTACCCGTCCGCCATCGACCCGGAATCCGGGACGCACTGGGACCTGCACTTCGTCTTTCGAGGCGAGTGGCCCCGGGACCGGCCTCCCCGCTCCGAGGCGTGGCGGGAACTCGCATTCGTCGACCCGAGCGCCCTGACCCCCGCCGACATCGCCCGGGGGCACGCCGACATCCTGGCCCTCCTCGGACTGCAGGTGGGCGTTCCTCCCGCACGCTGACGCCCTTCGCCCGCTGTCGCGTCGGGCGGCCACCGGCGGATTCCGCCCGTTTCCGCTCGTGTGATGACCCGAACGACGCGTCGCTGCGACGTCGATCTCGGTGGAACGATGAGCGGAACATGCGCGAGGATGGCTCGCGAGTCGTGGCGTTCTTCGGACTCCACGGTAGCCCGCCGGTCGCCGAACCCCTTTAACCGACGCGTCGATCGCGGGTGGAGGCGGCCGTATGGGGGTCCTCGAAGGAAAGGTGGCTCTGGTCACCGGGGGGAACAGCGGCATCGGGCTGGCTACCGCGAAGGAGTTTCACGCCCAGGGAGCGAAGGTCGTGATCTCCGGCCGGGATCCCGCGACCCTCGCGGACGCGGCCCGAGAGCTCGGTCCCGACGGGTTGGCCGTGCAGGCCGACCTGACGAAGCTCGCCGACATCGACGGCCTGATGGCGCGGACCCGAGCGAGGTTCGGAAAGCTGGACGTGCTGTTCGTCAACGCGGGCATCTACAAGGGGGCCGCGCTCGAAGCGGTCGACGAGGCCGCGTTCGACGAGATGCTCGACGCGAACTTCAAGGGCGCCTACTTCACGGTCCAGAAGGCGCTCCCGCTGCTGAACCGGCCCGCGTCGATCATCTTCAACGGTTCCGTCAACGCGCTGACGGGCATCGCCAACAGCTCGCTCTATTCGGCGAACAAGGGCGCCGTCCACGCGCTCGCCCGGGCCCTCGCCGCCGAGCTGATCGGCCGAGGCATTCGCGTGAACACGATCACGATCGGGCCCACGGCGACGCACCTGCTCACGCGCTCCGGTACCTCGGCGGAGATCCTGCAGGCGCAGGACGTCGCCCGGGTGAGCCGATCGCCCGTCAAGCGTCTGGGTCGC
>JASIBA010000120.1 GCA_030041735.1 Thermoplasmata archaeon | reverse complement strand
GGGGCCGATCGCGCCGGCCGGGCGGCCGCGCGCGAAGGAAGTGGCTTGTAGGCGCTTCGGGATGGCGTCCGAGTGCAGCCGACCCCGTACTCCCCTCCGGCGTTCGCTCTCTCCCATCCACCGCGAGCCGCGGGCACGGCGAAGGTCCTGATCCTCATCGGGCTGGCGCTCCAGGTCATCGAAGTCGCGGTCCTCGTGGCGCTGGGACTGATCCTCCTCATTGCTCCGCTCCTCACCCTCCTCTTCCTGCCCCTCGCTGTGATCGGGGTCCTTTGGGTCGTCCTCGTGTACCTGTTCTCCTATCGGCGCGTCGGCGAGGGGGACTACGCCGGCGCGAGCACCCCCACGCTCGTCTTCGCCATCCTGTCGCTGCTCACGGTCAACCTGGTCTCGGGCGTCCTCTACATCGTCGCGTACGTGGAGATCTCGCGGGCGCAGGACGAACTGCGGGCGCGCGCGTACCCCGCTCCCGGATACCCTCCCGCCCCCGCGTGGGGCCCTCCCCCGATGGCCTCGCCGGCGCCGGGCCCCGGCGTGGTCTACTGCCGGTACTGCGGTCGCGCCAACGCGCCGACGATGCGGTTTTGTGGCGGCTGCGGAGCCCCCCTCGCGGCGTGACGCGGGGACCGATCCCTCTCGCCCCCGGGTCGCAGGGTTAAGTCGCGGAGCGCTCTCGCGCCGCGGTGCCGGACGGTCACTGGCCGACGGGGATCCCGTCGATCGACCGGTTGCTCGGCGGCGGGCTCGAGACCGACTGCGTCACCGAGATCTACGGGGAGGGGGGCAGCGGGAAGACGATCTTCTGCCTCCAGCTCGCGGTCCGGGTCGCCCGCGAGGGACGGTGGGTCCTCTACATCGACACCGAGGGAGTCAGCGTCGACCGCCTGCGGGCCATCGCGGGCGACGAGCTCGAGCGGCTCCTCGAGCGTTTCTTGCTCTCCACCCCGAAGAATCTCGAGGAACAGGGCCGAGCGGTCGCCACCGCCGGGACGCTGGCGCGCGAGGGCAAGCGTCCGGTCGGTCTGCTCGTCGTCGACTCGGCGACGTTCTTCTATCGTCTCTCGCTCTCGGGCTCCGACGAGGACGAGGCCCGGCAGGCCCTGAGCCTCGAGCTCGCGGACCTGGTGGTCACCTCCATGGCGGCCGCGGTGCCGGTGGTGATCACCAACCAGGTCTGGCGCAGCCAGCGGGAGGGGACCCTCGAGCCGCTCGGGGGCTCCTTCCTGAACCACGCGGCGAAGACCATCCTCCGGTTCGACCGGCTGCCCGGTCCGAGGCGTCGCGCGGTGCTCGTGAAGCATCGGAGCCAGCCCGAGGGTTCGGCCGAGTTCCGGATCGCCTCGAACGGAATCGAGGGGCCGCTCGAGGGCTAGCGTTCCGCGCCCCCTCCCGGCGCGAGTGGAACTCACTTAAGGGAGGACGTGGTCCGCGTGCCCATGCCGTCGCAGACGGAGTTCGCGGACGTCCCGACACCGATCGGGACGTTCCGCGTCGTCTTCCAGGGCCGCGCGATCCAAGTGGTCGACCTGCTCGAGCACGGGGTCCATCAGACGGGCGTTCCCGTCGGTGCGGGTCGGCGGAAGCCGCCGTTCGCGGCCGCCTCGCCTCCCCGCCAGCTTCAGGAGTACTTCCGCGGGGACCGGCGAGCGTTCGACCTCGACCTCGACCCTGATACCGCATCGGCCTTCGATCGGGCGGTCTGGTCGAAGCTCACCGAAGTCTCCTCGGGCCGCACCACGACGTACGCGGAACTGGCCCGCCGCTCCGGCTATCCGGGGTCCGCGCGAGCGGTGGGGGGCGCCATGGCTCGAAATCCGATCCCCATCGTCATCCCGTGCCACCGGGTGATCGGTACGGGCGGTTCGATCACGGGCTACGGGCTCGGTCTGTGGCGGAAGCGCTGGCTCCTTGATCACGAGGGAGCCTGGCCGATCCGGTCGCGCTCGGCGGAGGGGCCGCGGAGCCGGGCCCAGCGGACGCTCGACGTGGTCCTGCCCGTCCCGGCGTAGCGGCAGGTCCGGGACTCCCCGGGCGTTCTGCTTCGCCGTACATGGGCCTCGTGACGCCGGGAGGCTCCCCATCGCCCGTCCGGGTGGGATCGGCGACAGGGGCGTCCCGTCGTGGGGAAGCGGCCGACCGCCGGAGCGGAGATACGGGATCACCTACTACGTGTTGTAGTCGGTTTAGTGCAAGCGACCGGAACCCGGAGGCCAACAGGTCGGCGCGCGAAGCTACTACGACCTGTAGTCAATTTGGGCCATTAGCTACTACTGTATGTAGTATGTAAGTGGGCAAACATACTACGCTACGTAGTAGGAACGGCGGGACGAGTCCCGCGCGTCACCCGGCGTAGTAGGCCGCGTCGTAGGGCTCGGGCTTGAGGCCCCGGCGCTGACGGATCTCGGCGACCACGTTGGTCTGGAGCTCGGTCGGGACGGGTTCGAACCCCAGGGACTCGGTCGACCAGAGCACCTTGCCCGCCGTCGCGCTGCGGATGTCGGAGGCGAACCCGAACATCTCCGCCACGGGGACTTTCGCCACGACCGTCTGCAGGTCGCCGACGCTCGTCATGTCGAGGATCTCGCCCCGGCGGCGCTGGAGCTCGCGGGTCGCGCCGGCGAGGACCTCCTGGGGCACGTTCACGGTGACCTTCTGGAACGGTTCGAGCAGGATGCGGTCGCCCAGCACCATGGCCCCGTACATGCCCGACCGGGCCGCGGGGATCGTCTGGGCCGGGCCCCGGTGGATCGAGTCCTCGTGGAGCTTCGCGTCGACCAGGCGGACCTTGAGCCCGTAGACCTTCTCGTTGGCGAGCGGGCCGCGGTTCATCGCCTCCTTGAACGCGTCGATGATGAGGTCCATGGTCTCGTTGAGGTACTGGATCCCCTTGGTCACGTCGAAGAGGATGTTCCCGCCCTCGACCGCGACCAGACCCCGGCCCTCGTCGCGCGAGATCCCGAGCTGCTCCATGCGGGTGACGAGCGCGCGCGTGTCCTTGAACGACTTGCCCTGCGGGATCTCACCCTCCTTGATCGCCTGGACGACGGCGTCGGGGAGCGGCTCGACCTCGAAGTAGAACCGGTTGTGCTTGTTGGGCGACTTCCCCTCGAAGGGACCGCCGGGGTGCTGCACCAGCTCGCGGTAGACGACGATCGGCTTCGACGCCTCGATCTCGACCTTGTAGTCGTTGACGATGCGGTACTGGGTGATCTCGAGGTGGAGCTCGCCCATCCCGCTGAGGAGGTGCTCGCCCGTCTCCGGGTTGATCTCGACGCGGAGGCTCGCGTCCTCCTTCGCGACCTTGCGCATGGTCTCGATGAGCTTCGGGAGGTCGGCCATCCGCTTCGGCTCGATCGCGACCGTCACGACCGGCTCGGACACGTGGCGGATCTCCTCGAACGGGATCATGTCGGGCGCCGTCGAGGTCGTCGTGCCGGCGAAGGCGTCGGTGAGCCCGATCACCGCCCCGATGTTGCCGGCGGTGACCTCGTCGACCATGAGCCGCTCCGGGCCCATGAACAGCGAGACGTGCTGGATGCGGTTCTTGATCTTGGTGCCCACGATCTGGAGCTCCATCCCCTTCTGGAGCTTCCCCGAGAAGACCCGGCCCGTGGCGATCTCGCCGGCGTTCGGGTCCATCGTGATGTCCGTGACCATGAACGCGGTCGGCCCGTCCGCGTCCGTCGACAGCATCGCCTGGCCGACGGGGGACCCGATGTCGCCGTGCCAGATGTTCGGGATCCGGTACTTCTGGGCGACCCGCGGGCTCGGGAGGTGCTTGACGACCATGTCGAAGATCACGTCGTTGATCTTCGCCTTCTGCGCGATCTCCTTGGACCGCCCGCTCGTCACGTACTCGATGATGTCCGGGAACTTGACGCCGGTCCGCTGCATGTACGGGACGCTGATCGCCCAATTCTCGTAGCCCGATCCGAAGGCGACCGACCCGTCCCGGGGATCGACGCTCCACTCATCGACGAACTCCTCGGGCGCCATCTTGCGGATGAGCTCGTTCACCTCGGAGATGATCGACGCGAACCGCTTCTGCAGCGAGTCGGGTGTCAGCTGGAGCTCCTTGATCGCCCGGTCGACCTTGTTGATGAACAGGACCGGCTTGACCTTCTCGCGCAGCGCCTGCCGGAGGACCGTCTCCGTCTGGGCCATCACGCCCTCGACCGCGCAGACGACCACGACCGCGCCGTCGACGGCGCGCATCGCGCGCGTGACGTCGCCGCCGAAGTCGACGTGCCCCGGCGTGTCGATGAGGTTGATCAGGTAGTTGTCGTTCTCGAACTCGTGGACAATCGAGACGTCCGCGTTGTTGATCGTGAGGAGCCGCGCCTGCTCCTGCTCGTCGAAGTTGAGGAGGAGCTGCTTGCCCGCGAGCTCGTTCGAGATCATCCCGGCGGCCGCGAGCAGGTTGTCGGAGAGCGTGGTCTTGCCGTGATGGATGTGCGCGACGATCCCGATGTTGCGGATCTTGTCGACCTGGCGCATCATCTCGGGGATGGCCTTCGCCAGCTCGGCTCGGATGTGGGTCATGCTCCCGGTCCTCCCGACGGCCTCAGCGCGCCGACTGCGCGACGCGCTCGACCTCTTCCTTGCGACCCACGGCGAAGCTCGTCAGGTTCCCGGCCGCGGCGAGCGCGATCTCGTCCGCGAGGCAGGTGTGGATCGACTTCGTCGACTTCCGCGAGGCCTGGATGGCGCCGAGCGCGAGGTTGCGGATCGCGACGTTGAGCCGGCGGGCCGGGGACGCGTCGACGGCCCGCGGAACACTGATCCCGCCGAACTGAAGCCGGGTCACCTCCTCGCGCGGCGCGGCGTTCTCGACCGCGTCGACCAGCAGCTGGAGCGGGTTCTTGCCCTCCCGCTGCGCGAGCTCGTCGAATGCGGCCCGCACGGTGGCGAGCGCCTTCGACTTCTTGCCCGTGAACCGACCCCCCTTCATGAGGTGGTTCGCGAGCCGCTCCACGAGGTGCATGCGCGTCTTCAGGAACGGCTTGCCCGACAGGCGGCCCTCGGTGTGCGGGGCGTAGACCGGATGCAGGTAGAGGTAGGGGATCAGCCCGGGGTCATGGACCTCGACCCCCTCGAACGAGTACTTGCCGAACAGCGGCGGGACCGGGAACGGCGGCGGGGCCGCCGGCTGCGGCCGCTGGACGATCGGACCGGCATCCTCGCCGGCCGTCTCGGCGGGTGGCAACGGCTCGGGCGGTCCGCTCATCGGGCCGGCTTCTCCTTGCGTCCGCGCACGAGCTCGTCGAGCGAGACGCCGTTGACCTGGATCACCTTGTACCGGACGCCGGGAATGTCGCCGTACGACCGTCCCATCCGACCCCCGATGCCCTCGACGAGGACCTCGTCGTGCTCATCGATGAAGTTGATGGCGCCGTCCCCGACCGCGAAGGCCGTCACCTGCCGGCCGTTCTTGATGAGCTGGACCTTGATGCACTTGCGGATCGCGGAGTTGGGCTGCTTCGCCTCGACGCCGACCTTCTCGATCACAATCCCGCGCGCCTGAGGAGCCCCCTCCAGCGGGTCGGATCGCTCCTTGAGGTGGAGGGTCCGGCGCTTGTAGTACCGGTCCGACCAGCGCCGTCGCTGGCGGAGCGACGCGAGGCGCCCGGCGGTGTTGAGACCTGACGGCGGCGACATAGGGGCGGAAGGGGCCGAGCCACAGGGTACCCCTATTTAAGGTCCCTGCCAAGTTTCGGCCGCTTGTCGCCGGGGACGGAGCCGGCGACGCTCCCGCAGCATGTGGAACGTCCCGGCCGGTCACCCGCAGGGCGCGGGCGACGTCCGATCGTGGCGCGCGCTCACGCACGAGATCGAACGGTGCGAGCTGTGCCCGCTCCACCGCACGCGGACCCACGCGGTGGTGTACCGCGGGGGCCTCGCTCCGCGCGTCGTGTTCGTCGGCGAAGCGCCGGGGGACGTGGAGGACCGCACCGGCCTCCCGTTCCAGGGTCGTTCCGGCCGTCGGCTGGACACGGCGATCGGGCGCCTGGGCCTCGGGTCCGAGGAGTTCGGCGTGCTCAACCTGATCAAGTGCCGGCCGCCCGAGAACCGGTACGATCCCCGGGCGGCGCGCGCCTGTCGGCCCTATCTCGATCGCCAGCTCGCGTGGCTCCGGCCCCGGGTTCGGGTCACGCTCGGCGCCCACGCCCTCCGGGCCCTCGATCCCGAGGCGCCGCCGGTGCTGCAGGCGGCGGGGTCGCCACGCGGCACCCGCGACGGGCCCCTCTTCCCGATGATCCACCCGGCCGCGGCGCTCCGTTCCCGTCGGCTGGCCGACCGCTGGGAGCGGGACGTGGACGCGCTCGGCGCGTGGCTCCGGGCCGGCGCCGGGCAATCGGTTTAACTCGGGCCGAGCTTCGACGGGCGTGCCGACCTTCGACCTGTTCTTCCTCGAGGGTTCGTACCAGACCGTCGACGACCAGGTGGTCGTCGAGCTGTTCGGCCGGACGCGCGACGGGGAGCCGATGGTCGCGCGGTACTACGGGTTCCGGCCCTACTTCGAGATCACGGATCCGACCGACGCGATCCGCGACAAGCTGCGCGCCGACCCCGAGATCATCGGGTTCGAGGAGATCACGACCTGGTATGCCGGCCAGGAGCATCCGGCGCTCAAGGTCACGCTCCACCGACCGTTCCTGGTCCCGGAGTACCGGGAGAAGTTCCGGCGGAAGCCCGAGGAGGGCGCGGTCCTCGCCTGCGACATCCCGTTCGTGCATCGCTTCCTCTACGACAAGCACCTTGGGCTCACGCTCCAGTTCGAGGCGGAGGACGAGCCCGACGAGATCCGCCAGCGGTACACCGTCGCCCGCGTCGTGCGCATCGTCCCCGAGCCCCGGGACATCCGCCCGGCGGAACCGTTCCGCCCATCGCTGCGCGTGCTCTCGTTCGACATCGAGAACGCCATCCGCGAGCGGACGATCTACACCCTCTGCGGCGTCGTGGAAGGAGGCCAGCTCCCGCGGCGGGAGTTCCGGATCGGGAAGAAACCCGAACGGGAGATCCTCGAGGAGTTCGTGCGCGTCGTCCGGGACGAGGACCCCGACGTCCTCACCGGCTACAACATCGGCGGCTACGACGTCCCGCTGCTCCTGGAGCGCGCGGGGGCCGTCGGGCTCAAGGAGCTCGCGCTGGGGCGCGAACGCGGCGCGCCGAGGGAGATGGGGGAGCGGCTCTGGAAGATCCCCGGTCGGGTCGTCGCCGATGCCTGGTGGTCCGCCCGCCGCGAACTGCGGCCGAAGCAGGAGACCCTGCAGTACGTCGCGCGCGTCCTCCTCAACGACTCGAAGCTGGACGTCGACCGGCGCAACATCACGGAGGAGTGGAACCGGGACCCGGACCGTGTGATGGAGTACTGCGAGCACGATGCCGACCTCGCGCTCCGCATCCTGCTGAAGCTGCGGTCGCTGGAGAAGGCCGCGGACCTGGCGACCGTCGCGCGCCTGCCGCTCGAGGAGGGCCTGAACGGGCGCACCTCGCTCTTCATCGACGCGATGCTCATCCCCGCGGCCGACTCCGCCCACGTCGGCGTCCCCACCAGCCACTACGCCGGCCGCGACTCGACGATCGAGGGCGGATATGTGCACGAGATCAAACCGGGGCTCTACCGGTGGGTCGTCGTCCTCGACTTCAAGTCGATGTACCCATCGATCATCATCGCGCGGAACCTCTGCTTCACGACGCTCTCTCCCGACGGCACGACGGTCGCGCCCTCCGGGGCCCGGTTCCTCGCGACTTCCGTCCGGGAGGGCCTGATCCCGAAGATCCTCGCCGGGCTGCTCGCCGACCGCGACCGGTTCCGCCAGCTCCAGCGGACGGCGCCCTCCCCCGACCTGGCGGCCTACTACGATGGGCTGCAGAACGCGGTCAAGATCCTGATGAACTCGTTCTACGGCGTGCTCGCCTCGAGCTTCTACCGGTTCACGAACAAGGAGATCGGCGCGGCCATCACCTCGTTCGCCCGGGAGGCGATCACCTCGATCATCCGCGACCTCGAGAAGGACGGCCACGAGGTCGTCTACTCCGACACGGACAGTGTCTTCGTGCGCTCCCCCACCCCCACGCTCGAGGGCGCGCGCGCGTTCGGCGAGGCAGTGGCCCGGCGGTTCACACACGAGGGGGTCACCTTCGAGTTCCAGTCCGTGTTCGAGTCGCTGTTCTCGCACGGGGCGAAGAAGCGCTACGTGGGGCGGACCGTCTGGCCTCGCGAGGAGGTCGTGATCCGCGGCTACGAGAACCGTCGGACCGATGCGTTCGACTACCAGAGCCAGGCGCTGCTCGAGGTGTTCGACCTGGTGCTGAGCGGCGACACGGACGCGGCGGTCCGCCGCTCCCGCGAGCTGGTCCAGGCGGTCCGGGAGAAGCAGGTGCCGCCGGAGCGGCTCGTGGTCGCCCGGTCGGTGCGGCCCGAGAGCGAGTACAACGCGTCCACGCGGGACGCGCTCCCGTTCCTGCGCGTGTTCCGCCAGCTCCAGCAGGAAGGCTACGACGTCATCCCCGGCATGAAGGTCGCCTGGATCGTGACCGACTCGCGGAAGAGTCCGCAGGAGGTCGAGCCGTGGATCGAGGGCCGGGCCTTCGCGAAGGAACCGGACTGGGAGTACTACGCGGACCGCGTCGCGCAGACCCTGGCGCGGGTGACCGAGGTGTTCGACTGGGACGCGGCGTCTCTCCTCCGGGGGAGCCACCAGCGTCGGCTCGGCGCGCCGGACGAGCCCGAGACGCCGGCGGCCTCGGGGACCCCGGCCACGCTCGACACGCCCCTCACCGACGTCGCCCGGTCCGGTCGCCGCCGGACGACCAACCGCAACCTGAGCGATTGGAACTAGCCGGGCGCGGCCGCCGGCGGGCCCTCGCTCTGCTCGCCGCGCAGCGCGACGAGCGAGCCGGCCACCGCGACCGGGATCCCGATCACTCCGAGCAGCGGGATCGCGATGCCGAGCACGCCCCAGCCGAGGAGCGCGGCGAACACCGGGATACCGGTCATCATCATCGGCGGCACCACGTAGCCGGCGTGCTCGAAGGACGCGAAGTACATCGCGTAGGCGAGGAAGAAGCTGGTGACGCCCGTGACGATCAGGAGGAGCAGCGGCCCCGGCGCGACCCCCACGAGGCCCGCATAGCCGCCCGGCAGAAGGCCCGCGAGGACCAGGCCGACGACGCCAGCGCCGAGAACGGTCTGACCGACGACAGCGCTCGCGGGCGCGTGCTCGTTCGCCCGCGCGCTCAGCAGGAAGTAGACGGCCACCGACACCGGGATGGCGACCAACAGGACGTCGTCCCAGGCGTGCACGGCGACCAGTCGTCCGGTGCCGACGATCGCCAGGGCGCCCCCGAGGACGCAGAGCCCCATCCCGGCCCAGAGCACGCGGGATCCCAGGCGTCCCCGGTAGGCGGCGATGCCCAGCGAGACGATGATCGGGGTCAGGACGACATCGCCGATCAGCGTGAGCAGCGACGTGTCGACCGGTCCGGCCAGGTACGTCGACGCGAGCACGGCGAGCTGCATCTCGACCAGGAGGCCGAT
>JASIBA010000119.1 GCA_030041735.1 Thermoplasmata archaeon | reverse complement strand
ACGCTGGCGCGTGCGTTCGAGCGGCCGTTCGTGTTCGAGGGCCAGTTCTCGAGGGGAAAGGGGCGCCGGCACGGGGCGTCCAGCGCCGGCACCGCGCCGGGTCACTTCGTGGTCTTCGATCAGAACCACGACCAAGTTGGGAACCGCGGCGACGGGGCCCGACTCACGACCCTCCTTTCGCCCGCGCAGGCTCGGGCCGCGCTCGCGCTCACGCTGCTCTCGCCCTACGTGCCGATGCTCTTCATGGGCGAGGAGTACGGCGAGACGCGCCCGTTCTACTTTTTCGGGGACCCGCCGGCGGCGGCGCGCGAGCGCCTCGCCCAAGGCCGGATCCGCGACCTGCGCGAGAACGGCTTCGAGGCACCTCCTCCCGACCCTTCCGAGGTCGCGACATTCGAAGCCTCCCGGCTGGATTGGGTCCGGGCGGACAGCGAAGAGGGCCGGTCGCGCCGGCAGTTCGTGCGCGCTCTCTTCGAGGCCCGGCGATCGCGACCGGGATGGACGGGGCCCGGTGCGACCGAGACCCGCATCTCGGAGGCCGATCGGTGGCTCGCGGTCCACCGGGTCTGGGCCGGTGGGGCCACGCTCCTCCTCGCGAATCTCGGCGAAAGCGCCGTCCGGCTCCGGCCGCTGCCGTGGCCGGGACCCTGGCACCCGATCGTGGCCTCCTACGGCTCCGTCGCCGAGTCGGAACCCTGGGGGTCGGGGCCGTCCAAGCCCAGCCCTTCGATCCCCGGCCGATCCGTCGTGTTCGCGGGAAGACCCGACCTCACTCACGATCCGCCGCGCTAGACCGCCCACCTCAAGACGACGCTGGGGAGCCCTGCGCCCGGTCGGAATCGCGACAATGCCACCCGGCGTGGGCGCGACCCCGCGCTCCGCTTCAGTCAAGAGGGACGCGGGCCCGGTCGGATTGAGACCGACGACCTCCCGGTTATCCCGCGGGTTCGTGGCGGACCCCCGCGTGCGCGTCGGCCGCGAGATACGGATCGGGCGAGGAGGCCCGCAACGGAACCGTCGCGCTCGCTCTCGGCGGGTTGCCGCCGAGAGCCATTCCACCGCGACCGGATATGGAGGCGCGCTACGCGCCCTTCACTCGAGCTCTTCGCAACTTCGCCACGAGGGTCGGGAGTCGGAGGTCGATGAATTCCCAGACGTCCTCGGGTCGAACGCGTGCGTACTCGTGATGGTACTCTTGGCGGAGTTTCGTCAATTCCCGCCAGTCGACGCGAGGATTGTCGTGGGCCAGTACCTTCCAGAGCTTATCCGCCTCTTCGGTAAAGATCGACAATCTCCACATGACGGCGTCCTGGAGCCGTTGATCGGAGAGGAAGGCCTTGCGCCCCTCGCGAGCGTACTCGAGCACTGCCTGACCGCTCTCGACCATGTGCGCGAGCCGAAGTCCCGCGGACGTGGTCATAGGGGGACCGCTTCGGACTCTACCCTGGGACGTACGGACCAGTGCAGCGAGTCCTCGGTCACGACGTCCACCGCTCGGTCGAGGAGTCTCTCCAGCTCCAGGGGAAAATCGAGAAACGCCATCGGGCGATGGTTTCTCTTCCACACGACGAGGAGGTCCACGTCGCTGTCCGGCCGTGCCTCGCGCCGGCGCACCGAGCCGAAGACTCGCACGCTGCCTGCGCCGTACCGAGCGGCGAGTCGAAGAATCTCTCTCCGATGCGGAAGGAGGAGGTCTTCGATCCCGAGGCCGTTACCGAGTCGTATCGCGCGGAGCTTCGGCTGGCTCCACAACCGAGAGCTACAACGCGGACAGACGGCCGGTCTTCCCGCGCGGCGGATTCGCCAGACGTGGAGACAACGATAGCAGCGCCCCGTGCGTCCTTGCATCCCGACCACGATCAGACGAGGGATAGGATCTTAGTTATCCCTATCGGTCGCACTCAGTTGAGGCGCCGGGCCTCGAGGGTGGGCATCGGATCCCACAGGAGGGGATCGGGGAAGATCCGTGCCCCCCCGCTACCGCATCACTCAGCTCCGTCGGTATCTTCGCTCGCCGACCACGAGTGGGCCCAGTCGGATTTGAACCGACGACCTCCCGGTTATCAGCCGGGTGCTCCAGCCAAACTAAGCTATGGGCCCGCCACGTCAGTGGATTTCCTATGCCGGCGGCCTGAGCACGGGTCAGCTACTAAACCAATTCGACCGCCTCGCAGAACGGCTCTCCGCTCGCGCCGCCGCAGCATGAGGTCGGCCCCCTCCACCCGGGTCGTAGCTCACCCCGGGAATCTATCTCGAACCGCTCCGGGAGAGGCGGAACGTGAGTAGCGGGAATGCGACCAAATCAGCGTGAGGACCGTAGTACGCCTGCCGGCCCATGACGACCAACACGCGAAAGATACGTGAGCTTCACCGACGTCCGGGACTAATTCTGGTTCGGATCCTTCCCTGTTCCGGCGGGTCCGCTCGATCCGATGGCTCCGTTCGAGCCTGGCTCTCCGGACGAGCCGGATGCACCGGCCGTGCCGTTCGTTCCGTGCCCCATGCCCGAGCCGTCGTTCCCCCCGAGCCCGAACGCGCCCCCCGTCCCGGCGGTCCCGCCGGACCCACCGGCGCCCGGGCACGCGCTCGCCTCGGCGCAATCGTCGACTCCGCCCGCGCCCCCCGTGGCCGAGTCGGTCGCGAAGGTGTTCTTGGAGTCGAGCACCGGCTTCTTCGTGTGGTAGACCGCGCCGCCGATCGCCTCGCCCCCCGCCCCGCCGTTGGCCGAGCCTCCGCCCACGCCGCCAGCTCCGCCGTTCCCGCCGGCGCCCCCGTTGCCCCCGGCTCCGCCGGAAGCGCCGCCGCTTCCGCTCCCGCCGCCGGTGCCTCCACCTCCGCCCGCGCCTCCCGACGCTCCGCCCCCGGCGGTACCGCCCATGCCTCCGTCTCCCCCGGCCGCTCCGATTCCTCCGGTGACCGAGTCACTCGAGAACGAACTTCCCGTCAGGGAGAGCGACCCCGCGGCGTACACCGCGCCGCCGAGTCCGATCCCGCCGGATCCACCTGCGCCGCCCATTCCACCGCTCGACCCCGGGCCGCCGTCTCCCCCGGCACCGCCGGCGCCGCCGGAGGCGCCGGGACTGCCGCCGTCGGACCCGCCGTCGTCTCCGCCACCACCCCCGGCGCCACCAGCGCCTCCGGACCCCCCGCCTCCCCCTGGGCCTCCCGCTCCGCCGGCCCCGCCGGTTCCCGCGTGACCGCCGTCGGCCGAGTCCGTCGTGAATTGATCGTGCGCCAGCGTGGCGGGGCCGGCGGCGCACAGTGCCCCGCCCTCAGCGGGACCGCCCGCTCCACCGGGGCCGCCGGCCCCGCCGATACCCGCCGCTGCGGCGATCTCGCCGGTGGCCCCGCCCTCGCCATCCGAGGCGAGACCGGCGGTGCCCCCGTCGACCCCGTCGCCTCCGACGGCGCCGAACCCTCCGGACCCGCCGCGCCCGCCGCTGCCTCCGTAACCGCCAATCCCGGCCTGACCACCGGACCCGCCGCGCCCGGCCGACGCTTCCGACTGAGAAACTGAACTCCACGTCAGGTCGATCGGGGCGACAGGGCCCGCGTCGTAGATCGCTCCGCCCTCGGCGTCTCCGCCGACCCCGCCCGCGCCGCCGTTGCCTCCGTCGCCGCCGGTTCCCGGTGTGCCACCTGCTGCACCGGCGACCGCGCCGCCCGCATTCCCGCCCGGTTCTGCTCCGCCGCCGACCGGTTCCGACCCGGGCCCGCCGTCGCCGGCCTCACCACCATGATCGCCTTCGCCGCCCGGACCTCCGTCCTCTCCGGCCCCGCCGATCCCGCCCGACCCTCCGGATCCACCGGTCGCGACGTCGTTGACGAATTTGGAGTTGTTAATGGTCAGTTGTCCGGAGTTGTAGATCCCACCACCGTGAGCCGAGCCCCCCGGGCCGCCGATGCCGCCGGCTCCGCCCGAACCTGCGTTGCCGCCGTCGCTCCCGGGGGACCCGCCCCGGCCCGAGCCCCCATGCCCCCCGGCGCCGCCCGAGGACGGGGACCCACCGGAGGATCCCTGGCCTCCGCTCGGGCCCCCGCCGTTGCCGTAGCCGCCAACGCCGCCGGACCCACCCGAGCCACCGCCGGACCCCGTGCCTCCAGATGCCGAGCTGGTCTCGAAGGTGCTGTTCGCGACCAGAAGAATCCCCGAGTTGTAAATCGAGCCACCCTCGGCCGGGCCGCCGGTCCCACCGGCTCCACCGGCGCCGCCGCTGCCCGTGAGGCCCCCGGCACCGTTAGCGGCGGCCTTTCCGCCGTCACCGCCGGCCCCGCTCTCCGCGGATCCGCCCGGACCTCCGCTCCCTCCGAATCCCCCCTGTCCCCCGCTCCCCGCGGCTCCCCCATAGAGCCCGGTCGCTCCCGTTCCCCCGGTCGCTGAGTTACCGTAGAACGTGTCGTTGATCAAGGTCAGCGTACCGGCGTTGTAGACCGCTCCGCCGCGTGCGGCTCCGCCGTTCCCGCCCGGACCGCCCGCGCCTCCGGCCGCTCCGTTGCCTCCCGCGCCGCCTCGGCCCCCGGCACCGCCCGGGCCGCCTGAACTCCCCGTGGTACCGCTTCCTCCGTCGCCGCCCAAGCCGCCGTCGCCCCCACTCCCACCCGCGCCGCCGGCGCCTCCAGTGCCCCCGTTCCCGCCAACCGCAACGTTGGCCTCGAAGTCGTCGAACGAAAGCACCACGACGCCGCTACTGATCCAGATGGCGCCGCCCGAGGCGGCCGTCCCGTTATGGCCGGGCTTCCCCGCGTGACCGATCGTGCCCGCCTTTCCGTTGGTGCCGGCCGTACCCGAGTCGCCGGTGAGGTCGGCTCCGTTGACACCGTTCTTGCCGGCGCTTCCGTCCGCGCCCCCCTTTCCCGCCGTTCCGTCCATTCCGTTCGCGCCGGTCACGCGACCGGACTCGAGCGTGATGCCGGTGAGATTGAAGTGACCCCCCTCAACGAGGATGAACTGCGAAGACTCCCCTCCGTTCCAAACGACGGACATCCCCCCAGCCGTGACGTTGACGGTCAGGGATGCGGGGATCGTAAGGGGTCCCGAGAACGCCACATCGGGGCACGGCTGTTGATACTCCACCGTTCCGCCGAGCACGAGCGCCTCGTCCAGTCCGGTCTCGGTGCAGGACATGAGCGGAGTGACGGGCTTCGCCACGCTCGGCTGGGCCGCGGTCGCCGCGGAATCGGCCCGAGATCCGCCGACCGAACCCCAGAGCAGGGAGAACACCAGCGCGCTCACCACGACCGAGACGGCGAGAAGTCGAGCGCAGCGCCGGGACGATCTCGGCACGATCGCCACTCGGCCCCGGACCGGGGACCCAGTATAAATGAGTCGGCGCCACGCCGAGTGTCTGTGATCCCGCGCCGGCAGGGCGACCTAGGCCGGCGAAAGGGTAGCCGCCCCGATGGCCAGCGTGTACTTCGCGCTCGCGACCAGCCCCTCCATTTCAAAGCTCGGAACCGGGCTCGACACGACGAAGGGGAGGGTCACCGTGGTCCATGCGCCCGACGTGAACTTCGACTGGTCCAGGGACGATTCCAGGAAGGTTCCCGAATAGCCGGTGAGCACGACCTCCACCGCCGTCGTGTTCGATCCTAAGGTCCGGTTGGACCACGTCACCGCCACGGTCAGGCGCAGGTCGTAGGACCCGGGCGGAAGAAACTGGTCGATCCCGGTCCAGACCGCGCCGGCCTTGGAACCCGCCGGATTGACGACGATCCTTCCCGAAGGACTGCTGGTGTTTCGAACGATCACGCCCTCCGGACCGGCCACGAGGCCGTGGCCCGGCGTGTAGGAGCCGCGGAGCGGCGCGAGGGCGGGTCCGAACTGTTCGGCGGCCCCCGTGAACCCCTGCTCGTACAAAAGCGCGGGTCCGTCTCCGGTCGAGCCCACGAACGCCAGGATACCATAGCGCGCGGGGTTCGATACGTTCTGGCCGAGGTAGCTGCCGGCCGGGACGAGGGACCCGAGGTCCGTCAGATAATACTCCGGTCCAGCCGCCATGTCGAACGGCAGGTTGGCCACTTCTCCCGCCCGGAGGTCGGGGACCAGTTCGACCGCTCTGGGCAGATTGGCGACCAAAGGAAAGAGGCCCTTCGAGGCGACCACGCTCGCGTCGTGGGGGATCTCACTCGCCATCGATCGGACCGCGGTGAACCCTGGTGCGACCGGAAAAGGGTCGTAGAAGTAGTCGGACGAGAAAGGGGCGGGCGCTGCGACACCGAGGCCCGGCAGGACCGGGTCGATCGGAGAGAGGAGAACGTTGAAGACCACGATGATCGCGAGCAGGGTGCCCCAACCCGCGAGCGCCCAGCGCCGACGGTTTCGCCGAGCGGAGGTCGAACGACCGGGGGCGGGGGTGGCGACGGTGGCCGGCACCGGCGCCCCCTCCGGAGTCGCGCTATCCCTCGGGGGTACACGCACCTCTCGGAGACCGTAGGCGAGTCCGATGAAGATCGGAACGGCGGCGATCATGTTGTATTGGTAGCCGATGGTCGTGAATTTCGCGCTGTTCTCGAGGAACGTCCAGCCGATCCACGGCACGGCGATGACCAACGTCCGGGGGCTCAACAGGGGAATGAACCCCACGAGCGCGTACAGGATCAGCCAGTACTCCGCCGAGGGCAGGTTCTGTGACGACTGCGCGAGGATGCTCAGATCGAACACCGGGTGGGAGGCGTTGTTGTAGAATAGCCCGGTGAGCCCGGGCGGCACCTTGGGCGCCGCGACCCCTACGATCGCGGCCCCCCACTCGTTCATGAACGCGCTGAGCAGGACGTACGCGACGATCGAAGCAACCCCGAGCACGAGCGTGTAGCGTAGCTCGGCGACTCGAAGTCCACCCACCCACCGTTGGAGGCCCGATCGCGCGCGGGCGAGGAAAGGAATGGAGGACGGATCCCTCGACGGATGCCGCGCCAGATCTCTCCGGATCTCGCGGGCGAGGTAGGGGACGAGGAAGAAGAGCGCGATCAGGAACACGAAGATCGGCGCGATCTCGATCGTGAGGAAGGCGAGGGTCGCCACGAGCAGACCCCACCGATAGCGTCCGGCCTGCCACAGCGCCACGAGCGAGAACAGTTCCAAGGGCAGCAACGATTCGAGGTGAAGCGAGAAGACGTCGCCGGCCAGCGTCGGCGCCCAGACCAGGTAGAGACCGGCGGCGAGCAGACCCTTGCCCGCTGAGTTCGTCACTTGTCGGGTCAGCCAGTAGAGCGGGACCGCGGCCCCGGCGACGATGAGCGAGCGCACGGCGAAGAGCGTCAGGATGGACGGGGCGAGCGCGTAGAGCGGCGCGACGAGGTAGAGCACGAACGCCGGGTGGACGATCAGGAAGGAGCACCGGGCTTTCGAGAGGCAATCGGCCGACTCGTAGAAGGGGGCGTGATGCCCGAAGGCGGTCGACGCCGTAGCCTGTACGATGATGCCCGCGTCGTACATCTCGCCGCCGGGGTAGGTGTTGTAGTACGCGGCCGCGCCCGAGGCGAACGAGATGGCGAAAAAGACGACGACCATGAGTCCCAGCGGGACGATCGGTCTCTTCCACCAACGCTCGCGCATGGCGGGTCTATCCTCGAGCGGCAGCTCTGCGAGCAACGCTCAAGAAGCTACCGATGACTCCCCGACGCGCCGGCATGACGGTCGCGTACAGGCGAGAGCGTGCGCCCGCCGAGCTGTTCGCAGAGGGGAGAAAGGGTTGGGCCGGTCACGGGCGATCCGGCGGCTGACCCGGCTGCGAGCGAGCTATGCGGCGCCCTACCTGAGGCGCTTCCAGACGATGTAGAAGGAGGACTTCCCATCGTTGCCGGGCGGAGCCAGGGTCCCGATCGGCCCGGTCTTCTGCATCAGATGGCCGGCGCTGTCGACTTCGTTGATGTGGTACACCGTGGCGACGGCAGAGAGGCTGCCGATCCCGGCGAAGTGTCCGTGGATCGTCGCCGAACAGTAGTAGAAGTCGGTCTCTCCGTAGTCCGCGAGCGGCGTGTAGCCGGGATAGCCGAACCCCGAGGGGGCTTCGGAGATGCACTCGGCCGACAGGTCCGGACCGTTCTCACAACCATTCGAGTCGCAGACCGACGGGTTCCCTGCCACCACGAAGTTGTTCGAGGCGTTGTCGAAATCCTGGAAGACCAACGTGTAGACTCCGCAGGCGGTCCCGTAGCAGACGTTCGGGCTGTACAGGACGGTCGCCTGGACGAAATCACCCACGGTCTCCTGGGTGACGAAGGTGATGTCGTTGTACGGCCAGAACTCCCACCACGTGTAATACTGGGGGGCGGCTCCCGGGCCCGAACAATAGCTCAGGGTGCCCGCTTGCTCCACGGTGTCGCTTCCCCAACCGTCGATTCCGACCCACTGGACCTCGAAGCTCCCCTTCTTGGGAGCGTTCGCACATGACACGGCGGTCACGAACCACTCGCCAGTGGCCTCGGTAATGTTACCGCTTTTTTTGATGTCGGCGTATCCGGCCCAGTTGTAGCTCGTCCAATCCGCCGGACCGCCGGCTCCGCTCGCAGGGAGCGAGGCGATCCCGGGCCCCACGGGCACGTGCGCTAGCGCGCCGGATACCTTCGGTGTCGAGGCCGTCGCCCCTAGCCCCACCGACAGATGCGCACCGGCCGGCATCGCGACCGCCGCACCTGCGCCCCATAGGAACATGATCAGGCCGACGAGCAGCGCTCCCCAGAGCCCGATCCAGGACGTTCTCCGCGTCGCCGACTCTCGGCCCGACTCCCGCGCTATCCTACCGGTCATGCGTTCGCGCTCCCTCGCGGGAGTTCCCCGCTGCCGGGAACGAAATGTCGTATAATAATCACGACGAAAATCCCGCCGGCCCCGCCCGCTCGCACCCCGGGGGAGCGAGCGCGCCGCGGGTCGTGCGACCGGCGAATCCATCCCGAACGCAGCGCCGGGCGCCGAAATCCGGTGCCGCCCCACGAAAAGGGTCCGTCGAGAAAAAAGGCGACATCTAAGTAGCACTTCCGCGTACCGCCGTCGGTCTTGTCTCCAACGCCTGGCGTTGACGGGGGCCGGATGCGGCGGCGCCCCTGGGGGCTCGGTGTACTTGTGCGGGCCCCGTTCGAGTCGCGGCCGGGGCGGGGAACTCTGAGGGAGTAGAGGAGAAGCAACATGGCGAGTGCAGCACCCAGCGGTGGACAGGTCCTCCTGGCGGACGAATCGGATCGCAAGCTACGCCGCGCGCTTTCCTTCCAAGATCTGTTCATGATCTCGTTCGGAGGGGTCGTCGGCTCGGGATGGCTGTTCGCGGTCTCGTTCGCCGCTCAACTCGCGGGCCCGGCCTCGATCGTCGCGTGGATCATCTGCGGGATATTCATGATGGCCATCGGCCTTTGCTTCGCCGAGGTCGCTTCGTCGCTCCACAAGACGGGTCAGCTGGTACGAGGCCCGCTCTACTCCCACGGCGGGTTCACGGGGTTCATCATCGCCTCGGCGTACATCCTCGGTTCGATCACCGTACCGGCGATCGAGGCGGAGGCCGTCATCACCTATCTCGCCTCGAAGCCCCCCGGGATCATCCCGAACGCCGTGGCCGCGAACGGCCTCCTCTCCAGCGAGGGCGTCGGGGTCGCGATCCTCCTTCTGATCGGCTTCTTCTTCCTGAACTACGTCGGCGTTCGATTCCTGGGCGCCTTCAACACCGTCGTCACGTGGTGGAAGTTCATCATCCCGACGCTGACGATCATCTTCCTGTTCACGGTCTATCACGCGAGCAACTTCACCATCGCCGGAGGGTTCTCCCCGTTCGGATGGCCCGGGATCTTCACCTCGATCCCGACCGCGGGGATCGGGTTCGCCTATCTCGGGTTCCGGGGGGCCGCGCAATTCTCGGGTGAGGCCAAGAACCCGCAGCGGGACGCCCCGCGCGCCATCGTGCTCTCGATCACCGCGGCCGTGATCCTCTACGTCCTCCTCCAGGTGGTCTTCATCGGGGCCATCAACTGGACCGCGGCGGGCATCATCCCGCCGAGCTGGTCCGCGCTCTCCTCGGGACCGCTCCACACGGCGCCGTTCTACAACGTCATGAAGGAGGCGGGACCCGCCCTCCTGGGCGGATTCGCGGCGTTCCTGCTGGCCGACGCGGTGATCTCTCCGGCGGGAACGGGCTGGGTGTTCCTCGGTGAGGCGACCCGGGCCGTCTACGGTGTGGGGGCGGACGGCTACTTCCCGAAGCCCCTGCTTCGGATCCAGCAGCGCACCCGAATTCCGTGGATCGCGCTCATCGTCACGACGATCGTGGGCGGAATCTTCATCGCGCCGTTCCCGTCCTGGTACCTCTTCGCCGGGTTCGTGACCGACGCGTTCGCCGTTTCCCTGATCATGGGGCCGCTGACGCTGCTCGCCCTCCGGCGCCATGCGCCGAACATGAAGCGACCGTTCCGATTGCCCGCCGCCTGGATCATCGGCGCGATCGCGTTCATTGGCGGAGCGTTCGTGATCTACTGGACGGCCTTTGGCGGCCTGTTCTACGTGATGAGCGTGCTGTTCCTCGTACTGCCGGTGATCTACTTCTTCTACGTACCCCGGAACATGGGCCTCTCGCGCGGCACGGCCTTGATCATCGGGATCGTGGAGCTCGCGGCCATGGTCGCGGTGACCGCGTGGGGGTACGTCAACCTCTACATCGGCGACGTCGTCTCGCTCTCTCCCTCCAAGCCCCCGGCGTCCGATGGCACGCTGATCACGACGTTCGCGATCTACTACATCGCGCTCGTGCTGATCATCGGGGTCCCGACGGCGCTACTCTACGCGAAGTCCCACTCCGACGGGAAGCGCATGGTCAAGGCCGGCATCTGGGTGCTCGTGCTCCTCCTCGGGATGTATCTCATCAACTTCTTCTCGGTCTACAACTCGTGGTTGTCGGTGGGCGGTCTCCTGATCCACCCCCACGGCTACATCCCGACTCCATGGGACACGCCGCTGTTCCTCGTGTTCGCGGCGATCATCTACGTCTGGGGAGTCTTCAGCGGATACCGGACCAAGGACCTGGAGCAGGTGGAGCAGCTCCTCTCGCGGCCGGGCGGTGACGTCGGCGTCGACGCGGGCACCGG
>JASIBA010000118.1 GCA_030041735.1 Thermoplasmata archaeon | reverse complement strand
CTGCGGGGCCGCCCGCGGTGCGGCTCCCCGAGGACCGGCCCCCGGTCTCGCTCCGCCGGTTCCGCCCGACCGACGTCCCGTTCGTGGCGGCGATCGTCGCGGACGCGCTGCGCGAGCACTACGACCCGTCGCTCTACCAGTCGCTGAGCGCGGAGTGGCCGGACGGGTTCCTCATCGCCGCCGACCCGCACGACGTGCCCGTCGGGTTCCTGCTCGGCGTGAGCCAGGTCGAGCGCGAGGTCCGCGTCCTGATGTTCGCGGTCGACCGGAACCACCGGACCCAGGGCGTCGGCGCGCTCCTCATGTCGACCTTCCTCGAGCGGAGCCGCGACCGGGGCTACCGCCGGGCCACGCTCGAGGTCCGCGTCTCGAACGCCCGCGCGATCCGGTTCTACACGCGCTTCCGCTTCTCGGTGATCGACCTGCTCCGCGCCTACTACTCGGACGGGGAGAACGGCTACCAGATGGCCCGGGACCTTCCCTGACGGCCGGCCGTCCGCAGCCGCTATAGCCTAACGGACCTCCGCCGGCCCGATGGCTCTCGGGTGGCCGACCGCGGCCGATCTGATGACCTCGAAGCCGGTCACGCTCCCCCACGACGCCCCGATCTCGAAGGCGCTCGGGGTGATGCGGGCCCGCGGCTTCCACGAGATCCCCGTGCTGCGGAACGCCCGCCTTACCGGGATGATCACCTTCGAGTCGATCGCCCGGCGCATGAGCTGGGCGCTCGACACCAAGGTCGAGCGGCTCGTGACGCTCGCGCCGCTCGTCACGCCGACGACGCCGCTGCCGGAGCTCGCGGAGGAGCTGCTCGGGAACGGGCTGCGCGCGGCGCCGGTCGTCGGTCGTCGGGGCGAGCTCCTGGGCGTGGTGAGCCGCACGGATCTGGTGCGCGCGCTCCCGACGATCCCCGCGGTCCAGCGGGTCCGGGTCGAGCAGGTCGCCCGGGCCGCCGACCTCGTCGTCCACGAGAGCGACCTCGTGCGCCACCTGTTCAGCCAGATCCGGCTGCTGGAGGCGCACCCCCTCCCCGTGCTCGACCGCAAGGACCGATTGGTCGGCGCCGTCGGGATGGCCGACCTGGGCTCGTTGCTCGCCCATCCGCGCGTCGGGGGCAAGCGCGACACCCGCGCCCGGGAGAGCGCGCTCGAGGTCGAGGTCGGATCGATCATGCGCGCGCCGCCGGTCACGGTCGAGGTCGGCAGCTCCGCGGCCGAGGCCGCGCTCGCGATGACCCGCGAGAAGATCTCGAGCGTCTTCGTCGTCGAACCGGGGCGCCCGCCCCGAGTCACCGGTCAGTCCGAACTGCTCGGGATCGTGGTCGGACAGGGGCGACCGGCGGGAGGTCGGACCCGGCTCGAGGACGTCTACGTCGAGGTCTCCGGGCTCCGTGGCTCGGGCGATCCCGGCCTGCTCGCCGAGATCGACCACGTCGTCGCCGGGGGGCTCCGGCGGATCGCCCAGCAGGCGCGCCCGACGTTCCTGAGCCTCCACCTCGCGCCGCACGCGACCCACCGGACGAGCGACATCACGGTCGAGGCGCGGCTCCACTCGGACCTGGGGATCTTCTTCGCGTCGCACACCGGCTGGAACCTCCTCGCGGGCGTGGCCGGCCTCATGGACGACCTGGTCGAGCAGACCCGTCGCGCCCGCGAAGGCCGGCGACGGCGGGGACGATCGGTCCGGGTCGCCGAGAGCGAGAGCGAGAAGGTCGGGGTCGACGACCCGGACCTCGAGCGCCGGATCCGCTCCGCGACGGGCGACGATGCGAGCGACGACGCGGGGGACGAGGAAGCGGCATGATCCCCGGCGGCCCGCGGAACCAGCGGCAGATGGACCTCATGATGCGGCGCCTCGGCATGACCACCGATCCGGTGCCGGACGTCGAAGAGGTGATCATCCGCACGCGGACCAAGGACCACGTCTTCGCCCAGCCCGAGGTGACGATCCTGACGGTGCAAGGAGTCCGGACCTACCAGATCGTGGGTCAGCCGGTCCTCCGACCCCGGGGCGCCGCCGGGCCGCCCGGCGCCGCTCCCGCGGCGCCGGCCGCTCCGGCCGGACCGCCGGAGGAGGACGTCCGGCTGGTGATGGAGCAGGCCCACGTCTCCCACGAGGAGGCGGTCGAGGCGCTCCGCGCGACGAACGGCGAGCCCGCCGAGGCGATCATGCGGATCCTCGCGCGGGGCGGCTAGGTGGACGAGCCCGAGGGCCCGGTCGCGCGCGAGTGCGTCGAGGGCTACCTGTTCGCGACCCCGCCGCTCGAGCTGCTGATCTTCCGGCGGCCCCCCGCGCGCGGGCAGATCTGGGTCCCTATCAGCGGCAAGGTCGAGCCGTCGGACGCGAGCCTGGAGGCGGCGCTCGCCCGCGAGCTCGCCGAGGAGACCGGCCTTGCGGAACCCCGCCGCGTGCTCCCGCTGGACTGGCACGTCAAGTTCCGCGCGGACAACGGGCAGGTCTGGCGGCTGCATGCCTTCGGCGTGGAGGTCCCCCGCTCGTTCGCGCCCCGCCTCAGCGACGAGCACGAGGAAGCGGCGTGGGTGAGCCCGGCGGAGGCCCGCGCCCGGCTCCATTTCGAGGACAACCGGGCCGCGGTTAGTCGCCTGGCTGAAGTGCTCGACCGGAGCCCGCCCCGCAACGCTTAGGGCGGCCCGCCCGGTCGTTCTCGCCTATGCCGAACGGAACTCCGCCGCCGGACGGACCGCCGCCCGCGGCCCGGGTGTTCCCCCGGTTCGACGAGGCGCTGTTCGCGGCCGTGCGGGCCGCGGGCCCCCGGCGCCTCGTGCTGCAGGTGCCGGCCGGGCTGGTCCGCAACGCCGGGGATCTCGCCGCGCAGCTCCGGGAGGCCACCGGCGTGCCCGTGGCGCTCGCCGCCCGTGCGTGCTTCGGAGCGTGCGACTTCCCCTCGCCCGACGAGGCGCCCCGCGCCGACCTCGCGGTCGTCCTCGGGCACGCGCCGATCCCGAACGTCGCTCTGCCCCGGACGACGTTCTTCGTCGAGATGCGCGAGCGGGGCGGAGACCCGGCGGGGCTGGCCGCGGTCGTCGATCGGGCGGGCGTGCCGCGCCGGCTGGGCCTCGTCGCCTCCGTGCAACACCTCGATCTGGTCGGGCCCCTCTCGGACGCGATCGCGCGGACCGGCCGGTCCGTCCGGGTCGGGCAGGGAGATCGTCGCCTCGCCTATGCGGCGCAGGCGCTCGGCTGCAACTACACCGGGGCGGAGTCGATCGCGGCCGACGTCGACGCCTTCCTGTTCGTGGGCACGGGGCAGTTCCATCCGATCGGTCTCGCCTTCGCCGTCGACCGGCCGGTGTGGTCGCTCGACCCGCTGCGCGGGACGCTCGAGCCGCCCATCGACCGGGCCGCGCTCGTGCGCAAGCGGCAGCTCACGGTGGCCGCCGCCCGCGACGCGCTGCGCTGGGGGATCCTCGTGTCGACGTTCGCCGGCCAGAACCGGTCCCCGACCGCGCTGGCGCTCCAGCAGCGCGCCGCCGCGCGCGGGCGCGAGGCCGAGATCCTGCTGTTCGATCGCCTCGATCCCCGCGATCTCGAGGGTCGCGCGTTCGACGCGTACGTGAACACGGCCTGCCCCCGGATCGCGCTCGACGACGGGGCGCTCTACGCCCGGCCGATCCTGACGCCCCCCGAGTTCCTGATGGCGCTCGGCGAACTGCCGCTCGAGCCGTACCGCTTCGACACCTACCACTAGCTCCACCGCAACCTCCAAGCGCGGCCCGGGGCCTCGTCCGGCGTGCGCGGCGTCCGCTGGGTC
Organism: Thermoplasmata archaeon; assembly: GCA_030041735.1. GTDB lineage: Archaea > Thermoplasmatota > Thermoplasmata > Lutacidiplasmatales > UBA184 > Lutacidiplasma. The sequence goes on along the minus strand of JASIBA010000118.1, from coordinate 8,693 downwards.
CCGCCGACGCTGATCGCGGGGGGCGCGGCGGCGATCGCGGTCGCCGTGGCCGCCGGCGGAGCGCGCGCGGCCATCGTCGTCGTGTTCCCGGTGGTCTACGGCGGCTCGCTGCTGTTCGCGGCGGGCGTCGGGCTCTTCGCGGCCGGCGTGGTCACGCTGCCGTTCGCGGTCGTGGCGACCGAGGAGGCCGCGTCCGATCGAGCGGTCCTCGAGGGGTCCGCGTCGGGCGGCGTGGTCCTCATCGGCCCGGTCCCGATCTTCTGGGGCAGCGCCTCCGGCGTGTCCCGGAGGGTTCGGGTCGCGGCCGCGATCGCGGGGGCGATCGCGCTCGCGGTCGTCGTCGGGGTGCTCGTCGTGCTGGCGCGAGGAGGCTAGCGGACGAGCCCGGCGGAACGCAGGAACGCCCGGTGGACCCGGGGGTCGTCCGAGAGCTCGGGATGGAACGTCAGTCCCCAGACCTTCCCGGACCGGGCCCCCACGACCTCCCGGTCGCGCCAGGCGATCGCGGTCGCCGACGGTCCGACCGACAGGATCCTCGGGGACCGGATGAACGCGCCGACGAACGGCGGGGATCCGAGCCCCTCCACGCGCACCGGCGCCTCGCACGATTCCGCCTGGGCCCCGTAGTCGTTTCGGCGGACCTGAACGTCCAGCACCCCGAGCGTCGGGGGATCGGTGCCGGACGCCCCGGGTGCGAGATCGCGCGCGAGAAGGATCAGGCCCGCGCACGTGGCCAGCACGGGCAGTCCCGCTCGGACCGCCGTGCCGAGCGGGTTCCACAGGCCGGACTCCTCGAGCAGGCGCGCGATCGTGGTCGACTCCCCGCCCGGGAGGAACAGCGCGTCGAGCGATGCGAGGTCGGCGGAGCGGCGCACCTCCACGACGTGCGCGCGAGGTACGAACCGGGCGAGCGCCCGACGGTGCTCCGGGACGTCGCCCTGGAGCCCGAGGACCCCGAGCTTCATCCGGCGGCGCCGCCGCGGAGCTCGTCCAGGATCGCCTTGGCCCGGTCGAACCGCACCTGGCGCTCGCGCACGAGGCGGTCCACGACCCGATCGACCTCGTCCGCGCGCGCGCCGGCGCTGACCGCCATGTTCCGGGCGTGGAGCTCCATGTGACCGCGCTGGATCCCCTCGGTCGCGAGGGCCCGCAGGGCCGAGAAGTTCTGCGCGAGCCCGACCGCGGCGAGCACCTCGCCGAGCTCCCGGGCGCTCTTCACGCCGAGGACCTTCACGTTCGCCTTGGCGGTCGGGTGGACGGCCGTAGCGCCCCCGATCAGGCCGACCGGCGCCGGCACCTCGATCGATCCGACGAGGTTGCCGTCCTTGTCCTTCTCGTAGGTCGTGAGCGGCAGGATCACGGTCGCGGCCTCGGACTCGCCGGCGCGCCAGGCCGCGTAGCTGTGCGCCCCGCTCTCGATCGCGCGGAAGTCGTTCCCCGTCGCGATCACGACGCTCGAGATCCCGTTCATGATCCCCTTGTTGTGGGTCGCGCAGCGGAACGGGTCGGCCACCGCGAGCGCGTAGGCGTCCAGGATGGCGTCCACGACCTCGGGCCCGGTCGCGTCCGGGGTCCGGAGCGCGTCGGCCGGGAAGGTCGCGTGGGCCCGGGCGAGCCGATGGATCGCGAGGTTCGAGATGATCCGCAGGACGACCCGGCCGCCGGTGAGCCGGGCGAACTCGGGCGCGAGCGCCTCGCACATCGTGTTGACCGCGTTCATCCCGCCCGCGTCCCGCGCGTCGACCAGGAGGTGGACCACGATCATCGGACCGCGCGGGGATCCGAGGATGCGGGCCTCGAGGTCCTTTGCGCCGCCTCCGAACTTGACGAGGACCGGGTCCTTCGCGTTCGCGGCGGCCAGCAGGTCGTCCTTGCGGTCGAGCAGGCGCAGGCGAGCGGCGACCGGGTCCGGGACGTCGAGGATCTGGACCTGGCCGATCATCACCGGCGCCGTCGTCTGCGCGAAGAACCCCCCGGTCGGGCGCGCGACCTTGGCCGCGTTCGAGGCGGCCGCGACGACGCTCGGCTCCTCGATTGCCATCGGCACGAGGTAGTCCCGACCGTTGATGCGGAAGTTGGTCGCGACGCCCAGCGGGAGCGGCATCACGCCGATCACGTTCTCGATCATCCGGTCGACGGTACCGGGGTCGACCCCGGGCGGGAACTCGAACGATCGGGCCTCCTCGTCAGTGAGCCCGCCCCACTCCTGCACGAACGCCCGCCGCTCGGCGATGGACTTCCGGTAGAAGCCGGAGATCTCGGAACTCCGCTCCATCGCCACGCCCTACGCCGACTCCGGCGTCGCCCGGTCCGCCTCGCTCGATCGGTCGGCCCCGGCCCGCGCGACGATGACCTTGGCGGGTCGGACCACTCCGCCGAAGAATCGGTACCCCTGCTGGACGATCTCCGCCACCGAGCCGGCGGGCGTGCGGTCGGTCGCCGCCGCCTCGCCGACGGCGACCGCCTCGTCGGGCCGGAACGGCGACCCGACCGTCGCGATCGGCTCGACGCCCTCGTGCTTCAGGAACGTGGACCATTCGCGGTCCAGGAGGTCGAGGCCGCGCCGCAGCGGGTGGTCGGCCGGCAGCTGGGCGGCCGCTTCGCGACCGGCCCGGAACGCCTCGAGGATGGGGAGCATCTCCCGGATCATCGCGGCACGGACCTGGCGCGACAGGTTCTCCCGCTCGCGCTCGGTCCTCCGCCGGTAGTTCTCGAAGTCCGCGTAGAGGTACTTGTACCGGGTCGCCCAGTCCTGCCCCGACTCGTCGGAAGCCGGCGGCGCCGGCCGGCCGGCCGGGGGCGTCGTGCGATCCTCGCCCGGCTCGACCGGGTCGGACGTCGGCTCGTCGGGCATCGGACAGGTCGAGCAGGCCAGCGTGCGCACTTATCGCTTCGGGCGAGCGCGGGCGTCCGGATCGGTCCGGTTCGAGCGCTTCCCGGGGCCCGAACAGCCCACTTCGGAGCCTCCGGAAATACGTCCGGACGCGTCCCCCCGGACCCCTTTCCGGGGGGGTCGTTTTGGCCTCGGTTTTCGGGCGCAAGCCAAGCGTTATAACGCGTGTCCGGCTCAGTTCAACACGTCGGTTCTACCGGCGGTAATTCGATGGCTCAGCAGGGGGTTTCCGCGCCGGTGTACGACGCCAGCTCCATCCAGGTCCTGGAGGGGCTGTCCGCGGTCCGTCGGCGCCCCGGGATGTACATCGGGTCGACCGATGCGCGGGGTCTGCACCAGCTGGTCACGGAGGTCGTCGACAACTCCATCGACGAGGTGCTCGCGGGCGCCTGCGACCGGATCGAGGTCACGCTCCATTCCGACGGTTCCTGCACCGTCGCGGATAACGGTCGCGGAATCCCGGTCGAGGAGCACCCGAAGTACCATCGCCCGACGCTCGAGATCGTCATGACCGTGCTCCACGCCGGCTCGAAGTTCGACCGGAACACCTACAAGGTCTCGGGCGGGCTCCACGGGGTCGGCGTCCACGTGGTCAACGCGCTCAGCGAGTGGACCGAGGTGACCGTGCGGCGCGACGGCCACGCGTACTTCCAGCGCTACGAGCGGGGCGCGCCGGTCGCGCCGCTCAAGGTCATCGGGCCTGCCGAGGGGACGGGGACCACGACCCGGTTCAAGCCGGACGGCACGGTCCTCGAGACCGTGACCTTCGACCACGACACGGTCGAGCGGCGGCTGAAGGAGCTCTCGTTCCTCAATCCCGGCGTCGCGATCCGGTTCGCGGACGAGCGGACCCCGAGCGAGGTCACGTTCCACCACGCCGGCGGGATCAGCGAGTTCGTCGAGGACCTGAACACCTCCACGAACCCCCTGTTCCGGCCGCCGATCTACTTCCACGCCAAGCGGGACACCACGGACATCGAGCTCGCCCTCCAGTACAACGACGGGTACAACGAGACCACGCTCGCGTTCGTCAACAACATCCACACGCCCGACGGGGGGACGCACGTCGTCGGCTTCCGCGCGGCGCTCACCCGGACGCTCAACGACTACGCCCGGAAGCGGGGTCTCGTCAAGGGCGACAAGGAGAGCCTGACCGGCGAGGACGTCCGGGAAGGCCTCACCGCGGTGCTCTCGGTCAAGGTCCTCGAGCCGCAGTTCGAGGGGCAGACCAAGGCCCGCCTCGGGAACTCGGAGGTCAAGGGCCAGGTCGAGAGCGCGGTCAACGAGAAGCTCGCCGAGTACCTCGAGGAGCACCCCGCCGTCGGCCAGTCGCTGATCGTGAAGGCGGTCCAGGCCGCCCAGGCGCGCGAGGCGGCCCGCAAGGCGCGGGAGCTCACCCGACGGAAGGGCCTGCTGGAGGGCGGAGGCCTACCGGGGAAGCTCGCCGACTGCCACTCGCGCAACCCGGCCGAGTGCGAGCTGTTCATCGTCGAGGGGGACAGCGCAGGCGGGACCGCGAAGCAGGGCCGCGACCGGGAGTTCCAGGCGGTCCTCCCGCTCCGCGGGAAGATCCTCAACGTGGAGAAGGCGCGGCTCGACAAGATGCTGCAGAACGAGCACATCCGTTCGCTGATCACGGCGATCGGGATCGGCATCGGGGAGGAGATCGACATGGCGCGCCTGCGCTACCACAAGATCATCCTCATGACCGATGCCGACGTCGACGGCTCGCACATCCGGACCCTGCTCCTCACGCTCTTCTACCGGAAGATGCCGCAGCTGATCACCGAGGGCCACGTCTTCATCGCGCAGGCGCCGCTCTACCGGGTGCAGAAGGGCGGCAAGTTCCAGTGGGCCTACTCGGACGACGAGCGGGACCGGGTCCTCGCGGAGTTCGGCGGTCCGAAGGGCGTCACGCTCCAGCGGTACAAGGGGCTCGGCGAGATGAACGCCGAGCAGCTGGCCGAGACCACCATGCGGCCGGGCGCGCGGACGCTCCTCCGCGTCACGGTCGAGGACGCGGGGCAGGCGAACATGCTATTCCAGATCCTGATGGGCGAAGAGGTCGAGCCCCGTCGGGAGTACATCCAGGAGCACGCGGTCGAGGTCACCAACCTCGACATCTGAGCGCGCCCGCCGCCGGCGGCCCGCGCGCATCCCTTTTACGCGGCCCCCCTTACGCCGGCCCCGTGCCGTCCCCGCCCGCGCCCCCGCTCGTCGTCGCGGACGCGCTGGTCCTCCGCCAGGACGCGCGCCGCACCGTCGGCCGGGCCGACCTGCGCATCGAGGACGGCCGGTTCGTCCACGTCGGTCCCGGCGCGCCCCGGGACGGCGCCCGGGTGATCGACGGGCACCGGTTCGCGGCCGTGCCGGGCTTCGTGAACGCCCACGCGCACGTCGCGATGGCGCCGTTGCGCGGGATCGCGGACGACCGGGAGCTCGCCGGCTTCCTCGAGGTCCTGTTCGCGGTCGACGCGCACCGCACCGAGGCCGACGTGGAGGTGGGGGCGCGCGCGGGGATCGCCGAGATGCTGCTCGGCGGCACGACGTCGTTCCTCGACCTCTACTACTTCGAGGACGCGGTGGCGCGCGCGGCCGCATCGCTCGGCATCCGCGGGTTCCTGGGATGGGCGGTGCTCGATGCGGACAAGACGACCCAGTCCGGGCGACCGCTCGACAATGCCGCCGGCTTCCTGGGGCGGTGGGCCGGCCATCCCCTCGTGACCCCGCTGGTCGCGCCGCAGGGCGTCTACGTCTGCAGCCGGGACACCTGGCTGGGCGCCCGCGAGCTCGCGGAGCGTCACGGGGCCCTCTGCCACTACCACCTCTCCGAGACCCGGCGCGAGGTGAGCGAGCATCTCGAGCGCACCGGTCGCCGGCCGGTCGATTGGCTCGACGAGATCGGGTTCCTCGGTCCGCGCCAGGTCGCCGCGCACGCGGTCTGGCTCACCGGGCAGGAGATCGACCGGCTCGCCCGCCGCTCGGTCGGGATCGCGCATTGCGCCAGCTCCAACCTCAAGCTCGCCTCAGGCGGCGTCGCGCCGATCGTCGAGCTCCGCCGGGCCGGCGCCGCGGTCGGGCTCGGCACGGACTCGGTCGTGAGCAACAACGGGCTCTCGATGCTCCGCGAGATGCATCTCGCGGGTCTGGTGCAGAAGAACCACCGCTGGGACGCGACCGCGCTCTCGGCCCAGGAGCTCTTGGACCTCGCCACCCTCGAGGGAGCTCGGCTCCTCGGTCGCGCGGACGACCTGGGTTCGATCGAAGTGGGAAAGCAGGCGGATTTCTCGCTCGTGCGCCTGGACCACCCGACGCTCCTCCCCGCGCGGCCCGAGGCGATCGTCTCCCACCTGGCGTACGCGGCCGCCGACGACGCGATCGATTCGGTCTTCGTCGCCGGCGCGCCCGTGGTGGAGTCCCGCCGACTCGTCCGCGGCGAATGGGAAGGGATCCGGGCGGACGCCGAAACGGCCGCGAGCGCGCTGTGGGCCTCACGCCCCCGAGGGGCCTGATCCCAGGCCGAGCTCGACGCCCAACGCGGCCTCGAGCGCGCGGGCGAGATGCGGCGCCGGCGCGGTGACGCCGAGATCCTCGAGGCCGACGAGCCGGTCGCGCGCATAGGAGGGTAGCGCGAAGAGCCGGTCGAGCTCCTCGGGATCGACCCGGCGCGCCAGCATCCCCTGGTGCAGGAGCGCCCGGTGCGTCGCGTGCTGGGCCGCCCCGCCCAGCACGCCCTCCCCCACCATCGCGACCTCGCCCCGGCCGCTCAGGACGCAGTAGTCCGGCGCGAGCGGAGGCGAGGGCACCCAGCGGGCGGCGAGCCCCTGCGACGCGAGGAAGCGGACGACGCCGCGCCCGAGCCGCTCGTAGGCCTGCACGAAATCCCGCCCCACGCGCGGGTCCGAGCGCGGCAAGACGACCGACCAGACCAGGTCGCCGGGCAGATGCAGCACCCCGGACCCGCCGGTGGACCGGCGAAGGACCGGCAGGCCGTTCGCCCGTGCGCGCTCCGCCGGCGCGAAGTCGTCCCGGGTCGCGACGCCCACCGAGAGCGATCGGTCCGTGAGCGCGGCGGCGCGCGCCGTGGGCGTCGCCGACTCCAGGCGCCGCTCGTCCGCGGCGAAGTTCTCGGCGGCCGAAACCTCGCTCCCGCCGGGCGCGTCCGGCCCCTCGCCCGATGGCGGTGGGGGGGGAGCGGGCATCACCCGGGACGAGCCGACCTCCCTCAAAAGGTAAGAGCGACGGGGGATGCCCGGGCCGATGGCCGAACTGTCCACGTTCCACCTGCACCCGGGGGATCCGGCGCCCGACTTCGCGCTGCCCGGGATCGACGGGAAGACCTACCGTCTTTCCCAGTTCCCGAAGGACCACCTGGTCGTCGTCGCCTTCTGGTGCAACCACTGCCCCTACGTCCAGGCGTGGGAGGGCCGGATGATCGAGCTCGCGCGTCGGTTCGGTCCGAAGGGCGTCGATTTCGTCCTGATCAACTCGAACGACGCTCGGGCCTATCCGGAGGACCGGTTCGAGTCCATGGTCCAGCGGGCCAAGGCCCACCACTATCCCTTCCCGTACCTGCAGGACGAGGGTCAGGCCGTGGCGCACGCCTACGGCGCCCTGGTCACCCCGCACCCGATGCTGTTCGGCCGCAACCGACGCCTGCTCTTCCAGGGCCGCATCGACAACGACCACCAACACCCCGAGCGGGTGACCGAGACCTACCTCGCGCGGGCCATCGAGCAGGCGCTCGCCGGTCAGGCGGTCGAGCCCGCCGAGCTACCGGTCGCGGGCTGCACGGTCAAGTGGCTTCCGTGAGCGGCGGCGCGCCGCCGGCTCGCCGGGGCGGGTCCTCGCCGACGCGAGCCGTGCGCGACGCGCCTCGAAGCTCGCGGTGAGGCTGGGGTCGATCGGCGCTCCGCCGCGGTCGAGCCGGGCCGCGATCGCGACCTTGCCGGCCAGCGTCCGCGCCAGGCGGCCCCGATCGCGCCGGCCCGCGCTCTGCACGGCGGGGTGGAGGAACAGCAGCCCGTGCCGCGGCGGCGGGGCACGGCCCCGAAGGTGCTCGAAGAACGCGGTCTCGGCCCCGAGGACCTGGACCGTGCTGGACGGCAGCCGGGCGAGCCGATCCAGCCCTCCGGCCTGGGCGACCAGTCGGCTCGCGAGCTCGGGCCCGAGCAGGGCGGTGAGGTTGGGCGTGCGCTGGGGGGCCGCCGTCGCCACCGCGTCGGCGAGCGAGGCTCGGACCGCCCGGAGCGCGCGGTACGACTCCGCGAGGCGACGACGCGCGTCGGCGAGCCCGGGGTCGACCGGCGCGAGCGCCGGATCGCCTCCGCCCTCGAGCGCCCGCCGTACCGCGAGGTCGTGGTCGCCCGGGTCGATCTCGGGAGAGTCCCGGGAGACCCAGCTCCCGATCCGCTCGCCGAGCAGATTGCCGACGCGGTCGAGATCCGCCGCGGCCCGCACCGCCTCCTCGACGTGGATCGACGGGTCCCACGCGTCGGCGATCGCCGCGACCGCCTCCTCGAGCAGGGCCGAGCGAAGCGGCGCAGGGTCCGGCAGCGGGACGGAGGTCGGCGGTCCCGCCGGCGCGAGCGGATCGAACACCGGACCCCGGTCCGCGAGGCGTCGGTCCCGCGTGGTCCAGCCCGCCCGCCCGGGGTCGGCCAGCAGTTCCTCCTCCTCGGGCGTCACGCCGCCGGCGCGCCGGAGACGTCCGCGCCCGGCCAGCGCGGTGGGATCCAACGGTACGGGAGCGGACCGAACGACCCGGTCCCCCTCGACCAGGTACGCCCCGAACCAGGTG
>JASIBA010000017.1 GCA_030041735.1 Thermoplasmata archaeon | reverse complement strand
ACTGGCGCGCGCGCGCGGCGTGACCCCGCATCAGTTGGCGTTGCGCTGGCTGCTCCGGCGATCGCCGGTCATGCTGCCGATTCCGGGAACGCTGTCGGTGGAACACCTCGAGGAGAATCTCGCCGCCGCGGAGATCGAGATCAGCGAGGACGAGTTCCGACGGCTGAGCGCGTAGTCGGTTCCGGCGTGGTCATCCGCCCAGGAACGACTAAAGGCACTCATCCTTTCTCCGATTTCGCCGGTGACGCGCCATTCCGCGATTCGCCCAACCCTTTCCACGTCGGCTCTGGACGCTCTGTGGGACTTCCGTGACCCCAAGGCCTCCGAACTGCGCTTTCGACGATTTGTTCGACGGGCGAGGGACGCGAACCGCAGCGACCTGCACGACGAGGGGCTGACGCAGCTTGCCCGGGCGCAGGCTCTTCAATCCAACTTTCGAGGCGCGCGCCGAACACTGAGTGCGCTCAAGCCACGCCGGCCGGACCTGGCGCCGCGCACCGAGACCCGCTACCTGCTCGAGCGTGGTCGAGTCTTCAACTCTAGCGGAGCGCCCCGGCGGGCGCTACCTCTTTTCCGCGCCGCCTGGCGGATCGCCCGCGATCACGGCGAAGACGCGCTCGCCGTCGATGCCGCTCACATGGCAGCGCTCGCCACGGGCGGGGCCACTCAAGCGGCCTGGAATGCGAGGGCTCTGGCACTCTCCGATAGTTCTCGGGACCGAGGGGCGCGTCGGTGGAGAGCGTCCCTCCTGAACAACATCGGGTGGAGCCAGATCAACGCCGGAGCGTACCGCGACGCGTTGCGTTCGTTCCGTCGAGCCTTGCACTTCCGTCAGTTGCAGCGAGATCCCGCGGAAATCCGGATCGCCCGGTGGTGCGTCGCGAAGGCCCTGCGAATGAACGGACGCACCTCGGAGGCGCTCCGTGCGCAACGGCGCCTGCTCGCAGCATGGCGCCGCGCAAGGCGGAAGGACGGGTACGTCTTCGAAGAACTCGGTGAGTGCTTGCTGGCGCTCGGCCGGTCTCGAGAGGCACGACCGTTCTTTCGCGGGGCGTACACGGAGCTTTCGAAGGACTCGTGGCTGGCGACGCACGAGCCCAAGCGACTGAAGCGACTCCGGACGTTGAGCGGTGCGTCGCGACGGTAGGGTACAGGCCGCCCGCGCCGCACGAGCCAGGACGGTCGCTCTGTGAGTCGAGCGGCCGAAAATCGGTCAATATAAACGGGGGGCGGTTGCCGGGGCATGCCCGCACCATCCGCGCGCCCAGACGATCGGCCGGTCCTTCAGGTCGGAGCCACCGGTCACCTCGGCCAACTGGTGCTTGCCAATCTGGTCTCCCGCGGCAAAAGGGTTCGAGCCCTGGTGCGGCCGGGAAGTGACGCCTCGAACTTTCCCAAGACGGTCGAGGTCGTCCGGGGGGATCTTCTCGACCCCGCATCCCTGCGGGGAGTTGCCGACGGCGTCTCGGCGGTCGTCACCTCCGCGATCGGCTACTCGGAGCGACGCAAGGGCGACTCCCTGCGCACCGATCACGAAGGCAATCGGAACCTCGTGGACGAAGCGAGGCGCGCGGGCGTCCCGCGGTTCGTGCTCCTCAGCATCCTCCAGTGCGATCAGGCCCCCGACGTTCCCCACTTCTGGGCGAAGAAGGAAACGGAGGACTATCTCGGACAGCACGGGGTGCCCTTCGTATCGCTCCGACCCGGCGCGTTCCTGTACGCCCCTCAGGGACCGTACGGCCAGATGATCCGGCAGGGCATCGAGAACGGTCAGGTATTCGGCATGACCCCGGAAGGAGTTCGCATCACGTACATCGCCCCCACCGAAGTGGCCCGCGCGATCGGCCTCGCGGTCGATGAGCCTCGGGCGCTGGGGCAGAAGATCGACCTCGGGTCCGACCGGCCGCTGTCCGGGCCGGAATACGCGGCTCTGATCGGACGGGTCCTCGGACGTCCGGTACAGATGGCCCCGCCGCAGGGTGGGCGGGCGGGCAATGACGACATGATGGCGATGTTCCGGTTCTTCCAGACGGGCAAGTACGTGGCCGACACGCGCCGCCAGGCCGAGCTTTTCGGGCCGGTCCCGTCCGTGGAAGCGGCCGCGCGCGATATGCTCCGCGGCCTGGGACTCCTCCCGGGACACTGATCCGCGTCGCCCCGTCCGGGGGTTGGGGTCGGTGACGTCTCCTACCGTGCGCTTCCGCCCGGGGCGTCCTTGAGCTCGCGCTGCCGGCGGAGGATGTCCTGCAGCCGGGGATCCTTGCGCGCCTCGGCAAAGGTGGGAGAGTACGACAGCTCGAGCAAGGGCAGCGATCCCGCCCCGAGCGCTTGATCCATGCGTGCGAGGAACGCGTCGGTGTCACCGAGCGCGTAGTCCAAGAACCCGATGAAGAAGACGACCATCTCCCCCTTTTTCTCGCGCGCCTCCAATTGGCCGATGAGGCGCCGGGCCGTCGCCGGATCGTGCTGGCGGACCGCCAGCATACCTCGGTACACCATCGTCCAACCGCTCGTCGGCCGGATGCTCTCCATCTCTCGGACCGATTGCTCCGCGCGAACGAGGTCTCCCTTCGAAAGGTAGTACTCGCTCAGGTGGGCGTTCGTGCGGAACCGGATCCGATCCTTGGTCGCATCCCAAAAGGCGAGCGCCTCCTCCTCCCGACCGGAGTAGAACAGTGCCCGGCCGTAGAACGAAAGGACGTTGACGTCCTCGGGATTCAATCCCCGCGCGGCGTCCAGGAGGCGGACCGCTTCGTTGATGTCGCCGTTACCCGCGGCGAGCTGGGCGAGCCACCGGTACGGGTCGGCGAGGCTGGGGTTGAGTTGCATCGCGCGGCCCGCCTCCCGCTCCACGTCCGCGAACCGATCGCTGCTGAGATACAGCGCCGCGAGGACCGAATGCGCCTCGGCGATCCCGTCGTTGATCTCGAGAGCGATCCCGAGCTCGCGCCGGGCCCGCTCCTCAGCTTCCCGGTAGTTGGTGACGCCCTCGGTGGCGAGATACAACAGGGTCTCCGCGAGACCCACGCGGGCGCGCGCGAACCGCGGATCTCGCGCGACGGCGTTCTCGAACATCGCCAGGGCCGTCCGGGTCGTTTCGATCGAGCCTTTTTCCCAGAAGAGCTGCTTCGCGTGGAGGAAGAGCTTGTACGCCTCCATGTCCGCCGTGTCGGGCGCGACCAACGGCACGGGGGCCGCGGGTGCCGCCGTCGATCCCGCGAGGCGCTCGGCCACGGACGAGGCGACGTGCCCGGCGATATCGTCCTGGACCGCGAAGATGTCGTCGAAGGGTCGATCGTAGCGGACCGACCACATCGGGGCCTGGGAGCGGACGTCGACCAACTGCACCGAGATGCGGACGCGGTTGCCCGACTTCCTGACGCTGCCTTCCAACGCCACTCCCACGTCCAGTTCCTCGCCCACTTCGCGGATCGACTTGGACGTGCTCTTGTAACGCTGGACTGAGGTTCGGGCGATGACCCGCAGCTGGGGGAGCTGCGCCGTTCGGGAGATCAGCTCGTCCGTGAGGCCGTCGGCGAAGAACTCGTCCTCGGGTTCCGCACTGAGGTTCGCGAGAGGCAGGATCGCGAGCCGCAGGTTGTGCGGTTTTTCGGCCGGGCTGTCGGGCGGCCGACGCGGCGCCGCGCCGTCGGTGACGCGGTAGATCTCCACAGGCTCCTGCACGTTCTTGAGGCTCCGCGGCCCGATCCGTTCGAACAGCACGGGGAGCTTGTTCCGCACCTGTTGATAGACGGTCTCGGACAGACAGACCCCACCGGGATCGGCGAGTGGCTCGATCCGGGATGCGACGTTGACCGCGTCCCCTAGGATGTCGCCGTCCTCCTCGACGACATCCCCGACGTGGAGGCCGATCCGCAGCAGGATCTGTTCGCCCGGATCGGCCGATGAGTTGCGCCGCGCGACGGTGCGCTGGATCTCCACCGCGCACCGGACCGATTCGACCGCGCTGTGGAACTCGACCAAGAAGCCATCGCCGAGCGTCTTCACCTCGTGCCCGCCGAAGGTGGCGAAGATCGGTCGTAGCAGGGACTGGTGCTCCCGGCGCAGCCGGAGCGCCGCCTCCTCGTCCCGCTGGCCCATCTTCGTGAACCCCACGAGGTCGGTGAACATGATCGCCGCGAGCCGGCGCGTCATGGGTCCCGGGGCCTCCCCTCCGTGCGAGCGCGGCTGCGGTCACCCTCCGGGCCGAGGGGCGAGTCATGCGGGCTCGCCCGAAATCCGCGGCGGAGTCCTACCCTCCGGCGGCCGGACGACCTCCGAGCGGCGGGCCTTCTCCGTAACATGGCGGCGCGAGGGACCATGCTCCTCCCCAAGACCGTTCCGGGTGTCCCTGGGAAATCCATGGGGCGACGCGGGAAGACGTCCGGTCGGAATTGAACTTCGCGGCGACCGCGCCGGTGGACAGCGCTGCGTTCGAGACCCAGGCCGGAGCCTGCTCAGACGAATCCGAATGCGTTAGGAACGGGCCGAGCGCCCGTTCTTAGTCTGGAGTCCCATCCACGCTCCGGTGACCCCGATGCGCAAGGTGCAGATGGTGATGTTCATGACGATCGATGGACAGGCCCAGTTTCCGGTCTACGACACTCTTCCGTACACGCTCGACACCGACGAACCGATGTGGAAGCCCCGATTCGACTCGATCGACACGATCATCCTCGGCGGAGTCGCCTATCCGAAGTGGGCCGCCTACTGGCCCACGAAGAAGGACGAGCCGAAGGCCACGGAGTGGCAGAAGGAGTTCTCCCGGTTCTCCAACCGCGCGGAGAAGGTGGTGTTCTCGAAGAGCCTGCAGAAATCCCTGTGGGAGAACACTCGGATAGTTCGAGGGGCCCCGTCCGAAGAGGTCGCGAAGCTGAAGGCCGCGAAGGGAAAGAACATCGCCGTCGGGGGTGGACCCCGCATCGCCCAGTCGCTGCTCGCGGAGGATCTGGTGGACGAGATCCTGGTCCAGGTCCAACCGTCCCTGATCGGGATGGGGAAGCCGCTCTTCCGTACGGCCGACGATCCCACGTACCCGGAGGACCTCATTCCGAAGGGTGCGCCGGGTCGCCACGACTTCGTCCTGCTCGAGGCGAAGGCGCTACCGGACAGCACGGTGTTCCTCCACTACGCGCTCGGGAAGTAGTCGCGCGCCGCGCGGCGGAAGCTGCCCCTGACGCCTGCCGTAGAAAGTTCTAAGAACGTAGCGGGGTCGTCGCGCCGCGCACGGGGGACTGCGCGATCTATGACGGGCAAAGAGGACCTGTTCACGCCGGTACACAAGGGGCTACGCGCGATGATGTACGACCTCTCGACTCGGCTGCAGACCACGGACTTCACGGACCGGGTCGCGACCCAGGCGCTGGCCACCGACCTCGAGGTCGACTTCGCGATCGCGCGATCGGCCGGCTGCTTCCTGTGCGCGTTCGCCGCGCACGCCCACGACGAGGAGAAAGTGGTGTTCCCGCGATCCGCGGCGGCCGCCAATGCCCTCGTCTCCGAACTGATCCGGGACCATCAGGGCCTCACCCGCCGGGAGCTCGAGATCGGAGAGCGGGCCCGGGGGCTCGCCTCCCTCTCTTCGCGCGAAGAGCGGATGGCGGCCGGGATCCACCTGAATCAGTTGGCCAACGACCTCTTCGCGGCGTACTTCGCGCACATGAACCGGGAGGAGACCGAGCTCGTGCCGGTCATGCGCGAGCACTTCACCGACGCCGAACAGGCCCAGATGCGGGGCGCGATCATCGCGGGATTCCAACCGGATCGGCTCTTCGCGCTGCTCGGCTGGATGCTGCCCGCCCTGAACGTCAGCGAGCTCACGGACTTGATCGGCAGCGTCAAGGCGGGGGCGCCCCCGCCGTTGATGAAGGCGGTCGCCGAGATCGGCGCGGCCCGCGTCGATGCCGATCGATGGGCCGTGGTGAGGCAGAACGTAGGGATCTAGTCGCCGGCGGACGGCGGCGATCGACCGGGAGGAGACTACCCGTCCCAGTTTCGGGCGACCACCGACTCCCGCATTTCCCGAACGCGAGAGTCCTCGGCGAATCCCACGGCGATCCAGTACAGACCGACCGCAGCGATGGCCGCCCCGATCAGATCGCCGAGCACGCCGGCCCCGCTCGCGAGCACCGCGATCGCGAGAATACCCACGGCGAAGAGGGCGAAGCCAGCGACGATGCGGGTGAGCGCGGCCTCCCGTTTCAGACGGCTCCACTCCTGGAAGATCGGAACATCCCCTTTCTCCCGCACCGAGGGCGGTGGGTCCGAGTACTCGAATCGAGGGAACACAGGTCTTAGCTCCGCGTGATGGCCCCCGGGCGTAGAGTTCGCACGGCGCCGTCCCCCTCGTCTCGAGAAGCGGCCGTGCTAGTTAGGGTTTCTTCGGCCGACGCGCAGTAACGCCCCAGGCCCGGGATGAGCCTCGCCGGGTCGAGCCGGCTCTGCGCGGGGGTTGCGACAGCAAATGGATGACGGGGTTGAACCTCCGCCGGATCAACTGGCTTCGCCGACTCGCCGAAGGACTCGAAGCGCGGTCAGTGTGATCCACTTGCTCGGTCGGCCCACCGGTTCAAGGGTCCACCCCTTGATCTCGTGCCCACCGTAGTCCTTCCTCAGCTCGGGCCCTACATCCGGCTGCATCCGGTCCAAGACCCACGTGCCGTCGGAGCGGCGCTTTCGGAGCAGCACGTCGAGCGCCGGACGGAGTCGCCGATCGTCGCCGTACCCGAGAGCGGTGAGGACGTCGAGCCCGACGAGGACGTCGTAGAAGTAATGCGTCGGATAGTGGAACCGAAGCCAGGGTGCATAGGGTCGGCCCTCTCGGAACAGCCGGCGCTCGAGGTAGAACTCGGCCCCCCGCTCGATCGCGGACTGCACCTTCGCGGGCCGCTTCGACTTCGGCAGCGCCGCGAATGCGGCGAGGGCTTCCCAGCAGTCGAGCGTTCCCGGGGCGTCGGGGGCGCAGTTCCAGCCGCCGTTCGCGCGCTGATCCTCGAGCATCCAATCGAACAGCTTCCGTACGCGGCGATCGTCGCCGTACCCGAACCGCGTCAGCATTCGGGCGACGTTCCCGACCGCGCAGACCTCCTCCGTGAAGAAGTTGAACGGAGAGCTCAACCGCAACTTGTAGTCGAAGATCTGCTCGGCGGTCTTCCGGACCCTGGGCTCGCTCGCCGTGAGCCCCAGATCCGCGAGCACGAGGGCCGGCCACATCGTGGACCGGAACAGGGGAAACTGGAGGAATCGGGCCCAGGTTCGGATCGTCTTGGGCTCGCGCGCCTCCCAGTATCCGGCGGCCCGCTGGCGCCCGAGCAGCTCCGCCGCCCACCCGATACGGCCGATGCGCGCCCGGGCGCGTCCGACTTCGGGGTCGCTCTCGCCGCGATCGAGCAGGTCCGTGAGCGTGTATCGTCGAACCGACGGTTGATCGGGCTCGAGCAGCCAGTCGATGACGGCCGGCCCCGGTGCCGGGACCGAGAGCCGGTGCGAACGCGACATCGTGGAGGAATGCGGGACGGAAAGGCCGCAAATCGGCCGTTCACTAAGCCGTTGCGGCCCGAGGGGACACGCCGCTTAGCGCAGGTAGTCGCTGGAGGCGTCGGGCTCGTACTGGTACCGCGTCCCGGTCACATCCGGAGCGGCCGATCGCCGCTCCTCCACCCCCCGGAGTCCGATCGCGACGCACACAACGGTGGCGGCGACCATGATCCCCACCAGGATCACGATCACATCGAGGGAGCCTCCCCCCACGGATCCGCCTCCGAAGGGGAGCGGTCCACCGGGGTTCGTCGGCTGTGACGCGCCGGAGTAGTTCCCGAAGCCGGCACCGGTCGTGAGTTCCCACGTGTCGCCGGTATAGGCCCCGTAGACGACATTCCCTCCGAACATCAGCACGCCGTCCGGTGCGTCGGCGAGCTGGACCTGCTGCCGGCCCGCCGGGCTGACCGCCAGCGCCCCGGTCAGGTCCGTCCAATTCCCGTTCGAGTACACCCAGGTTGCGCCGCTCACCGTGCAGATGCCCGGCTCCAACGGGATCAGCCCGCCGAACGCGACGACCGCATTGAGCTGGCTGTCAAAGACCATGCTCTCGCCCGAGATTCCGCCGGAACCGCCCGGACCGGTCGGCGCGAGGGTGGCCTGATCCTCCCAGCTGGTCCCGGTGAAGATCCACTGTTCCACTAGGGGGACGCACGCGGTGGGCGCGTTGGACCCGCCGACGATCATGGCGTCCCCGTCGTTCGGGTCGTACACGATCGTGGTCGCCATGGCGGGAGGAGACTGCGCAAGATCCGTGGTCACGTTGCGCCAGCCGGCCCCCGTGAACTCCCAGGTGTCCGAGAATCGCTGCCAGGCCGACTCCGAGCCCGCCGGTAGATTGCCGATCCCGCCGCCGAACAGGACCACCGCCCCGATCGCCGTGTCGTACGTGATGGAGGTGAGCCGAGGGCTCGGGGCGCTGGGCGAAGAGACCTCGGACCATCCCGACGCCCCGTACTCCCAGGTATCGTTGAAGAACTGGGAAAGGTCACGGCCCCCGAACATCACGATCTTGCCGAGTGCAGGGTCGTACGTCATCGCCGCTGACCAGCGGGCCGGCGGGGAGGATCCGCTCGTGGGCGTGACATCGGTCCAGGCTCCGTTCTGGAAGAGCCAGGTGTCACCGGCCGCCGCCACCTGGACGAAGTATCCTCCGAAGAGCACGACCGCACCGAGGAGCGGGTCGTACGCCATGGCGGCGGCGGACCGCGGGGAGGGGGCCGGCGCGTCGGCGCTGAGCTGGGTCCAGCGTACCGGCGCGACCGACCACAGCGTGAGATTCGAGCTGAGCGCCCACGTGTCGCCGAGATAATCGAAGGTCCCGTCGATGTTGCCTCCGAAGAGCATGACGAAGTTCCCAGACGGGACATCGACGAGCGTGATCGACTGTCGACCCGCGGGTTGCACCGCGAACGAGCCGCTGATGTTCGTCCACGTCCCGTTCGCGTAGGTCCACGTCGCCTCGAGCGACATGCAACCGCCGGCCGTGGTGCGGGTCAGGCCGCCGAAGCTGACCATGGCATCCAGCCCGGGATCGAAGGCAAGGCCCTCGCCCGCAAGTCCGAGCGAACCGCCGGGGCCGGCCCGCGCCTGGGCGGTCTGGTCGACCCACCCGGTCCCGTTGAACGACCACTGCTCGGTCTCCGGTCCATACACCGTGCAGCTGGTCTGCGTGGCAGAGCCTCCGTAGACCATCGACACATCGGTCGCGGGATCGTAGGCGATCGTCGAGGTCATGGGCGGGGGCGACCCCGAGAGCCCGCCGGTTACGTTCGTCCAACCTCCGACGCCGAATTCCCAGGTGTCGTTGTAGTAGGTCCAAGCCGATCCGCTACCGGCGGGGAGGTTTCCGATGCCACCGCCGAACAGGACGATCCCGCCGACCGCGGGGTCGTACGTCATCGAGGTGATACGCGGGCTCGGGGCGGCCGCGGTGGGAATCTCCGTCCAGCCGGATCCATTGAATTCCCACGTGTCGTTGAAGAACTGCGACACGTCCCGCCCCCCGAAGAGCACGAGCGCGCCGAGCCCGGGGTCGTACGCCATCGTGGCCGACCAGCGTGCCGCCGGTCCGTAGCCGGTGGGGGGAGAGACGTTGGTCCAGGTCCCATTCTGGAACAACCAGGTGTCCCCGGCCGGCGCAACCTGGACGAAGTAGCCGCCGAAGAGCACCACGCCGTCGAGACGCGGATCGTACGCCATGGCGACCCCCGATCGGCCGGAGGGCGCCAAGGCGGAGGAATTGAGTTCGGTCCAGTGCAGCGGCGACGATCCGTTGTCGGTATCCGGCGTCGCCGAATCGAGAGAGGCGCGCGCCTCCGCGAGCTGTGACGCCCCCGTGCCAGTCGCCTCGGGAGGGACGGCAGCCGAGGAGCTGGGCACGACGCGTGCCAGATCCAGTCCGGAAAGACCGGACGCGAGGAGCACGAATACCACGAGGCCGCACGCGAGCGCTCCGGCCCAGGACGCGAGGCGGGTGTGCGAGTACGGCGCCGGCGACCGGCGACGGAATCGGCGAAGCCCTGTGCGGCGCGGGCGATCGATCACGTGACTCCCGGGAGTCGGAATCGACAGGGCCTCCCGGAGTAAATCGTTGCCGGCTGGGTCCCGCGAGCCCCTCGGACCGCTGCGTGCGACCGCAAGGATCGGGGAGACCGGGCCGCGGCCCGGGGGCCGTCCCGACTGCGCCGCCGTGGGCGCGGAGTCAGGTCGCTTGCCGGGGATAAATATCGGCGGCGCCTCCGGGGCGCATGGCGCGAGCCTCATCCTCCCACCGCGAACGCAACTTCGCGCGGGCCGTCCTGACCAAGAACCTGCGCGTCCAACCTGGCGAGAACGTGATCATCGAGGGATGGAGTCGGATGCTCCCGTGGGCGACGGCCCTCGCGCGGGAGACCCGGCGCATCGGCGCGTATCCGCTCGTGCTCTTTGAGGACGAAGACTCCTACTGGGACTCGGTGGACGCGCGGGAGGACAACGTCCTCGGTCACGCAGCCGACCACGAGTGGGGCGCGCTGCGCAACGCCAACGTCTACATTCACATGTGGAACGCCGGGGATCGGCTCCGGATGGACAAGCTCGGACCGAAGCGAGGCGGGAAGCTCTTCAAGTGGAATCCCGCATGGTACAAGACTGCGAAGCAGGCCGGACTCCGGGGCAGCCGGCTCGACATCGGCCGGCCGTTTCCCAGTCTCGCCAAGGTCTACGACGTCGACCAGGCGGCCTGGATGGACCAGCTCGTGGCGGCCTCCATGGTCGACCCGGACAAGCTCGCCGCGTCGGCGAAGCCGATCGCTCGAGCGCTGGAGCGCGGCCGGAGGGTCCGCATCTACGATGATCAGGGCACGGACCTCACCCTGGGGCTCGCGCATCGCAAGGCACGGGTCGAGGACGGTCGCGTCTCCAAGCAGGACATGAAGACCCCGTTCGGAATGCTCAACCTTCTGCCATCGGGCAACGTGCGGGTGGCGCTGGACGAGGCCGTGGCCGACGGCACGATCGTGGCGAACCGGTCCAGCTACAACGACATCGGGATGTCCACCGGCGG
>JASIBA010000016.1 GCA_030041735.1 Thermoplasmata archaeon | reverse complement strand
TTCTGCCTCCGTCGAAACATCCGACGTTCCAGGAAGACCTCCGTCGCCCGCCGTGCAGCGCGTTCGGCCCGCGCCGACCCGGTCGCAGCCGCATAGGCCGCGAGGCCCCGCAGCGGCGTCAGGGTCTCCATGAACGAGGAGACGTGCGCGTCGGAAGCCTTCGAGCAGTTCCATCCCCCGTCCGGCCACTGCCACTTCGCGAGGAGACGGACCAAGTGCTCCGCCCGGACGTCGGGAGTCGCGAGCCGCGAGGCGTAGAACAGCGCGTTACCCTGCTGGGACGCGCACCGGCGATACAGTCCTCGATAGAATGGGACACCCCTGCCCCACGTCCTGACCGTCTGCGAGGTCGCCCGAAAGACTCGATCGTAGTAGTTCTGAGACCACGCGTCGAGCGCCCGATCGAGCATCGGTCGAATCCGGGCGTCCCCAGCGGGATAGCCGATATCCGCGAGCGCAGCGAGTGCCCAATGGCTGCCCTGCCAGTAGCGATAGATCCCCGCCATCGGGGATCGTGCGGGCGCATCCCGGCGGGTCAGAAGCCGCGCGACCAGCTTGGATCCACGCACCTCGTGTTCGAGCTCCCGGATGCGGCGGCTCGACGGCTTCTCGCCCAGCGCGCGGACCCGGACTCGCCATCGGATCGAGGGCTCCGGAGATTTCAGGAGCCGATGGACCGTGGCCCGGCGCCGAGAGGGCGGAGCGGTCATGCGCGTCGTGGCCGCGGACGCGCCTGGCCGTAATGTAGATTGCAGCCCCTCGACGACTGTATAGGGCAGCGCCGGTTCGGACGTCCCGGCATTCCCCATGGCGACGCCCACGGCGCAGGGCACCTCGATCTACTCGGACCGGAACTACCCGGCGCAGGCGGTCGTCGTGGTCGAGCCCCGCCCGAGGCTCGCCTCCACGCTGGTCGGCGTCGGCGCCGTGTTCGTTCTCATCGAAGCGTTCGTCTTTTTGATCGCGGGGGTGTTCCTTTCCTCTTCTCAGTTCGCCGGGATCGCCGGAGCGCTCATCACCGGTGGGATTGGCGACGCCGTCGTGGGCGTCCTCCTGTTCGGAGTGAGCCTCCTCATCAACGCGGAACCGCACCACCACGTCGCGAACGGGCTGCTCGCCCTGGTCCTGGCCGTGCTCAGCCTCTTCGTGGGGTTCGGTGGCTTCTTCATCGGATTCCTGCTCGCGACGATCGGCGCCTTCGCGGCCATCTTCTGGACCGCGCCGGCGCCGACGATCGTCACGGTGACGCGGCGACCGCCGGGGCAGTAGCCTTCGGCGGGAGGCCTACGCGCTGCGAGCGCCGGTCCTGGCGGTGCGCGGAGATCGTACCCGGCAGTCGAACACCAGGAAGAACGGGAACAGACGAGTGGTCCGGAGCAGGGGAACTTCCCGGGCCTGTCGAGCCGTGGCGCGAGGCTCGCTCAGGGCGACCACCTCGAACCCCGCCCGATGCAGGATCCCGAACCAGCTCTCGAACGTGCGATGCCAGTAGATCGTGTCGAACGGTCGCGTGAGCCGTTTCATCCGCCACCGGGTCACCCCAACGCGCTCGTCGAAGTACGGGCCGATGCGCATCGCTCCCCGGTCGCGGGCTCCCGGATGTTCCCATCCAAGCGCCGCGGTGTTGAGCGGGTGACTGACCGAGAAGACGAGGCGACCGCCGGGTCGAAGAAGGCGCCGAGCTCCCGTGAGAATGCGTTCCAGCCCGGGAGCGTCCATCAAGGACATGCACCCTACGACGAGGTCGAACGAGCGGGGAGCCAGGCGGGCGCCCATCGTTCGGGCGTCGACGTGAAGGTACCGAATCTGGAGCGGCTCCTCCTGCTCGTGCCGGAGGGCGGTCTCGATCATCCGACGGGACCAGTCGATGGCAGTCACCCGCGCCCCCCGGCGGGCCAGCACACGCGTGAAGCGTCCTTGACCGCAACCGACATCGAGGACGGTCCGACCCTTCAGCGGGCCGATCGCCCGCAGGAGGGCCGGCATGTGGACGAGGTCCCGAGAGACATCCTTCCCTTGTTCCTGGAAGTCCTCCCAGACGTCGATCGCGCGGTCCCATGCCGCACGCGCTTCGCGGGCGGGATCTTTGGTCCGGGCCCGACCGGGGAAATTCCGAGCCACGGGCCGCTGAGCGCCGAGGCGTAATCTGTCTTGCTCCGCGCGCGATCCGAACCCGGCTCCGCGGGCCCGGTGCCCCGCAGGTCAACCGAGCGCCGCGAGCGGGTCGATACCGGACCCGTAGGTTCCGAGGATCGACATCGTCCCGGCGTTCTCGTCTGCGACCCAGACGAGGTGCGTGGATGCAACAAATGTTGCGGCCACGGGGTAATCTCCCACCCCGATGGTGGCCACGATTTGGTCGGTAGTGGGAGAGACCTCCGTCACGTTGTTCGAGATGGTGTTCACGACGAAGATCGCCCCTACCTGGGGAGCGTAGGTCACCGCCGCCGGGAATACTCCGACCGAGACGTTGGCCAGGATCGCGTACGTCTGATCGCTGAGGATTGTGAGGTTGTCCGTCGCGACGTTCGTGACGAGGATCTCATGGAGCGCGGGAACGTCGGCGACCGCCGTCGGATCCGTGTAGTCGAAGGTGACGGTGTGGACTACGGAGAGCGTGCGGGCGCTGAGGATGCTCAGGGTGTTCGAGCCTTGGTTGGTCACGTCGACCTGGTCGCGACCCGAGTCAAACGAAACCCCGTACGGGAGCGCTCCGACCGGGACGAAGTCGACGAAGGATTGAGTCTGCGGATTGATGACCGCGACCAGGTCGTACTCCCCTTCTGCCACGAAGAGTAGATTCTGGACCGGGTCGTACGCGATCCCCAAGGGGTACGAGAACGACCCGAACGAGATCACGCCGACCACCTGGTTCGTCGCGGCGGAAATGACCGAGACGTTCCCATCGACGCTGTCGGACTCGGTCACGAACAGTTCGTTGAGCGAGGGAACGTAGGCGATGCCGGAGGGCGTTCCGTTCAAGGGGATCGAACCGACCTCGCGGTCGGTGGCCATGGACACCACCGTGAGGTTATCGGAGTTCACGACATAGAGTTCGTTGTTGGCGCTCACCTCGATGCTGCCGACCGGGGTGTAGCCCAGCGTGATCGACGCGACGTTCCGTGCGAGGGCGTTCGAGTAGACGGTGACGTTGTTCGAACCGGTGTTCACGATGTACAGGTCGCCCTGACGGGGCACGTACGCCCCTCCCCATGGGTAGAGACCTACCGATAGGGAGCCGACCGAGGCGAGGGCCGGGACGGAGATGATGGTCATGTTCGAGGTGTAGTACGCGGAGACGAACATCTCCTCGGTCGCGGGGTCGTAGATGATCCCGCCCGGCGAGTATCCGACGGGAATGCTGGCGATCACGTGCGGGCGGGCGCCCGCGATCACGCTCACCGTGTTCGAGTCCTCGTTCGAGACGAAGATGTCTCCGTTGGCCGGGTCGAACTCCGCACAGACCGGGCCCTCCCCCACCGGCACGTTGGCGACGACGGCGTCGGTCGCGTCGGAGATCACACTCACATTGTTCGAGAAGTAGTTCACCGAGAAGACGGTGTGCGTCGCGGGGTCGTACGTGAGCCCGTACGCCAGATCCCCGACGGGCACGGTCGCGACCACCGCGTAGGTCCCCGCGTCGATCACCTCGACGTCGCTCGCGCCCCCGAAGGAGACGGAGTAGTCGACGAAGACTTGGTCGCGGCCCGCGTCGAAGGCGATCCCGTAGGGAGAGCCCGGGAGCGGGAGAGTGTGCACCACCTGATTGGACGTAGCGTCGATCACGACGACGCTATCGAGGTCCAGACTCTCGGTCCAGATCTGGTCCTGCGCGCTGTCGTAGGCGAGAAAGAGCGTGAACCCGCCCACGTAGATCGACGCGAGCTCGCGGTGGGTCACGGTCGACACCGCAGAAACGCTTCCCGAGGCTTCGTTCGCGGTGTAGAGCTCCCGATTCTGGGGATCGTAGACGGCCGTGTACGGCCCTGCGCCATTGACCGGTGAGCTGATCCCCAGTCGCAACGCGTTCGAGGTCAGATCGAGCGTCCCGTAGAGGCTGTAGGTCTTCGTGGCGGGCAAGGCGGAGGTCGAGAGCACCGCCGGACTGGCCGACGCTTCCGTGGACGCGGCTCTCACGGCGAGCGTTCCGACGAGGAGTACGAGCACCACCGCGGATGCGCCGACTACGACGCGGGCGCGCACGGTCCCTCGGGCGTTCGGGTCAGCTCGCGACCGTACATAACCCCCGGCTCGATTCCCGCGGGGGCCCGACGCGCGGCGGAGCCCTTCCGATCTCGCCGGCGTCCGCGGCTGGCAAGTGCTTAAGCAAGGAACCTCTCTCGCGCCGCGAATGTCGCTCCACGGCCGCGACGTGATCTCGATCCGCGACCTCTCGCGCGAGGAGATCGAATCGATCGTTGCCGACGCGCGCCGGATGATCCCCTACGCCGAGGGGCGGAAGGTGATGCGCTCGCTCGAGGACAAGATCGTCGCCATGGCGTTCTTCGAGCCCTCGACCCGGACTCGACTCTCCTTCGAATCGGCCGTCGCCCGCCTCGGGGGACGGTCCCTCACGATCGCGGACCCGGGATCGACCTCGCTGAAGAAGGGGGAGAGCCTGAACGACACGATCCGGATGCTCAGCGCCTACGCGGACGCCATCGTGCTCCGTCATCCCAACGAGGGCTCCGCCCGTCTCGCGGCGCGCGCTTCCGACAAGCCCGTCCTCAATGCCGGGGACGGCGCCGGCCAGCATCCGACCCAGACGCTGCTCGACCTCGCCACGATGCAGGAGGCGTTCGGCACGCTGTCGGGGCTGCGCGTCGTGCTGCTCGGGGACCTCAAGTACGGGCGCACGGTCCATTCGCTCGCCTACGCCCTTGCGCTGTTCGGGGCCGAACTCGTCCTATCGGCTCCGCCGACGCTCCGGCTGCCCGACGAGGTCCGGGACCAGCTCGAACACATGGGTGCGAAGCTGGTCGAGGAGGATCAGCTCCATCGGGCCATCCGCGACGCCGACATCCTCTACGTCACCCGCATCCAGCGTGAACGGTTCCCCGACGAGGGCGAGTACCAGAAGGTCGCCGGCTCGTACCGGATCGACAACGCGGTCCTCGCGGGCGCCAAACCGCGGCTGATCGTGCTTCACCCGCTCCCTCGCGCGGGAGAGATCGCCCCCGAAGTGGATGCGACGCCGCATGCGGCGTACTTCCGGCAGGCATTCCTCGCCGTCCCGGTACGGATGGCCCTGCTGAATGCGATCCTCGGTCCGGCGAAGGGTAAGCGAGGGGGCTGAGGTCGTGGTGCGGGAGCTGAAGATCACCCCGATCAAGAACGGCACCGTCATCGACCACATCGGCAACGGGCTCGCGCTCGACGTGCTCCGGATCGTGGGCGTTCAGACCCTCGACAAGGACTCGACGGTGAGCGTCGCGCTCCACGTCCGATCGGGGAAGCTCGGCTGGAAGGACATCCTCAAGGTCGAGAACATGGAGCTGTCCCCCCGGAAGGTCAATGCGATCGCGCTGATCGCTCCGACCGCGACGATCTCGATCATTCGGGACTTCAAGGTGCAGGAGAAGCGCACGGTCGATCTCCCCGATCGGATCGTCGGGGTGCTGCGCTGCCCCAACCTGAACTGTATCACGAACCAGCCGGAGCCGATCGAGAGCGAGTTCACGGTCCTGCGACGCCGTCCGGTCCTGCTCGCCTGCGCGTACTGCGAGCGGCAGGTCGACGACTTCCTCCATCACCTCGCCTGACGGCGCGAGTCGGGCGATGGCCGCCGCGTACCTCACCGGGCTCCTCGTCGTCTTCGCCGTCGTCGGCGGGGTCGAGCTGTTCGACCGGACGAGCTTCTCGGTCATCGCCCTCGCCTCGCGGGGCCACCCGGTCCCGACCTGGGCCGGGGCCGCCACCGCCTTCGTGGCGTCGACCGCGATCGCCGTGTCGGTGGGGGCTGCGCTGGTCGCGCTGCTGGGCCCATCGCGTGTGGGGCTCGTTCGCGCCGGGGCGGGCGCCTGCCTGGTCGGCTATGCTCTCTACTTGTGGTACCGGGGTCCGGAGTCCCCGGAAGACGTTCCCGCGAACCCCCGGACCGCCTATCTCGCCGCGCTCGCAACGGTCTTCCTGCTCGAGCTAGGCGACACGACGATGATCATCGAGGTCCTGTTCGTCACCACGTGGGGCTGGCTGGTGGTTCTCGTGGCCGGGGCGGCCGCCCTCATCGCCGTGGCGGCCTGGGCCTCCTGGCTCGGCGGGAAGCTCGGCGCCCGGGTCGAGCCGGCGATGTTGCACCGGATCGTGGTCGGGATCCTCCTGACGGTCGGGGTGGTGACGATCGTCTACGGTCTAGCGCCGGGAGCGTTCGCCGCCCTGTCCGTCCTTGCGCCGGCCTGAACCCGGCACGACCGGGAGCGGCGCGCCGCCGTGCTCGCTCGCGGGCGCGATCGAGGCGAGGTTGGCGAGGTCGGCCTTCCAACTGTCGGGTAGGTAACCCTGGAGATCGGACGCGAGAAGCCGTTCTACGTACCCGTCCGCGAGGTCCGAACGCGCGGCGGCGTGCTCGAGCAGCGCGAGCCGGTACAGCGCCTCCGCGCGGACGCGCGGGAGGCCCGAGTTCGGTGGTGCGTCCACCAGCGCTTCCCAGCGATCCCGGGCCGCGAGGATCTCCCCGTTCAGCGCCCGGAACCGCCCCTCGAGCAGCCAGAGCCCGAGAAGGCACGGCGATGGCGGGACCAAGTGGAGCGTCTCGACCAAGAGCGCGGCCCGCCCGAGCACCGGTTCGACTCCCTTGCCGTTCCGGCGGTCCAGGAGGGTGGAGGCGATCGCGAGCTCGTGGTAGAGCTCGACCGTGTAGACCTTCTGACGCTGAAGGCTCGGGAGCGCCTGCGTGCGTTGTTCCAGGGCCTGCTGCCACTGGCCCCGAGCGTCGAGCAGTCGCGCCTCGATGTCGCCGGCCATATGGTCGAGCTCCCAGCGCCGCGCTCGGCCCAGGAGCACCCGCGCCGACGTGAGGAACTTCGCCGCGAGCTCCTGCTCCTCGCGCGTTCCCTCGATGCGCGCCAGGCCCACGGCGAGCAGGGCCGTCGCTTGGAGGTGGCCCGGGGGAAGGCTCTGCGCCAGGACGCCGGCCCGCCGGGATTCCTCGCGCGCGAGCGCCACCTGACCGCGTTCCCAGTAGAACTCGGCGAGCAGGGACTGAAGCAGCGCCTCGATCTCGACCCAGCGGGCGTCGTGCGAACGGTCGGCGAGCTCCGCGAGCGTCTGGGCGAGCGACGGGCGCGGACCGACGACCCGCATCGTCAGCACGACGAACTCCATCCACTCGGCAATGACCTCGGGCGGCACCTTCGCGGTCAGCGCCGCAGCGAGCCCCTCGCGCAGTTCGACCTCGGCTTCGGAGGGTCGTCCCGCGCAGAAGAGGGCCTGGGCGTGAAGGAGGCGGAGCTCGGCCTCGGTCCCCCCCCGCTCGGATGCCGGCACGGCAGGAAGGCACGTGATCGCCTTCGCGAACATCTCCTCCGCGGAGTCGTAGGCCAGAAGGTGGAGGCTGAGCTCCCCGGCCTCCAGCAGATGCTTCAGCGCCATCGGCCCCGGGAACCAGCTGAGGTAGTGCTGCGCGACCTCGATCCGCCGCGCCGGGGTCGGCTCGGGTGAGAGCGCCGTGAGGGCATTGGCGATCTCGAGATGCATCTCTGTCAGCTGCTTCTGCGGCAGCAGGTCGACGGTGAGCTGGATCCAGGCCACGTGGGGGATCGTCACGCGACCCTCCTGGACCTTCACGACGCCCGCGCCGGTGGCCGGCAGGAGCGCCTCGGCCAACTGCGGATAGTTCAGGCGCGCGACGCGGGAAAGGACCACCTCTCCCACAGT
>JASIBA010000117.1 GCA_030041735.1 Thermoplasmata archaeon | reverse complement strand
CTCAACGCGCTTGTTTCGTCGTTCTGAGCCGCCGCCGTGCTACCGACCATGTCGGTGAACATGATGGCGGCGAGACGACGCGTCGAAGCCATCTGCCGCGAATCGCACCCCTTAGATTTAGTCACCACCCTGGGCGTTCACGGTCCCCCAGGCGACTGGGGACCTCCCGCTACAAGGTGCAACGTAGCTTACGACCGCGTCCTCCGCAGTCAGACCGGCTCATCGGAAGCGCCGGCTGGAAATCTTTACCATCGCCATTTCACTTCCCGTTGCCACCGGGGATGCGGCTCTCGGCTCACTCAGCGTGGCCTCGCAGATCGACTAGTGGGGCTCTCTGCGTCATCTCCGCAGTCGTCGCGCTGTGCGCGTCGTGGGGCGGCTCCGTCCTCGCCACGGACACCGCGGGATTCGTGACGACTGCGACGGTCCAGACGATCGGGATGAGCCCAGGATGGGGTGGTCTCTGTCCGATCTCCGATCTGAACGGTCGGTGCTACGCGCCGTCAGGATTCGCGCTGGATTCCTCGACCGACCAAGTCCTGATGACCTCGACGACCTCATACCTCGAGAACGACCTTGGTCCCGGCGATCTCGGCCACAATTATTCAATCGTTTTTCAGCCTGGCTCGGTTACAGGCTTCTCATCGACAAATCTGTCATGCGCGCCCTACGACCCGTACTACCCGGGGTCCGGTACCGTGTACTATGCTGCGTGCGATCCCCCGAATACCTCCTCGAGCTCCGGGAGCCTAATCACTGTGAGCGTCGCGACAGACCAAGTCGTCGGTCGGATCCCATTTCAAGGCAGTAACCCCGACGCCGGCTTCTGGGCCTCCGGCTACTCGGACCAGTTCGCCTGGGATCCGGTCGATCACCTACTCTACGTCTGTGACGAGGGATGGCTATTGGCCTTGAACATGACCACTGGCCTAGCGTCGTTCAACGAGTCGATCCCCTCGGGGTGCGAGTGGTTGGTGTACGACAGCTCTTCCAATGCCCTGCTGGTGTCGGGTTCATCCGCCCTCTACACGGTAGGGCCCGGCCTGGTTGCCGTAGACCCTGGGACCGGAACCGTCGAGAACACTGTGCTGGATGGGACCGTCACTGCGGCGGTACTCGACCCGAACGCCGGGTGGATCGGCCTTGGAGTCGCCCTCAATGGGTCTTACCCCGGAGGAGCCATCGAGTTCGTCAACGCGACGACGTACCGGCCGTTCGCGACGGTTCCCCTGATTCCCCCATACAATGGTGGGGACCCGGCCCCCTCGCAGCTGATACTCGACTCGACTCACGGCGACATTTACGCGATCTGTCTAGGGTGGGTGTTCGCGATCAATGATACCGGCAAGTACTCGGTCGGCGAGACAACGATCGCGCCGAGCCTCGATGACATGCCTTCCATCTATCTCGAGTCGACCCGCTCACTCTACATCCCGGACGAAGGGTTAGTCTCGTACGTTGGCTTCAGTTACGGAACCACAACGGAAGTCACCTCGCTTCTCTGGCTCCCCCTCCCTCAGGCTGTTTTGATGCTCGGGGTGATTGTCGGCGCTGGGGTTGCCACGATGGTCTACCTTAGGCCCTCCCGGCGAGTCAGATAGTTGCAATCGCGCATACAGCCATCTGAGCTGGCTCAAGGCGCGAGGCTCTAGTCGTCGGGCGACGTGTCGTGCGGCTCTGATTTCTGTCCCGCCCAAGGGCACCGCGCCGGGCGTCGAGTAGGAGTCGAAACGCTGAAGGCACCGCTTGGTTGTGAGCGGCCAGTATGCCAGCGTCGTTCACCTGCGCGTGTGGAGCGTCCTTCGCGACCCAGGCCCAGCTCGACAACCACGCTGCGACCTGCGGGGTCGCCCGAGATCCGGGCGGAGATCCTGGGTCGAACACCGAGCAGTGAATCGCTTCCGCGATCGAACCTGCCTCGACCCCGCGGGATTAGAGCCGGCCGCTGCGTGAGCTAGCGCCCCCTAACCTAGGCGCACGCCGAGCCAGGTCTGGAGAACGATGGAATCCGAGCACGGACGGTGCCGTCAGAGTCGTGCGTCCGGCGGATGGATAGTGTCGGGTCAGGATTGGAGCTCTGATCTTCGGGCGACGCGAGGGCCGTAATGCGCCCGGAGTTTTCCTTACGCTCGCCGATTCCGGATACTGAGGCCATAATCGCGCTCCAGCAGCTCTGCATACGCCGACCAGACCCTCGACATCGCTGGCTCGATGACCTCCCTCGGCGGGATCGGGGTTCGGACCAGTCCCGAGCGGAGCCGCCAGCGCATTCGGAGACTCGATGGTTCGGAACCGGCCGAAGTGAGTTTGTAGTCCGCTTCGGCGCATAGTCGGTTTCCGATCCCGGTCAAGTGCCAAGAGTCCGGGGGCTGACACGTCACCTCGTTCCTGAGCCAGACCCAGCCGTCCGGAGTCGAAGAGAGATCTTCGAAGACTTTCCGTCGGCGGCTTCGGACGAGAATGCGCCGTTCGTAGTCGTCACCGAGTAACGCGGGATCGCTCGAACTGAAGTCCGTAAGCCATTCGTAGACGAATTCTAGAGGGGCCCGAAACGTTGACCTCACCTCAAAAAACGCGGGTCGCGACTTTGGCATCGCGCCACGATGTACGGCGAGCGCATCATGTCTGCGACGGGTAGCGCTCCCCTGCGGTCGCAAAGATGGTCACGCCGGTGGAGGGAGCTTTGGGAGAGGGCCGAATGCGGAAGCTCGCAACCCTCCCGCTCCTGCATGCCCCCACACCATCTACCATGACGTGCCACGATTTCATATACTGCATGCCGCATGCAGTGGTATGACCTCCGCGGTCACATCGATCCGAGTTTCTCGGAGCACGGTTTCGGAGCTAGAGCGGTTTCGCAAGGCGCTCAATGCCAAAACCGCGGACGAAACCATCAGGTCGCTCCTGAAACTCCGTCGGCGCGAACTCATCTCGCAGGTGTACGGGAGCGCTCGCCTGTCCACACCGTTCCGGGAGTCGGATCGGCTTGACGCTGATCGTTGACTCGTATGCCTGGGTCGAGTTTCTCACCGCCGGGCCTCGTGGCCTGGAGGCCCGTCAACGATTGGAGAGCGAGGATCTGCTCATCACGCCGGATCTCGTGCTCGCTGAGATCGCGCGGAAGTTCGGACGGGACGGCCAACCGGAGGGTCTGATCCGGGGCCATCTCCGGACCATTACCGCGCTCAGCGACGTGGCTCCGGTCTCGATCGAGGTCGCCTTACAAACGACTCGCGCCGACACCGACCTCCGCCGGCTCGCTCGGGGAGCCCGGCTGAACTCACCCAGCTTCGCGGACGTGGTCGTGCTCGCCTACGCCCGCGCGTTCGACGCTCGGGTGTTGACCGCGGACGCCCACTTCCGGGGCCTGCCGGACGTTGTCTGGATCGGCGCATGACGGATAGATCTTCTTCTGTGACAGCGTTCGAATCGTGACGCCTGGGATGCGATTTCGACTCTGTCGGCTCGCCCTTCAGTGACCGATTCCGTTCCCGAGTCCGGGTCTTGGACGACGCCGCGGTCGGAGGAGAAGTGTGGAACGGCATCGCGAGCCGAGCTGCAATAGTACGTGCGCCCTACGGATGGTCACGACGCGCGAATGGGCGGGCGCGCCTATCTCATGTTACGGCCGCGGTGCCGGGATTGATTCCCGGCGGGCGACTCAATCGCGCGACAGTCGCTCGAGTGGGCGACTCCGCTATTGCGGAGGGGCCTTGGGCGATCGGAGAAGTCGCTTCATCTTGCCCGGGTTTCCGAACGAGTGGAACAGCGAGATCTTCCCCTGTTCGTTGATGACAACGCGTGTGAGTTGCTGCTGAGCGACTTTCTCGTTCGTCGGGACCACGGGTTGCCCGTCAGATCCGGTGTAAGGTCCGGTATGCGTGCCCTGAACCGTGTTCACCAGGACGACTTCGTTGCCCTGGATAATGACCTTCTTGAGATCCATACTCCAATCAGGGAACGCGGTGAACAGACCTGTCAGATACGACCGGATCGCGTCCTTCCCTCGAAGCGGCGCATCGAGGACCGGAACCTGGAAGACGGCGTCCGTCGCGTATTGCTCCACCACCTTCGAGACGTCGCGCTCGTTGAATTCTTCTACCATTCGTCGTACGTCCGGCTCGGTCACGGGCGCCATTTCTTGTCCTCCTACGGCGAATGCCCTTCCGAGTGATAATAGGAACTGGATTCGCCACTCCCAAACTCGGGCGTTCTAGCCGACGCGCATAGCCTGCGGCGAGGTTCCGACGAGCCCGAGGGGCGCAATGGTACTTGCGACCAGGGCGGGGGCGGTCAGGCCGGCGACTGGCGGGAGCGCTACTTGCTCGAGTCCGTGCGCGAGCGGTGGCGCATCGCCGACTGCCGTACGAAGAGGGCAGCGACGATCGCGCCCGCCACGAGGATCGACGCCAGCGCCGGAAGAGTCAGGGCTGGCGATAGACCAGCGGGCGGGCGCACAATGGACGCCCCGCCCGGCGCTGCGGAGGAGTTGCCGGTCGAGTTCGGCGAAAGCGGCACGGGCGGCGAAGTCCCGTACCGAAGTAGAATCAACTGCCCGCTCCCTCCGGACCCGCTGGCGACGACCCCGTCGCAGCTGGGTGCGCCGGGCCCACCGGTCGCGTTGAGATCGATGCGCCCGAAA
The DNA here is from genome assembly GCA_030041735.1 of Thermoplasmata archaeon. Taxonomy (GTDB): domain Archaea; phylum Thermoplasmatota; class Thermoplasmata; order Lutacidiplasmatales; family UBA184; genus Lutacidiplasma. The sequence continues at coordinate 12,590 of JASIBA010000117.1, read as the reverse complement.
ACGCCGGCCCCGTACGCCAGAAGAACGGCGCCACCGCCGCCCCCACCCGAAAGTCCGATGCCGCTACAGGTCCCCTGCCCCGGCCCACCGGCGGCGATGATCGTACCCGCGATGATGGTCTGAGCCTGGATGTACAGTCCGTTCGCGCCGGATCCGGCCTCGATGTATCCACGAACCGCGCCCCCGTCACCGCCGGCCAAGTACGTCTGCATTCCCTCGGCGAACCATGAACCGACCTCCGATCCGCTCGGAATCGGCGCCGCGGGGGAGGCTCCCGCCGCGCCATTCTCCGAATTCGAACACGACAGCGAGCCGCCCGGCGCCAGCGTCGCGCTGCCATTCTCGTCGTACGGGCAGAAGTTCAGGGACTGCGATCCGCCTCCAGATCCGCCAAGCGAGTACGGCAGTGACCCGGAGGGAGCGGTGCCCGTTACCAGGGTTCCCTCGTTGTCAAATGTCCCCGACGCGAGGATGCTGAATCCGTCCGTCGTGACGACGACCCCCGGCGCGATCGTGAGGTTCGCTCCGAACAGGTTCGATGTCAGGGACTCCGACGACGAGATCACACCCGTCGCGTTCGGACCCGGAGTCGTGTTGACTGGGGGCGTAGATCCGTAGGCCCACGCCACCAGCTGTCCGCTTCCCCCGGCGCCGCTCGCGACGACGCTGTTGCAGCTCGGGGCCGGGGCTCCGCCCGAGACGTTCACGTTCACGGCGGACTGAATCCCCTGACCGTACGCGAGCAGAATCGCGCCTCCTCCACCACCGCCCGAGAGGCCGATCCCGCTGCAGCTGCCCTGGCCGGGCGCTCCTTCAGCGTCGATGGTCCCCGCGATGATCGTACCCGCCTGGATGTAAAGACCGAACGACCCGGCCCCGCTCGGAATGAGGCCTTGTACCGCGCCTCCGGATCCACCCGCGAGATAGTCCTGGATCCCCGCCGCGTACCACGACCCGATCGCGACCGAGCTCAGCGCGGGCGCTAGCGCGGAAGTTCCCGCGCTCGCGTTCTCCGAATTGGAGCAGGAGAGGGTTCCGCCGGGGGCGAGCGTGGACGTCCCGTTCTCGTCGTCGGAGCAGTAGTTCAGCGACTGGGCTCCTCCGCCGGACCCTCCGAGTGACTCGGGGAGGGGTACCGTGGGCGCGGGGCCGGTCGTGATGATCCCCTCGTTGTCGAACGTTCCAGAGACGACAATACTGTGCCCAGCGGTATCCAGTACGACGCCGGGCTCTACCGTGAGGTTCGGTGCGAAAAGGTCGGAGGTCAGATTCGTGGATTGCGCGATCACGTCGACAGTCGGAACTGGGGCCGGGGAACCCACCGCCGAGTAACGCGTCCCGGCCTGATGCGAATGGGAGGACTCCGAGCCTACCGGGATTCCCAGAGCGGCGGAGGCGGCACCGAACACGAGTCCCGCGCCGATCGCCACCACGACGACGATCGCCAAGGCGGACGCGCTGCGCGCCATCGAACGGGGGTTCGTCGCGATTGGGCGAGGCCTATATGGTACTATCGTCGGCGAGTTTCGGGCGAGCGGGACCGACGCGTTTCGATGGGGCTTGGGTCGACCGGCGGAGTAATCTTGCGCATGCGCGACCCTGCATTCCAACGTGTTCGCCCGGAGAATGCGGGTTCCAGCGGGGCTCATAAGCCGGAAAGCCCCCTAGTCTCGCGGAAGGCCACATGAGCGCCGCGGCCAACGTCATCGTGCTGCGGGACGGCAGAACGCTCCGGTACCTCGAGACCGGCGATCCGTCCGGACGGCCTGTGTTCCTCCTGCACGCGACCCTGGGGTCGAAGCTAGTCTACGGCCCGCATGCGGCCGACGCCGCGGAGCGGGGGATTCGCCTGATCGGTCATGACCGAGCCGGGTACGGAGGGTCTACGGCGATGCCCGGTCGATCGATAGCGAGCGAGGCCGCCGACGTACGGGAACTGGCCGATGCGCTCGGTATCGATCGGTTCGCGGTCTGGGGCAACTCCACTGGGGGCTCGCTGGCTCTCGCGTGCGCCTCCGCGCTCTCCGGTCGCGTGGTGGCCGTCTCCAGTCTTGCGGGCGTGGCTCCGTACCCGGCGGACGGGCTCGACTGGTTCGCCGGCGTGGACCCCGCCATCGTGTCGGATTTTCAATTCTTCCAGCGCGAGCCCGTAGCGTGGAGGCTCAAGATGGCCCGAGACGTCAAGGAGATGCGAGCGCTTACGCAGCGTCAGTATTCTGAATCTCTCTCCGGCTCGTCGTCCGGCGCGGAGCGAACGATCCTCAGCCCGGAGCTCCTCGCGTTCGCATTCGGGCAGATGCAGGACGGTCTGTCGGGAGGTCCGGCCGGCTTCATCGACGACTACGTCGCCGGCGTCACGGCGTGGGGGTTCGATGTCGGGACGATCCGCGTCCCGGTCCAGCTGTGGCACGGGGCGGAAGATCCGATGGTACCGCTGACGCACGCTCGCTGGCTGGCGGCTCAACTTCCGGACGCGGACATCCACCTGGAACCGGGCGAGGGTCACGTTTCGCTGTTCGCCAAGAAAATTCCCGAGGTCCACGCGTGGCTCCTCTCCCACTTCTGATGCGAGGGGATGGATCACTCTCGGCACCGATCCGCTCCCGCGGGCCCGGCGGATTTGGCTCCCCGAGCGGCTCCTCTCGGTAAGTCCGGGCGACCCAGGTCGTGCGGACACAGGTCCGCCTGGCTCGGCGGCGGAGCGTGGGGCGATCACGGCGACGCCAACTGTTAAGCCTCATCTCCGGGATGCGCCGCGGTGTCCAGCCTCGATCTCACTCTTTGGATTCCGATCCTTGCGACGTGGGTACTCGCGATCGGGACGCTGGTCTTTGCGTACTGGCAGCTCCGTCAGAGCCAGCGGCTTCATTCCGCGACCACCCTCCTCGACCTGCGCGAGCGCTTCTACTCGCCGAGATTGCAGCGCTCCCGGCGATCCTTCAGCGCCTGGCTCCTGCAGACCGATCGGAAGGACGAGCCGACCGACTGGGAGGTGACGTTTTTCCTCGAGCTGCTCGGGTCCCTGACCCGAGCGGGAGACCTAAGCCCCCAGCTCGTGCGGAGCGCCTTTGACACCTGGGTCTCGGCGTACTACGTCTGTCTGACGCGGCCGGTCAACTACATCGACCGGTGGCGCCAAGAGGACCACGACGACTCCATCTTCGCGGACTTCGAGTGGCTCGCCCGGCGCGTACTCGAGCAGGATCATCGCGTCACGCCCGAGGAGACGCCGGCCGAAGAGCTGGAACGGTGCCGCTACCTGCTGCAAGGAGAGACCCGGCTCGAAGGGCTCGCGTAGCGGAACTCGGCGAGGCGCGCGGGCCCGACGCCCGGCTTCGCTCGGGCGGAGCCTCACAGAGTGAAACGGCGGCGCCGGCCAGGGGGGCCGCAGGATTGGAAAGGCCGGTTTTGCGCCCCGGTTCACCCTTTTCCCAGATACTTTCGCAACGGGTCCCAGTAGGACTCTTTCCAGCCCTTCGAAAGATGCCCCACGTGGTCGAGCGGCACACGAGAGTGCGTGAACGTCAGCCGAGTACCGCGGGGCGTGGCGACGAGGCGGTATCGGACGCGGGACTCGTGGCCCTTCGGCCACCCCGGCTCGCTCGGGATCCAGGTCTGGTAGATCGTTCGTCCCGGGACGAGGGCCAGGTTCTTGCCGTGGATGTACCCGCCCCACGCCATGAACGTGCCCCCGACCCTCGGGCTGATGCGGGCATCGGCGCCACTGAACCCGATGTGACCCTTGGACGTCATCAGCGCCTCATAGACCTCCCGAGGAGTTCCGGGCAGGTTCACGGTTTGATGGATCGATCCCAGTTTCATGGTCGGCTACCGGAGCCCGCAGGGCCGTCTCGACTCATAAACGGTACCGCGGGGGCCGGGCCCGGTGCGCGGGCGGCGCCTGCGAACACGCTGCGACAAAGCCGCCTATCTCGCTCGGTACTCCGCGGACGCCCGCTTCACACGGCCAGTGCGTTCCGCGCCGGGTTCCGAGGGGCGACCCTTCGCTCAGGGCGGAGCCGGACGCGTCGCGTCCACTCGCCAGGGGTTCGAGTACCTAGGGCTTCTTCTTCGGCGTACGAGCCCGGACCTTTTCGTACTCGTCCCAGTCCATGACGGGAGGATCGACGTCGATCTGCCAGAGCAGCGCGTTCAACTCCCCCCGGTGTTGGAGCTCGTGCTCGATGATGTGCAGGAGCGTCCCGCGGAACGAGGTGGTGAAATCCTCGTCCCACCAGGGAGGGAGCTTCGGGACGAGGAAGGTCCGGTCCAGATCCTTGTCCTGAAGCCGGGCGAAGAACTGGTCGACGATCTGCTCGACCCAGGCCTGGTACTTCCTCAGGTCGTCGAGATTTTGCGGCTCGGGGCCCGTGTAGTCGGGGAATCGTTCCCCGTTCACCGCCGACATCCGGAGGATCCACGTCTCAATGCCGCCCATCGAGTGGCCGAGGATGTCGAGCAGCGTCGGAAACGAGGCGCCCCGGTCCCGAGCGAGCTCGGCCGGCGGGAGCTTCGAGAGAGTCTCGAAGTACCCGTGCCGCGCGACCGCATTGTAGTCGTACCATCGCCAGATCCACTCGACCTCGCCCATATCGACCTCGACCCCTCCGATCGTTTCGCCTCTTCGCCTTGGGGGGCACGCTCCCGCCGACTAGGCGGGAGTTCCCTCGACCGCCGAGTAGCTCGTCACCCGGCGGATCAACCTCCCCTGGAACTCGAAGAGATTGCAGAACACGACGTGGATGGCCGCGCCGTCTCGCTTGGTCAGCTCGACCGAGCCCTCCGCGACCACGATGCCACCCTCTTCGACCATCCGCTGGACTTCCATGCGCATGCGGGAGATCTCCGCGCCCGGCGCCATGTCCCGCTCGATGTCCTTGCGCCCGCGGATGGAGCCCGGAACGCCCGCTTCCCGACGTTCCGCGTCCTCCGTCATCAACGCGACGAGACCCGGCCAGTCTTGGCGGCTAAAGTGGGCCGCGTAGTCCTCGACCACATCCTTGTGCTCGCTCACGAGCGGCTCAGAGGGCTCCCCGTAGTTAACGGAAGGCGAGGTACGATGCGAAGCTCTTCGGAAGCACCCGGCGGGCGCAGCGGCGGTGCGTGCGCCGGGGCCCCCCGAGGTACGGGCCTCCCCCGTGCCTGGCGGGCCGGCATGCACGTCTTCGCACTCGGCCCTGCGGGCGCACCCTCGCCCAAGGGTTACGAAGGGAGGATCGTTCGGGGCTCCGTGTCCGGCCCGCCTACCGTCTCGTTCCGGATCGATGCTCCGACCATGGACGCCCTGTTCGACGCGTCGGCGAAGCCGGTGTTCCCGCACACGGGGCGGCGGGTGCAGGACGACCTCGCGGAGTACCTCGAGTATCGTGCGCGAGAGCATCCTCATGCGTCGGGCGTGGAGATCGTGGTCGCGCTGGGAACGTCGGGTTCCGGACCGTCCGCCGAGGAGGAGGCGGGGCGTGAGGTCCGGGCGTTCTTCCGTGCGGAACGTGAGCTGGCCGAACTCAAGCTCCGGGTCAATCAGCGCGAGGGCTGGGGGTTCCTTCGTCGGTCGATGCCGCTCCTGCTGGGGACGCTCCTGGTCGCGGGGGTCCTCTACCTGTTCGGGCCGGATTTCCCGGTCGGGCCGGTCGGGGACCTGGTCACGACGCTGTTCTACCTGCTGTTCATCACGATCGTCTGGGTCCTCCTGTGGGATCCCATCGAGAAGCTGCTGTTCGACGCCTACCTGATACGGGCCGAGATGGCGGCCCTCGGCAAGCTCGCGGAAGCCCCCGTCCGGTTCGTGCCGGACTCTCGGGCTCCGGACTCGGCCGTCCCAGGGAAGTCCTCGGGCGGGCGACCGGCGAACCCTGATTAGTCGTGTTCGATGGCGCTCCCATGAAGCCGCGGCGGCTCGGAAGCTCGGGGCTCCTGGTCAGCGACCTCTGCCTGGGAACGATGACGTTCGGCTGGCAGGCCGAGGAGGGCGTCGCCCACCAGATCCTCGACCGCTTCGCGGAGGCCGGCGGCAACTTCCTCGACACCGCGAACGTGTACTCGGAAGGCCGGTCGGAGGAGATCCTCGGCGGATGGCTCAAGGGTCGGGACCGCTCGGAGGTCGTGCTCGCGACCAAGGCGCGGTTCCGCACGGGCGAGGGAGCCAACGATGTCGGGCTCTCGCGAAAGCACCTCTGGCACGCGGTCCGCGCGAGCCTCGAGCGGCTGGGGACGGACTACGTCGATCTCCTCCAGGTCCACGCGTGGGACCCGCTGACCCCGCTCGAGGAGACGTTCGGGACCCTCGACCAGATGGTGCGCGCCGGTCTGATCCGATACGTGGGGATCAGCAACTACCGCGGGTGGCAGTTCGAGAAGGCGCTCCAGCTCTGCCGCAGCCGCGGATGGGCCGAGCCGATCAGCCTCCAATCGCAGTACAGCCTCTATGCGCGCGCGACCGAGCACGAGCTCCTGCCCGTCTGCGCGGCGGAGGGCATCGGCCTGCTGGCCTGGAGCCCGCTCGCCGGCGGCTTCCTCTCGGGCAAGTACCGCGACGGGGTGCGCAATGCACCGGCGGGAACGCGGGTCGCGGACTCGGACTTCAAGGAGCTGTACGTCCAGCGGTTCGAGACGGATCGCGCCGCGCGAACCGTCCAGGCGCTCGCGAGCGTAGCGTCGGACGCCGGAAAGACGGCCTCGCAGGTCGCCCTCAACTGGCTGCTCTCCCATCCCCAGGTCACCGCCCCGATCCTGGGCGTGCGGAATCCCGACCAGCTGACGGAGGACCTGGGGGCCGTGGGCTGGAGCCTTTCCGCGGAGCAGATCGCGACGCTCGACCTGGCGAGCGCGCTCGAGACCACCTATCCGTACGACAAGCGGGCCGACGAACAGCAGAACCGGGACCGGACGCTCGACGCGGGCACGTGAGCCCTCGACGGGGACGCGCTTCGAAGCACGCGAGGGACTCCGGATAGCTGAAGTGCCTTCCGGGCTCGGGAGCCTACGCATGGCGAAGCGGGAGCCGAGTGCCGTCTCGCTCCGTCGCCGGCTCGAGCGTCTCCCGGACGTCGGTCCCCGCCGGAGACGGGACCGCTACGCGGTCCCACCCGAGTTCCGGCCCGATCGGGAGCGGACGGCGGGGCGGTATCCGCTGCTCGACCTCTTCCGGGGCCTGGAACGAACGGTCCCGTTCCGGAAGTATCCCGGCGATGACCGAGAGGTCCTCCGGATCGCGAAGTCCACCTCGGTCTTCCTGAACGATGGACCGGGATGGATGTACGTCGCGCCCCGGCGTACGCCGCCCGAGGTCCGGGCGGCCGGCTTCCGGATGACGGAGACCCCGGACGACGCGATCGTGGTCGCGCGACATCACCTCGAGAACAGCCCCCTCATGTACGTCTACCTCGACCTGATCCACGAGTTCCTCCATATCCTGCAGCGCCACCAGGGACGCGAGCTCTGGCCGCGGAGGTTGCGGTACGTGGATCGGCCGACCGAGGTCGAGGCCTACGCGTTCTCGGTGGCCGAGGCGCGACGGCTGAAGGTCCCGGACGCGTACCTCCGGAGCTACATCGAGGTGCCCTGGATCACGCGGCGCGAGTTCCGCGAGTTGCTCCGCAACATCGGAGTGAGCCCCGGTCGCCGCCGATAACCCGGGAGGCAGGCACCTGAGCGCCGGCGAGCTCGAGCTGACCGCCTCGCGGCGGTTCGCCGCGACCCCCCGGGAGGTGTGGGGCGTTCTGACCTCCCCGCGCGCCCTCGAGTCATGGTGGAGTCCGGAGGACCTCCGGACCACCGTCCGTCGATTCGAGGTCCGGGAGGGGGGGCGAGTTGAGATCCGTCTGCGCTACCTGCCGGCCCTGCTGACCTCGGACTCCGCCGAGGCGTTCCGGGCCGCGGGCGTGCCGATCACGCTCGAGCTCCGAGGGACGGTCCGCGAACTGGTACCGGAGCGGCTCCTCGACCTCGACCTCCGCCTCGAACTGGATCGGGCCGCGGCGGGCGTCGTCCTGCGAACCCGCTTCGAGATCGCCGCGGAGCCGGGAGGGACGCTCCTCCGGGTCGTGGAAGCGGGCTCCTCGACGCCGCACTGGAGAGCGTTCGGAGAGCGGAACCTCCGGGGCCAGCTCGAGCGGGTGGATCGGGTGCTGGAGCGTCGGAGGGACGCGAAACGCACCGCGAAGCGCTGATCGGCTTCGGTCCTCGGACGCGGTTCCGGAGAGCGCGGACGGATTTGGAGGCCACCGGCTAGATTATCCGGCGCCGGCGATGGGTCCGCCCGGGGGAGGTCGAGCCGCGTGCCGCGTCCGCCGCCGTCCCAGTTCCGGGAGCTGGCCCGGTTCTACGACCTGCTGACCGCCGGGAAGGACTACGCCGGCGACACGCGGGCGCTTCGAGCGATCGTGCGCCGGTACGGACCCGGGCGCGCTCGGACCTGGCTGGACGTCGCGTGCGGGACCGGTCGGCACCTCGAGTTCCTGCGCCGCAGCTACTCGGTGACCGGGCTCGATTTTAGCCCCGAGATGCTCCGCATCGCGCGCCGCCGCCTGCCCGGCGTCCCACTGATCCGGGGCGACCTGCGGACGGTCCGGCTCTCCGCCACCTTCGACGTGGTGAGCTGCCTGTTCAGCGCCATCGGACACCTCCGTTCCGAACGGGAGCTCCGGAGCGCGCTCGCGCACCTCGTCCCGCTCGTTCGACCGGGGGGCGTTCTGATCATCGAGCCGTGGATCGATCCCCGCGAGTTTCGAGCGGGATTCGTTCACCTGGTCTCGGAACGATCGCCGGCCGCGACGGTCGTCCGTCTGGCGGTCTCGGGCCGCCAGGGGACGCGTTCCCGCGTGGACTACCACTACCTCGTCGCCGAGCGGGGGCGGAAGGTCCGTCACCTCGAGGTGATCGACCGTGGGCTGCTGGTCCGGCGGGAGCGGTTGAAGGCGCTCATGGAGGCCGAGGGCCTCCGCACGGCGATCCTCGTACCGGGGCTCGCGGCGCGCCGCGGGCTGCTGGTGGGTCGACGACCTTCGGTCCCGAAACCGGCTCGCGGCGGCGCGTCGTAAGAAGCCTTCTTCGCTCGGCTCCGCATCGGCGGGGAGTCGGCCTCATGTCGACCCCCGCCCGCACGGTACCCCGCATCGACTTCCGGCTGGAGCGACCTCCCGCGCGCTTCGGGTCCCCGCCCTGGGGGCTCCTGGTCGCGGTGGCGGTCGTGGTGTATGCGACCGTGGTCCTCCTCGTCCTCCTTTTCTCGCTCGAGAGCTCGGGGGCCGCGCTCGCGATCCTCCTGGCGCTGCCCGTACCTCCCCTGATCGTCTACGGGATCCGGCTCTCCGCGTCGCGCTTCGCCGCCGATGACGACGATCCGCCGGCCCCCTATCGCACCGAGGGGGGAGCGGGCGTCGGATACGGCGGCGAGCACGTCCGACGACCGGATCGGGAGGAGCGGGACGCGTGGAGGGCGTTGAAGCGGGGACGCATCTCCCGCGTCCAGTTCGAGCGCGTGCGGGCGCGGCGGCACCTCGCGCACGGCGAGATCGACCGACTGGAGTATCAGGCGATCGTGGCCCAGCTCGACGAGATCGAGCCCGAGGCCGCCGGGCGGAGACCGAGCTAGACGGCGAAGTTCTACGGTCGAACCCCGACGCGCTCGGACCACGCGGCCCGTACGGTGGCCAGGACGGCGCGGTCGTTCGGGGTCAGCGGGGCGCGCAACGTGTCGACGGTCAGCCCGTAGAGGTCCAAGGCGGCCTCGCACGACCGTCGGGGCGATGCGCCGTCGAGGCCCAGGGCCCTCCGTTGGAACCGGTGCCACCGCGCGCCCCGACCCCGGCCGACGGCCTCCCACAGCCCGTTCTCGTTGTAGAACAACCGGCGGTCGACCGCCACGATACCGGCCAGCGCATCCACGAGGAGATTTCGCTGCACGGCCGCGGACTCGAGCTGATCCTCCCCCAGAAGGCGCGTCAGTTTGACCGCCTCCTCGCCCCACTCGAGCATGGCCCGGACCACGTAGCGATCGCACGCTCGCGAGAGCGGGCCCCAGCGGAAACGGAGCGCCTGACGGCGAACGCGCGCGGCGACACCGCGGGGATCCGCGAGGATGTGCGCTTCCCGCCACGCGGGAACGACTTGCCCCACTTGGGACGGTGCCCGCAGCTCCGATCGGAGCCCCGCGGGGCTCTTCCGAGCGATGCTGACGAGGAAGGAGTCGCGGGCGAAGAGCTCCCGACCGGGGCGATTGGTGACGACCCAGAGGTCGAGGTCCGAATGGTGGTAGGCGTCGCCGCGGGCCCAACTGCCCGCCAGGACGACCGCCGCAGCGCCGCGGCCGATCTCCCGCCGGCTCAGGGACTCGGCCAGGGCCCGCGCCGCCCGGTATCGCTCCCCTGACGCGGGCCGATTCGGCCCCTCGGCCCCTCGACGCGGAACCATGGCGCCGGCCACGAGGTGCGGTGCGGGAAGTATCTATCCCTGGCACCCGCTCCGCCCGCCGGCCCGCCGCCGAACGGTTCGTGCCTCGGTCGGATAAGTTGCGACTCCCGTGGGGTCGCTGGACCGAGCCCCGGGGAGATGTCCGACTCGGATCTGCGTGCCTCGCTGGCGGGGGCCGAGGGCCCGAGCGTCCCGGTCTTCGAGCGACCGCCGGCGCTGTTCCAGTTCCTGGACCAGACCGAGGACGCGATCCGCTCGCGGCTCGCGAAGCTGCGCCTGTTCGACCGGATCTTCCTGCTGCAGCGCGACTGGATGACCCGCATCACGATGCTGACGATCATCTGCGCTCTGCTCTGGGGCGCGGTCGGCGGGTTCGACGCCTTCGGGTTCCAGACCCAGGTGGTGGCGTACGCGACCGGCTCGGCCCTGCACCTCTCCAACGTCGAGATCTACTCGTCGGTGACCCTGCACGGCATCCGCGAGCTGTTCGGGTTCGCCCAGCAGCTCGAGCTGGCCGCCATCGGCTTCCTCGTGGTCAACGCGCTCGCGCTGACGCCCCGGCACAAGTGGAGCCTGTACCTGTCGGTCGTCCTGCTGAACGGCTCGATGCTGCTCCTGCAGGGCCCCGTCTACCTGCTGCCGTTCAACGACAACTACTTCCCGGCGGTCGGATGGACGTTCACCTCGCCGCTCGGCGTGCTCGGCCAGAGCTCGTACGTCGTGAGCCCGCTCTGGTTCTTCGGCTGGCTCGCGCTCTGCGCGGGGATCCTGCTCTGGACCGGGTGGATCGTCGTGCACCTCCGGGACTGGTACCGCAAGAACCGCGTCCTGGCCCTCGGCCGCCAGTTCCCGGTCTTCCTCTGGTTCGTGATGGGGACGATCGTCCTGCTGCCGATCACCTACGTCCCGCTGGTGGTCTCCACCGTCTGGGACATGGGCACGGCGTACGCGGGATGGCCCATCAGCCCGATCGCCAACCAGGTGATCTTCTGGATGTTCGGCCACGCGCTCGTCTACGTGCTCTTCCTGGTCCCCATCATCGCGCTCTACCTGCTGGTCCCGATCCTCGCGCGTCGGCCGATCTACAGCTACCGGTTCGCGGTCGCGTCCGCGATCCTCTTCGTGATCCTCACGCCGCTGCTCGGGCTGCACCACCTCTACCTGACCCCGATCCCCGCCTGGTCGACGTGGCTCACCATGGTCCTCTCGTTCGCGATCGTGCTGCCGTCGGCGATCACGTTCTTCTCGATCTGGATGACCGTGAAGGGCGTCCGCGCCGACCGATGGGAGTGGAACGCCGTCGCGCTGTTCTCGGTCCTCGCCTTCGGGGGCGCGATCTTCGGCGGGCTGTCCGGGCCGGCGCTCGCGACGATCCCGTTCGACGCCGACGTGCACAACAGCCTGTTCGTCCTCGCGCACTTCCACGCGATCACCGTCCTCGCGATCACCGCGGGCGGCTTCGCGGTGCTCTACGCGATCTTCCCGATCCTCACGGGCCGACGCTGGTTCTCGGCGTGGCTCGCGCGCGCGCACTTCGCGTTCACCGTCGTCGGCGGCGTCACGCTCGTGCTCGCGATGGACGAGCTCGGCAACCTCGGCGTGCTCCGCCGGGCCTACATCGTACCGATCCTGCCCCAGATCACGCTGTACCAGATGATCCTGTTCGCCGGGATCATCGTGGTGCTCGCCGGCCAGCTCTTCTTCGTGGCCAACGGCGCGCTGACCGTCTTCCGCGGCGAGCTCTACAGTGCCGCCGGCCTCTCGTTCGACGAGGCGGTCCGCAGCGCGGCGCAGTCGACCACGACCGTACGTCGTCGGGTGCCGATCGCCGACGCGCCGTTCTCGCGGTCGGTCCCGCGCCCCCGTCGGGAGCGCATCGAGGCCGCGTGGCTCGTCACGGTCACCGTGCTGCTCGCCGCGGTGCTCGCGACGATGACCCCGGCCTCGCTCGCGGTCGGGAACGGCGTCAACGGATCCGGCGGCGACCCGCCGATCGCGGAGTACGTGACGATGCAGGGCCAGCAGTACTACTGGAGCGCGACCGAGTCCGGCGCGATCGCGGGCTCGTACGACAACGCGATCGTGGCCTACGCCGGTACGTGGGTCGAGCTGAATCTCACGGCCTCCGGCGCCACGCAATCGGTGCTGATCCCGTTCCGCTCGCAGTCCGTGGTGGATGT
>JASIBA010000116.1 GCA_030041735.1 Thermoplasmata archaeon | reverse complement strand
GACCAGGCCGCCGCGAACATCCCGTTCAACGCCGCGGCGTACGGCTACGCGGCGCTGGCGTTCCTCTACTTCGCGCTCGCGGAGACGTGGGCCGGCACGACCGTCGGGAAGTGGCTCCTGGGGCTCGCGGTGCGGGACCGCCACCTCGCGCGACCCACCTTCGAGGCGGGCCTCGTGCGCAACCTGCCGAAGCTCCCCAGCCTCACGGTCCTCGGCATCGGGCTCGCGGTCGCGCTCCTGCTGCTCGTCAAGACCGGCGGCGGGGTCGTGCTCGAGTTCGCGGGCGGGATCCCGGTGACCGCCGGGCTCCTCGACTTCCTGATCGTGTTCGGGCTGGTCGTCGGCGTCGTGGGCCTGTTCGGGCTCATCGGGGTCCTCGGGATCTCGCTCACGCCCGAGCGCCAGCGCTTCGGCGACCTCGTCGCCGGCACCTGGGTGGTCAGGTCCGCGACGGCCGCTCCGGCGCCGCCGCCGGGCGCGGTGGCGGCGCCGGCGCCTCCGCCGGCCCCGACGCCTCCGGTGGCGGGCCCACCCGCAGGATAGGGATCGCGATCGCCGAGACGTTCGCCTCGCGCCCGTCCTTGTTCACGAGACGCTCCGTCGAGATCGCGATCGATCCGAGGGCGACCTGGCCCTCGAGGAAGCGCCGTCGCACGACCTCGACCACGTCGACCGCCTTCCCGATCGCGTTCCCCCGCGCCCGGACCACGACCTCGCCCGCGCCCGAGTTGAGCTGCGTGACGACCTGGAACACGTAGGTCATCGTCGGCTTGAGGCCGATGAACACGGTCGCCCCCGGCGGGTCGGCCTCCGGACCCCGCGCAGCGCGCATGGGACGGCGCCCACCGCGCCTCCGTACAAGGCTTTTTGCCCGCGCCCGCGCGTCGTTTCCTCTCGGAATGCGGGCCGCTCGCAACCGTTATTCGAGACGCACGGTAGGCGCGTGGGTCGTGCAGGGGTGGCCCAGCTTGGTCAAAGGCGCCAGGTTGAGGTCCTGGTCTCGTAGGAGTTCGTGAGTTCAAATCTCACCCCCTGCATACCTATCCGAAGGACCATGGCCGATCCGCCGACCTCCTGCCCGCACTGCGGTGCTCCGATCGGGACCGACGTCCTGATCTGCCCGACGTGCCACTCCCCGCTGGACGCGGCCCCGCCGGGGCCGGCCCCGGCTTCGATCGCCGGACCCGAGGCGGACCCCGCGCGTCCGGCGGAGTCCGCGCCCGCGAGGCCGGCGGGCGAGGCGCCGGGTCGGTCCGCGCGCGCGACCGGTCGTCGGCCCCCCGCGGCCCCCGCCAACCCGTTCGCGGGGGAGCTCCACCGCCGCTTGGGCCGCATCGCGCAGTGGGCGGAGGGCGCCGGGCCGCTCGGCGTCGAGATCCCGCGCCTCCCCGCCTGGGCGGAGGAGGCCGCGCGGAACTCGCCGAACCCGGAGCCGTGGGCGGAGGCGGTGCGGGGGATCGAGCGGCTCGCCCAGCGACGGATCGTCGAGGCGTTCGAGGATTGGGAGAAGCGGACCAAGGCGCGACTGACCCGGCTCGAGGCCTACGCGGTCGATACGCGGCTCGAGCGCGAGCAGATCGAGGACACGCTGCACGCCGCGCGGACCGGGGACATCGCGCAGGCGATCACGACCTTCCAGCAGGTCGACCGCGTGGTCACGCTCAAGGAGCGCCATCTCGACCAGGCGCGCGACGAGCTCGAGCGCGTGGTCGCGCTGCTGCGCGACATGCAGGCGCTCGGCGTCGAGCCCCCGCAGGACCCGGCGTTCTCGGCGGACGAGCTCGAGGGCGAGCTGCGCGCCGGCAAGCTCGCCCCGCTGAAGCAGCAGATCCGGTCGCTCCGGCTCCAGGCGGTGAATCGCCTCAAGGCCGGGCTCCCGCGCTACATCGCGGAGTACGGGGACTTCCTCCTCGAGGAGCGGACCCACGGGGTCGCGACCGAGCTCGAGGCGACGGAGCTCGCGCGGGGCGCGCGCGAGTTCTACCGCGGGCACCCCGAGGAGGGCCTCCGCCGGCTGCGCGCGCTGCAGCAGACCCACGGTCCGCCGCCCGGCCGCTCGGCGCGCCCCTCGAACCCCCGGCGCTAGCGCGCGGGGCGGGTTCCGCCCCTACAGCACCCGCTCGAAGAGGCGCACGTCCTCGCCCCACTCGTGCCGATGCAGGAGCCCGCACTCCGCGAACTCCAGGTGCTTGAACAGGGCGGCGACCGCCGTGAATCGGGCGAGCGCGTTCGCCCAGATCTCGGTCGCGTTCGCATGCCGGCCCCACTCGATCGCCGCGCCCACGAGCGCGGCGCCCACGCCGCCGCGGCGCGCCTCGGGGTCCACCGCGAGGTTAACGAGCCGGCAGTTCCCCTGCGCGATCTCGCACCCGATGACGCCGACGAGCCGGCCGTCGCGCCGGGCCGCGAAGTACGTGACGCCCTCCATCCAGCTCGTGAACTCGAGTGGCGTGGGCTGCCACGACTTGAGCAGCTCGGGACGGAGCCCCGCCACGGGCGGGGCGTCCCAGACCCGCTTGTAGAGCGCGCAGATCTCGGGCACGTCCTGGTGCGTGATCCGCTCGACCGTGACCGACGGCTTGGCCTCGGGCGGGGACGCCCGCACCCCATCCCGGCCCGACCCGTGCTGCGCCACGCTGCTTCGTACTCCGGCGGGGGAGCGATGCGTCGCCACGCGCAGCGACGCTATTGAACCTTGCCCCCGGCGCGGGTCCGACGACGCGTCCGGGCGCGTCGCGCGCGAGGTCCGGGCGCCGGGAGCGCGCGCAGCGCGTCGCGCGCGCCATCGAGCAGGGTCTCGAGCGGGCCGAACGCATCGTCGAAGCGGGGCCGCCAGCCGCGCTCGTCGAGCAGATCGCTCACGGTGAACAGCGCGGCCGCCTCCACGCCGAGCGCGCGCGCCATCGCGAACAGGGCGCTCGCCTCCATCTCCACGGTCGCGGCCCCGAGGCGCCGCACGCTCCTCAGCTCCCCGACGGTCTCGCGGTACGGCGCGTCGATCGTCCACGAGCGGCGGCGCACCACGGGGATCCCGGCCCGGCTGAGGCGCGGGAAGAGCTCCCGATCCAGCGCGCGCGTCGGGTACGCCCAGCGCGCGGGCCGGACGTAGTGGTAGGACGTTCCCTCGTCGCGGATCGCCGCGGTGCAGAGCACCGCCGCTCCGGCCCGGAGGGCGGGGTCGAGCGAGCCCGCATAGCCGACGGAGACGAACCGTCGCGTGCCGGCCGCGGCGAGCTCCTCCACGGTCACCGAGAGGGCCGGACCGCCCACTCCCCGGACCTCGGCCAGCCCGACCGCCCGCGCGCCGCGGCCCACCACGGCGAACTCGCGCACGCCGACCGGGGGCCGCGCGGGGGTCCGGGCGCCCCACCGCGCGGCCGCGCGCGTCACGAGTCGGCCCATGTAGACGAGCAGCACCTGCGGGGGAGCGACCGGGCGACGCGCGCCGGTCCGCTCGAGGTAGTCGAAGAAGTGCTACGGCGTGAACAGCGCCGGCCGCGCGTGCTTGCCGGGATGCTGGGGGAACCGCACGCGGACGCCCAGCCGCCCCGGCCTTAGAGGTTCGCGCCCCGCCTACGGGGTGTGGCGCGAGGGGGTCCGGGGGAACGGCGTCGTCTCCCGGATGTGCTCGCGCCTCAGCATCCAGCGGAGCAGGCGCTCGATCCCGAGCCCGAATCCGGCGTGCGGGACGTTGCCGTAGCGGCGGAGGTCGAGGTACCAGTCGTAGTCTTCGACCTGCGCGCCGATCTCCCGGAGGCGCGCGACCAGCGCGTCCAGGTCGGTCTCGCGGCACGAGGCCCCGACCATCTCGCCGTAGCCTTCGGGCGCGAGCAGGTCCGCGGCCTCGACGGTCCGCGGGTCGTCCGGCGTCCGCCGCATGTAGAACGCCTTGAGCTCGCGGGGGAAGCGCGTGACGAAGAGCGGGAGCCGCTCCTCGAGGGTGAGCGCCCGCTCCTCGGCCGTGGCGAGGTCGGTCCCCCAGCTCACGGAGAGGCCCTTCGCGCGCAGCCGGTCGATCGCCTCCGCGTACGAGAGCCGCGGGAACGGCGGCCGGATCGCCGCGAGCTCCGCCGGCGGCCGTCCGAGCAGCGTGAGCTCGGCGGCGCTGCGCTCGGCGAGCGTGCGGCACGCGTGCGCGACCATCCGCTCGACGAAGTCGACCAGCCCCTCGAGGTCGTACCACGCGAGCTCGACCTCGAGGTGCTGGTACTCCGTGAGGTGGCGCGGAGTGCGCGACTTCTCGGCCCGGAACGAGGGTGTGAGGGCGTACACACGCTCGTGGGGCGCCAGGAGGGCCTCGAGGTAGAGCTGGGCCGTCTGCGAGAGGTAGCCGGGACGGCCGAAGTAGTCGATCGAGAACGCCTCGGCCCCGCCCTCCGCGGGGTTCCCCGTCAGGATCGGCGGCGTCATCTCCAGCACCTCCTCTTGCGCGAGGAACTCGCGCAGCGCGCGCAGGAGCTCCGCTTTCACCCGGAACGTCGCGACGTGCTCCGGGGAGCGGATGACCAGGTGGCGCTTGTCGAGCCGGAACTCCTCCGTCTGCTCCTGAAAGATCGGGAAGGGGGCGCCCGCATCGACGACGCGGAGGGCGGTCGCGCGCAGCTCCCGGCCCCCGGGGGACCGAGGGTCGTCCACGACCGTGCCCTCGGCGTCGACCACGCCCTCGACCTGGACATGCTCGGCCGCGTCGAACCCGGCGTCGCCGAGCCGATCCCGGCGGCCGGTGATCTGGACCGTGCCGGACCGATCGCGCACGAGGAGGAACAGGATCCCCCCGGAGGAACGCACCTTCTGCACCCACCCCCGCACGCGGACCGTGCGCCCGGTCGCGTCGGGCCGGAAGGCGGCGGCGACCGGCTCGAACCGCGCGTCGCTCACTGATATTCCCGCCACTTGTGCCCGCACTTGGTGCACTCGAAGATCCGCGTCTCGGGCTCGTCCGAGCCGCGGGTCTGGCGGAGCACCCAGTAGGCCTTCGTGTTCCCGCACTTGGGGCACAGCTCCTCGGCCGTGGGCAGCGTCGCGGCCCGGACGTCGTCGACCACCGCGACCTCGCGGCCGCGCGGGGTCGAGCGGCCGACCTCGACGCCCCGGCCGAGCGGCACCTCGGTGGCGCAGGCGGAGCACTTCCAGACCCCGGCGGCGCGGTCGGGGCGCATGAGACGCTTGCAGTTCGGACAGAACATGGGGAGGACCAAACACCGGGAGGTCCGTATTTAAGGATGGGCGCGCCGCACGGGGGGGACCGGGGGCTAGATCGCCGCCCGCACCTCGGCCGGGAGACGGAGGAAGCCGGTGCGGAGCGTGATCGCGCCGGTCGTCCGGTCGATCTCGCCGCGCACGCCGAACGCCCGGCGGAGCCCTCCGACGCCGACCATGAACCAGTAGACCTCGTAGACCCCGCCGCGCTCGAGGGCGGCGCCGGCGTGGTAGTTCTCGGCGACCCACTCGTTCTTGGCCATCGCCGCGAGGTACGTCCGGTCGAGGGCGTCCTGCGGCGAGCCGACCGGGCCCGGCGAGGGTGGGAGCTTCCGGACCTCGAGCCGGTGCTCCGGGCCCGAGGGACCCCGGCCCAGCTCGAGCTCGCGGAACCGGATCCGGTAGCGGTCGGGCGTGTCCTGCTCGTCGACCAGGAGCCAGTGCCACGGGGTCGCGCTGGGCATCACGGCCCCGAAGCCCTCGTGCCGCCGCACGACGCCGGCGCGCCAGCGCGCGGCCCCGCGCAGCACGAGGTAGCCTCCGTAGATCCCGATCAGGATCCAGACCGTCTCGACCCAGACGTTGAACGCGACCGTCCCGTGCTCGGCGATCAGCACGAC
>JASIBA010000115.1 GCA_030041735.1 Thermoplasmata archaeon | reverse complement strand
TTCTACGTACCGTACCACGATCTCGACGTGCTGAACCACCTCAACCACGCCGCCTACTTTCCCTACATGGAGACGCTGCGCTGCGACTACTACCTCCCGCTCGTCGGTCCGCTCGATCCGAGCCGCCTCGACATCATCATCGCCGAGGCCGACTGCCGGTACCTCGCTCCCGTCGGGTACGGTAGCGAGCTCGTCGGCGAGGTCGCGCCCGCCCGGCCGCTCGGGACGACGAGCTTCACGCTCCTCTACCGCTTCACGATCGCCGGCACGAGCACGGTCGCGGCGCGCGGACGCACGGTCGTCGTCTGCTACGACTACGCTACGAACCGGAAGAAGCCGATCCCCGCGGAGCGCCGGGTCGTGATGGAGCGGGACGCGGTCGACCCGCAGAGCGAGGGCTGGTAGGGCGCCCGCTCCACTGGAAATGGGGGGGTGGGGGACCCCCCCGGCCTAGTACCCGGGATGGGTGGGGTTCGGACCCGGGGCGGGCGGCGGCCACACGACCGGCTCGACGAACCCGGGCTCGTCCGAGACGGTCTCGATGCGGTAGGTGACCCCCGTGCCGTGGAGCGCCTGGTGGATCTTCGTGAGCTTCGTCCGGAACTCCTCGACCGTGTGCCACTCGAAGGCGACGTCGTGGGGCCCGATGATGAACTCGACACCCACGGCCGCCCGCAGGCGGTCGGAGACCTCGAACGGCGACGCTCCGTTGGCCGAGAAGTACAGATCGACGTAGCTGTGCATGGACGAACTCTCGGGGAAATGTCGATTGCGAATTACTTAAGGCGAGCGCCGCGGCCGCCGCGCTCGCCCCGATGCTAGGCCGGCAGGATTGCCGTTCGGATGGACCCCGTGGAGACCCCGCGGACTCCTCGGCCCCGTCGCCCCGCCAGCGTCGACGGGTCACGGTAAGGCTGCTCCCGTCAGGACCTAACCCGGTGCCCGTGATGGATAACCGCTAGGGCGCTCCTCCGAGCGCTCGTCGCGATGCCCGCGGCCCAGCGGAACAGAGCGTCTACGAAGCCACGCGAGACACGATGCCCGCCCGAACGTCGCTCCTGCCTGTCACCCCCGCTAAGGACGGTTTCGGTGTGTAAGGGGACGCCCAACCCCCCGGTCCAGCCTAGCGGAAGAGCGACCGAGGGCCGCCTACTTATGGCTTGGTGCTGGGGGGGCCGGGGCGCCCCCGCCGGCCCGGACGAGCGCGCCCCCGAGCGCGTGGGCCATCGCCTCCCCCGTCGCCTCGATCACGGGCGCGACCTCGACGGGGAAGTTGACCGAGTTCGCGACGAAGCAGCGCCGGTGCGCCTCCTCGTGCAGGGCCCGCGCCCGCTCCACCTCCCCCGCCACGATCCGGACGTGCGGGTGGAGGACCGCGGAGGTGAACCGGCCGCCGCCGTTCCGCTCGATCACCATCGTGCCCTCGGCGCGGTCCTCGTAGGCGACCACGACCACGCCGGCCTCCGACGCGAGGTGGAGGTACCAGAGCATGTGGCAGGAGGACAGGCTGGCGACGAGGAGCTCGTCCGGGTTGTAGTGGGTCGGGTCGCTCCCCGGCGCGAGGCCCGAGGTGCCCAGGATGTCGGGCTTGCCCTCCACGCGGATGACGTGGTCCCGGCGGTAGGCGTGGTAGTCCTTCGTCCCCACGCCCTCGTTCCCGGTCCAGAGGACCGTGGTGACGTACCGGTGCTCGGGCGCCATGCGCCCCGGGAGCGGGGCCGCCTTGTTACGCTTGTCGCGGGCGCGGGAGTGCGGGAGGTCAGACCTGCGCGGCCGAGAAGAACACGAACAGCACGACCGCGACGACCATCGCCGCGCCGGCGAGCACGAACAGGAGCTCCTCGTGGAGGTCGGACAGCTGCACGGTCGCGCGATCGAGACCGCGGGGGTTGAAGGCCCCTCGGCTCGTACTTCCGCGGGACGGCGCCGCGCTCAGCGGATGTGGTCGAGGCTGAACGAGCCCAGGCTCAGGTTCCGCTTCGTGAACGTGTAGCCGATCCAGGCGCGCGACTGGGTCTCGGTGACGCCCTTCACCGAGAGGAACGTCTTCAGCTGCTCGATCTTCGTGTTGATCGACCCATCGACCATGTGCTCCAGCGTCTCGAGATCGGAGTCGGAGTGCATGCCGCGGTCGAGCTCGTAGTACGCGACGGCCCGGTCGATCTTGCGGCGGCCGATGAACGGCTGCAGGAACCGGAACGTCGCGGAGGTGTCGAGGTAGGCGGTGAGCGTCGAGACCGACTCGAAGACGAGGCGGTACGTCGACCACTTCTCCACGAGCTCCTCGCTGATCGCGTTGACGCTCTGCGTCAGCTGGTCGAGCACGCCCTTGTCGGTGGACGAGAGCATGCGGACGCCCGCGACGCTCGTCGGGGAGCCGACGACGTTGCGGGTGTACAGGTCGACGAACCGGATCATCCCGGCCTTCTCCGCCTCTCCGTAGCGGGGGTAGAGGCCGGCGAGGTCGTCGCGCACCTGGTTCCAGGTGGAGTCGGTGACGACCCAGATCGACGGGATCTCGGCCTTCAGGCCCTCGACCGAGAAGAACCGGGCCAGGATGTCCTTGCCCGTGTGGGCCGGGCCGTTGACGAGGACCTGGGCCCCGAGGGGGAACCCGCCGTAGAGCAGGTCGTCCAGCCGTCGGATGCCGCTCTTGACCCGCGTCTCCGCCGGGCCTTGCGGCGCGGCCGCGGCGGCCTCGGGCTCGGCCGTCGCGGCGTGGGCGGCCATCCGCTCCACCTCGGCCAGCCGGCTCTTGAGCGTCATCTCCCGCACGCGGAGCTCCTCCTCCTTCGCCTTGAGCTCCACGAACAGCGCCGCGGCGCGCGCCTCGTCGGCGCCGCTGGCGGCCGCGTTCGCGGCGGTCGTGCCCCGCAGCTCCTCGAGCCGCCGGGCCTCCGAGTCGAGCGCCTGGCGGCGGACGCCGAGCTGCTGGTCGACGCTCGTGATCTCGTGCTCGCGAACGTCGACCGCCTGGCCGCGCCGCTCCAGCTCCTCGGTCTTGATGCGGATCTCCTCGAATCGCGTCCTGAGCTCGTTCTCCCGGGAGAGCAGGTCGCGCTCGCGCTGGTCCGCCTCCTTCAGGCGCCGCTCGACCTCGGCCGACGCGCCGGCGCCCGCGCTCAGGATCTCGCCGCGCGCCTGCGTCCGCTCGAGCTCGGCCCGGGCATTCCGGGCCTCGCTCTCGAGCTGGACGGTGCGGCGGCGGAGCTCCGTCTCCCGTTCGATGTAGGCGTGCTCGCGCTCCGAGAACTCCTCCCGGAGGCGGCCCTCGAGCTCGCGCGTCGACTTCTCGACCGCGTCGGCGGTCGCCCGCGGCGGGGCGGCCCCGGGCGCCACGGGGGGCGCGGCGTCGGGCGGGGTCCCGCCCGCGCCCTCGAGGGCGAGGAGCCGGAGCTTGAACTCCGCGATCTCGTCGTCCTTGCTCTTGATCGCGAGCTCGCGCTCCTTCGCCTCGTGGGAGCGGACGTACTTGATCACGGCGATCGAGCCGCGCTTGACGTGCTCGACCTCCTCCTCGAGCTGCTTTCGCTTCGTGCGCTCGTCGAACAGCTGCCGGTGGAGGTCCTGCGCCTCCGTGATGAGGGAGGTGGGGTCGAACTGGTCGGTCTTGACGCGGTCGAGGAGCCCGGTGAGCCAGCGCACGACCGTCTCCTCGCGCTCGAGGACCGGGGCGGGCACGCTCTCCGGGGCGCGCCCGCGCGCGGACTCCTCGGGCGGGGCGACCGCGCTCGGGGGGGCGGGCGAGGGCACGGGCCGCGCGGGCTCGCTGGTCGCGATCCACTCCTCCAGGGCCGCGTCGTCGCCGTCGACCCACTTGCGCAGCGTATCGGTCGAGTCCTTCGACGGGATCGCGACCCGGCGCTTGCGCGGGCGGTCCGCCTTGCGGACGGTCCCGGCCCACCGCTCGACGATGCGGTCCTGCTCGGCGACCCGGTCGGGATCGGCCGCGCCGGCCGCACCGGGCGGATGGCGGATCCGCTCGACGTCCGCCGTCGCGAGCCCGAGCTGATCGAGCGTCGTCTCGCTGAGGCCGCGCACGGCCTCGGGGGAGGCGTAGCCGGCCTGCACCAGGGTCTCCGCGGTGTCGGTGCCGACGCCGAGCGCCTTCGCGAGCGCCGCCGTCTCACCGGACCGCGGCGGGGCGTTCGGCACCGCCACGCCCTCCGTCGCGCCGTCGTTCATGAGGAGCTGGGAAACGTACTAGCGCGCATGGGGCTCATAAATCGGACGGACCGGCGGCCGACCGCTCGGGGGGCCGGGGAGACCCTCCGACCACGGCATAAATACGGGGGCGGTTCCCCCCGCCCGTGGACGCGGAGGCGCGGGTCGGTCTCGTCACCCGGAACACCGTCGAGGTCCTCACCCCCGAGGAGGTCCGGGGCCTCTTCGCGCGGTCCGAGCGGCCCCGGGCCTACATCGGGTTCGAGCCGTCGGGCCGGCTCACCGTCGCGCACCTGATCACCGCGCGCAAGATCCGAGACCTCGTCGACGCCAGCCTCGACGTCACGGTGTTCCTCGCGGACTGGCACGCGTGGATCAACGACAAGCTCGGCGGCGACCTCGCCCGCATCGAGGCGGCGGGGCGGTACATGGAGGGTGGGTTCACCGCCCTCGGCGTCGATCCCGCGCGCGTGACGTTCCGCTGGGCCCACGAGCTCACGGGGCGGGCGGAGTACTGGGCGCGGGTCGTCCGCGTCGCGAAGGCGACGAGCCTCGCGCGCGCGAAGCGCGCGATGTCGATCATGGGGCGCGACGAGGACGAGTCGAACCTGGACGCCGCGAAGCTGTTCTACCCGGCGATGCAGGCCGCGGACATCTTCGAGCTCCCCGTCGACCTCGCCTACGGCGGCATGGACCAGCGGCGGGCCCACGTGCTCGCGCGGGAGGTCGCGCACCACTACGGCTGGCCGGTGCCGACGGCGATCCACACACCGCTGCTCTCCTCGCTCAAGGGGGGCGGCCGGATGGATCCGACCGAGGGGAGCGTCGAGCGCAAGATGTCGAAGTCCGACCCGGCGACCTCGATCCCCCTGCCCGCGACGCGGGAGGAGATCGACCGGAGGATCGCCGCCGCGTTCTGCCCGGCGAAGGAGGTCGACGGCAACCCGATCGTCGAGGCCGTCCGCTGGATCGCGTTCCCCTGGGAGGGCCGCTTCGCGGTCGACCGGTCGAGCGCGCACGGAGGACCGGTGGCGTTCGACCGGGCGGAGGGGTTCGAGGAGGCCTGGCGCGCGGGGCACCTGCACCCGCAGGACGTGAAGCGCGCGGTCGCCGAGGTGCTGGACCGTCTCATCGCGCCCACGCGGGAGTTCTTCGCGCGGCACCCCGAGCTCGGTCCCGCGAGCTTCGGCGCCCCTCCCGCGACCATTTGAGCGCGCGGCCCTTCGGCGCGCCCGCGCGGGGGAGGCGCGAAGGATGACCGCCGGCGAGCCCGAGGTGTTCGGCGAGAAGGGCCGCCTCGGCGTGGTCGTGGTCCACGAGGTGTTCGGGCGCGACGCGTACGTGAGCTCGGTCGCGCGGGACCTCGCGGTCGCCGGCTACCCGGCCGCCACGGTGGATCTCTACGACGGGCGCTACGCGAAGACCCTCGAGGAGGCGTTCGCGCTGCGGGGGGCGCTCACGCCGGAGTCGGTCCTCGCCAAGATGGACGACGCGCGGAACGCCGTCCAGCGCAAGCTGGTGCCGCACGCGGGCGTCGGGACGCTCGGGTTCTGCATGGGCGGCGGCTACGCGCTCCTCGCCGCCTGCCTCCGTAGGTTCGCGTTCGCGGTCGACTACTACGGCCGGATCGACCGGGCCGAGGACGTCGCGGGCCTCGAGGGCCCGGTCCTCCTGCTGCTCGCGTCCGAGGACGAGCGGATCACCCCGTGGGCCTTCCAGGAGCTCCTGCCCGCCGCGCGGATCGCGAAGAAGCGGTTCTCGGTCGAGCTGTACCCCGGCGTGAAGCACGCCTTCCACCGCCCCGGCTGGGAGGGCCACCACGCCGCAACGGCCGCGGCCGCCTGGGGCCGGACGCTCTCCTTCCTCGCCGAGCAGGTCGCCCGCCCCGCGGCGGGCACCGTTAAATAGCGAGGTCCGTAGGAGGGCCCCACCCATGAACGAGGGCTCCCGTACGGGGGCCCGGTGAGGGAGGAACGATGGCTCGACCCATCTACGTGCGCTTCGAGACGCCGAACGAGGTCGCCGACAAGGCGCTGCAGCTCGTGCAGATCGCGAGCGAGACCGGGAAGGTCCGCGTCGGGACCAACGAGGTCACGAAGTCCAGCGAGCGGGCCGAGGCGAAGCTCGTGGTGATGGCGGAGGACGTCGACCCGGTCGAGATTCTGGTCCACGTGCCGATGCTGTGCGAGGAGAAGCGGATCCCGTACCTGTACGTACCCAAGAAGCAGCGGCTCGGCCAGTCCGCGGGCCTGCAGAAGTCCGCCGCGTCCGTCGCGATCGTCGAGCCGGGCGAGGCGAAGGGGCTCCTCGAGGAGCTCCAGGGCACCTTCCCGACCCTGAAGAAGTAGGGGTCCGGTCCGGGGGAGCGTGGCCATGCCCGACGAGAAGGGGTCGCCCGCGGAGGTCGTCGAGCTGGTCGGCCGGACCGGCATGGCCGGCGAGGCGACGCAGGTCAAGGTCCGCGTGCTCGCGGGCCGCGACCGCGGCAAGATCATCACGCGGAACGTCGCCGGGCCGATCCGGCTCGGGGACGTCCTGATCCTGCGCGAGACCGCGCGCGAGGCGCGGAAGCTCTCGGTGCGCTGACGGGGAGGTCGGGCCGATGGTCGTCAAGCGCCAGTGCTCGTTCTGCGCCCAGGAGATCGAGCCCGGCACGGGCTCGATGTTCGTCAAGCGCGACGGCAGCGTCTTCCACTTCTGCTCGGGGTCGTGCCGCAAGCAGCAGCTCCACCTCGGGCGCGTCGGGCACCGCTTCAAGTGGACCCGCGCCCACGCCCTGAAGAAGGCCGCCGACCGGTCGAGCGCCGCGCAGCGCGCCACCGCGACACCGGCGCCGCCCCACCGCGCGCGCGC
>JASIBA010000114.1 GCA_030041735.1 Thermoplasmata archaeon | reverse complement strand
TCGCGGACCTCTACGACGCCGGCGGCGACGGCATCCGCCGGACGACCCTGCACCCCGGGGAGCTCCTGGTGGCGGTCCACCTGCCGCCCGCGTCCGCCGGCGGCCGCGGGCGGTACAAGAAGCTCCGCGTGCGCCCGTCGTTCGACTTCCCCGAGCTGGGGGTCGCGGTCGCCGGCCGCTGGGACGAACGGGGTACCGAGCGCTTGCGCGTCGCCGTGGGGGGCGTCGAGCCGTACCCGCGCCGGTTCGACGAGCTCACGGATCCGCTCGCCGGCGGGCCGCTCGACCCCGCGGCCGTCGAGTCCCTCGCCGAGGAGGTCGGCCGCCGCCTCCGCCCGGTCCACAACACGTTCCTCCTGCCGGACTACCGGCGGCGGATGATCCCGGTCTACGTCCGCCGGGCGATCGCCGAGGCCCGGGTGGGAGAGGTTTCGTGAGCGGCGAACTCGAGTTCGAGCTCGTCCCGATCGCGCGTCTGCGCTCCCACGAGGAGGTCGACCCGGCTAAGGTCCGAAAGCTGGCGGCCGAGCTGCTCGCCTCCGGGGTATTCGACGAGCCGATCTGGGTGGCCCGGGGATCGTACGTGATCCTGAACGGCCACCATCGCGTCGCGGCGCTCCGGGCGCTCGGCGCGGAGCGGGTCCCGGCGTGGGTCGTCGATTACGACGGGCCCACGGTGGGGCTGGACCGCTGGACCCCCGGACCGCCGATCACCAAGGCGGAGGTCGTGCGCCGCGCCGGCACGGGGGATCTCTTCCCCCCGCGGACGACCCGGCACACCTGGAAGGTCGCGCCCGAGCGACGGCCCACGCCGCTCGCCGAGCTCGGGGTCCGGCCCGCGAACGCCCCTCAGGGCCGGCGGTCCGGCGCGCGGGCCCCCGAGTAGGGGAGCGGCCGCGCACCGGTCGCGAAGTCCCGGATGGTGCCGATCAGGAGCTCGATCTCGGCCGGATGGATCCGCGCCCGCAGGGTCTCGGGCGAGTCCCCCGGACGCACCGGCACGCGCGCCTGCGCGATCGGAGGGCCGGCGTCGGTCGCCTCGGTCACGAGATGGACCGTCGCCCCGCTCTCGGTCGCGCCCGAGGCGATCACGGCCGCGTGGACCTTGAGCCCGTACATCCCGCGTCCCCCGAACCGGGGCAGGAGCGAGGGGTGGGTGTTGATCGCCCGGCCGGCCCACCGTTCGGCCCACGACGGCGGAAGGATGGACAGGAATCCCGCGAGGACGACCAGCTCCACTCCGTGGCTCTCGAGCGCGCGCGTGATCCGGGCGGCCCACGCGTCCCGCTCGGTCCCGGGCCGGCCGACCTCGATCGCGGGAAGTCCGTGCCGGCGCGCGACCTCGAGGGCGCCGATGCCCGGCCGATCCACGACGACCAGGACGATCCGGTAGTCGCCCGCGGCGCGCGCGATCGCGTCGAGCGTGGTCCCTTCCCCCGAGGCGAAGACGGCGATCGGGAGCGGGGACCCCATCGCCGGGACCGGAGGGGCCGCCCTAGAATAGCGTGGCGGACGTGAATCGGAACGATCGCGTGGCGAGCGCGGGACAGGTCACGGCCGAGCCGCCGCGCTCCGAGCCGTAGATGCGGCGCGCCCGGCCGACGAGCTCGACCCCCCGGAGCGCCGCGACGACGCTGTCGGTGAAGCGGAGGTTCCGGGCCGGCCCCGCGATCTCGCCCCGCTCGATGCGGTAGGTCCCGTCGCGGGTCATGCCCGTGATGATCCCCCGGCCCGGATCGACGGTACGCACGTAGTGGAACCGGGTCACGAGGAGGCCGCGCCGAGTCGCCCGCACGAGCTCCTCCTCGCTGGCATCGCCCGGCGCGAGCAGGAGGTGCATCGGCACCGGTCCCGTGTCGCCCCACGGCGCCTCCGGCGGGAGCGCATGCCCCGTGAGGGGCCGCCCGAGGCGGCCGGCGAGAACGGTGTCGGTCACGGCCGCTCGGACGACGCCGTGATCGATCAGGGGCACGCGCCGGGCCGCCACGCCCTCGGAGTCGATCGCCTCCGGCAGCGAGTCCGACGAGCGCGCGTCGTCGACGAGGTGCACCGCGGGGGATGCGAGCCGGCGTCCCCGCCAGCGCTTGAGACAGCTCCATCCGCGCTCCTCGGCCAATCCTCCGAAACCGAGATGCGCCACGAACTGCAGCAGCTCCGCCACCGCGGGTCCCCGGAGCACGACGCGGTACGCTCCCGGCGCGACCGGTGCCGGCGCCCCGGCCGGGACCCGCTCGCCGGCTTCGCGACCCAGGAGGTCCGGAT
Source organism: Thermoplasmata archaeon (assembly GCA_030041735.1). GTDB lineage: Archaea > Thermoplasmatota > Thermoplasmata > Lutacidiplasmatales > UBA184 > Lutacidiplasma. The sequence goes on along the minus strand of JASIBA010000114.1, from coordinate 7,867 downwards.
CGAGCCGGCGGGCGTCCCAGTGCGCGCCCTCCGACCAGCCCGACACGGGCGGGTCCCGATCCGGTCGGTCGACGAGCACGCTCGCCTGGGCCGCGGAGGAGGCCATGCGTCGGTCGAGTCCGGTCGAGTTGAGCACCCGGCGCTCCCAGCCTCCGACGTTCACGACCCCGGCGATGCGTCCGCCCGGGGCGACCCCGCCCGCTCCCGCGAGGGCCTCCTCGGCGAGCCGGGTCGCCCCTTCGGGCGAGAGACGGGCCGTCGCGGCGGAGTACGCGGTCGCGGCCGGGCGCGGCGGACGGTCCCGGGGGAACCCGGGGAACTTCGACTCGGCCGGCGCGACGCGGGCGAGCGAGCGCGCGGTCCGGACGACCGCCGCGATCCCCGCGGGAGAGAGGTCCCCGGTCGTCGCCGTCCCCAGACGGCGCTCGTCGGCCACGCGGAAGGACAGGCGCGTCGCCCGGTCGTGGTGCGGCTGCGTGATCCGGCCGTTCGCGAAGCGGATCGTGGTCCAGGTCTCGCTCTCGATGCGCGCGTCGGCCGTCACGCCCTCCGGCAGCGCTGCGATCGCCGCCGCGACGCGCCGCGCGATCGAGTCCCGCTCGGTCATCGGGCGCCGCTCCGCACCTGCACGTTCCGGAAGCGCGCCGCCGGGGCCCCGTGGCTCACGTGGCCGCCCTGGATCGGCTGACCCTTGCCGCAGGTCGGGAATCCCCACAGATGCCAGGTGGAGCGGTCGCCGACCGCATCCATCGCGCCCCAGAACTGCGGGGTCATGCCCGCGTAGATCGGGTTGCGTACGAGGCCGCCGAGCTCCCCCTTCACGATGCGGCGTCCGGCCTCCGTGCCGAACTGGAAGTTGAGCCGCTTGTCGTCGATCGACCAGGAACGGTTGGTCGCCAGGTACACGCCGTCGTCGACCCCGGCGAGGAGCTCGTCGAACGACCGGTCGCCCTCCTGCAGGTCGACGTTCGTCATCCGGATCAGCGGCGCGCGGAGCGGCCCGTCGGCCCGGGACGTCCCGCCCGAGTGCGCGAGCCCGATCCGGGCCGCGGTCTCGCGGGACGAAAGGACCCCGACGAGCGTGCCGCGCTCGACGATCGGGACCGACTGCGCCGCGACCCCCTCGTCGTCCCACCCGAAGGTGCCGAGCCCGTTCGGCTCGGTCGCGTCGGCGACGACGTTCATCAGCGCGCTGCCGTAGGCGAGCGTCCCGATCTTCTCGGGAGCGACCCAGCTGGTGCCGGCGAACGCCGCCTCGGTGCCCAGGATGCGGTCGAGCTCGACCGCGTGCCCGACGCTCTCGTGGACCTGCAGGGCGAGCTGCGAGGACTCCAGGACCAGCGTGGTCGGTCCGGTGGGGCACGCGGGCGCGTCCAGCAGCGCGACGGCCTCCCGCCCCGCGGCCTCGGCCTGCTCGGGGAGCGCGAGCTCCCGCACGTACTCGAACCCGGTCTGCCGGGCATCCCCTCCGAACGACGTCGGGGAGGACCGGCGCTGGACCTCGGTGCCGCGGATCGCCGTCGCCGCGACCCCGGCGCCCAGGTGCACGATCCGCGAGCGATAGGCGGCGCCCTCGGTCGAGCGGAACCACTTGACCTCCTCCCAGGCATCGAAGGAGGCGACCCCGCTCTTCACCGAAGGGTGCACGTGCAGCCGCCGCTCGGCCTCCGCGAGCAGCGCCAGGATCTCCTCCTGCGGGACCGCGAACGGATCTTCCCGGAGCGGGGTCTCGTACCGGCCGTTGATCGGGCCGGGGTCGTCCGTCATCCGGAGCGGCCCCGGCGCCGAGCGGGACGCCGCCCGGGCGAGACGCACGGCCGTCCGCGCCGCCTCGCGGACCGCGGACGTCGTGAGGTCGCCGGTGCCGGCAAAGCCCCAGGCGCGGTCGGTGCGTACGCGCACGCCGAGGCCGGCGGATTGCGACGCCGTGAGGGCGCGCGCCGTCCCGTCCCGGACCCCGAGGCTGAGGTAGCGCTGCGGCGCGATGAGGCGCACGTCGGCGTACGCGATGCCCGGCGCCTCGGCGACGCCGAGCGCGAGCTCGATCAGCTCCTCCGACAAGACGACCGCGGCGCCCCGAGCGCACGCCGGGAGATAAGACCCGACTCGCGGGTCAGAGCATGACGCGGAGGTTGAGCTTCTCGGTGAGCTCCTTGTACCGATTGCGGATCGTCACCTCGGTGACGCCCGCGACCTCCGCGACCTCGCGCTGCGTGCGGCGCTCGCCGCACTGGACCGAGGCGATGTAGATCGCGGCGGCGGCCACCCCCGTGGGACCGCGGCCGCTCGTGAGCTCGCGCTCCGTCGCCTCCTTCAGGATCTCGTTCGCGCGGGTCTGGATCTCGCCCTTGAGCTTGAGCTCCGAGCAGAACCGCTGGATGTAGTCCTGCGGGCGGGTCGGCATGAGCTTCAGGTGGAGCTCCCGCGTCATGAACCGGTACGTCCGGCCGATCTCCTTCCGCCCGATGCGGGACTTCGAGGCGATCTCGTCGAGCGTCCGGGGCACATTGCACTGGCGGCAGCTCCCGTAGAGCGACGCGGCCACGACGCCCTCGATCGAGCGGCCCCGGATGAGGTTGCGGTTGACGGCCTTGCGGTAGATCATCGCCGCGGTCTCGCGGACGTTGCGCGGGAGCGCCATCCCGGAGGCGATGCGGTCCAGCTCGGCGAGCGCGAAGGCGAGGTTGCGCTCGGTGGCGTTCGACACCCGGATGCGGCGCTGCCACTTGCGGAGCCGGTAGAGCTGGGCGCGGTTGCGCGTCGGGATCGACTTCCCGTACGGGTCGCGGTTCTTCCACCCGATCTCGGTGGAGAGCCCCTTGTCGTGGATGGTGAGGGTCGTCGGCGCGCCCGTGCGCGCCCGCTTCTCCCCCTGCTCGGCGTCGAACGCGCGCCAGTCGGGCCCCTGGTCGATCATCGACTCCTCGAGGACCAGGCCGCACTCGTCGCAGACGAGCTCGCCGCGCTCGTAGTCGCGGGTGAGATGGGTGGAACCGCAGCTGGTGCAGCGCGTGGCGACGGCCAGGTCCTCGGCGCGAGGTTGAGGCTTGTCTCCCGCCCCCGCCCCGTCGTCGTCGGCCACGAGTTGCGCCTCCTACTCTCGGATGAGCGGGGTCCCCAGGAGCGCGATCCCCTCGGCCGGCGTCGGGGGCCGGGCGAGGCGGACGGAGAGGTAGGGACGCGCGACCGGTCCGAAGACGCGCGCGACGGTGCCGCGCACCACGCGCCGCCGGTCGGTCACCCGGGTCCCCTCAGGAGCGAACTCGCTCCCTTCGCAACGAACCGTCAGCCGGCCCGCCGGGGTCACAGCCCGGACAGTCCCGATCTCGCGCGCCACCGGTCGGAGGGGAGCTCGCGGCAAGTGGTATAAACGACTTGCGATATGTATTAAAGCGTTACGGTCGAGGTCGCGCGGCCCGGCCTCGGGCGCGCGCCGCCGTGGTCTCGGGGTCCTGCGCGGGGTCGGTCGGCGCCGGGATCTCGGGCGGAACGTACGGGTTGTAGGGAAGGAACGCCACGGGCGGCCGGTCGTCCTCTCCCTCCTCTTCGTCGCCCTCTTCGTCGTCCCCCTCCGCCCCCGGGGGCGTCGGCTCGGAACCCTCCGGGGCCGTCTCCGCCTGGCCGTCGCCCGGGGTCACCGGCGCCGCCGGCGGCACCGCCGGCGTCCCGCCACCGTCGCCGCCGGGAGTCGGGGCGGCCGGCGCCGCGGGGCCCGGGGCGGAGGCCTCGGACGCGAGCTTCCGCTCGCGCGTCATGCGGTCGACCTCGAGCCAGAGCGCCTCGATCTCCTCCTCGGGGGTCCCGTAGCGGCGGTCCTCGCTCAGGGCGGCGCGGACCTGGCTCATGAGCCGCGCGGCGCTCTGGGCGTCCCGCGCCTTCCCCTTGATCCGCTGCAGGCGGCGGGCGAGGTTGCGGGCCTCGCGGAGGATCTCCTCCTCCTCCTGGGGGCTCACCGCCGGCATCGCGGGCGCCCGCGGGATGCGGCTCACGACCCGGCGCGTCTCCACGAGCCGCTGGGCCGAGATCGCGAGGTTCTGGTCCTGGATCGCCTGGAGCAGCCGCGAGAACGAGCGGGACGCCTCCCCGACGTCCTCGCCGCGGTTCTTCGCACGCCGGATCGACTCGCCCAGGTTCTGGGCCTCCTGCACGCAGAACTTCGGGATCGCGTCGTTCAGCACCGCGAGCGCGAGCGAGGCGCTCGCGGCCGCCTTCTCCATCGATCCCGAGCTGAGCGGCTCGGCCTGGAGCCGCGTCCTCGGGTTGCCGACGCGCGTATCGAGATGCTGCAGATCGACGCCGAGCGTCGCGGCGATCGAGCGGAGCTCATCCGCCCGGCGCAGGAGCTCGCGGACCCAGGTCCAGTCCTGGGAGACCTTGAGGAGCAGGCTCTCGCCGCCCTTCAGGACCCGGCCCGCCTGCTCGATCTGCCCGTTCTGGACGGCCTGCTCGAACGACTCGCGGATCGCGACGGTCGGGAACGGCAGGCCCTCGAGCTCCAGAGCGTGCCCCTGGGCCGACATGTGGTCGAGCCGGGCCCGGAGCGCGGCGACCGTGGGGGCGTCGCTCTTCGCCACCGCCTAGCCCTCCGGCGCGGCGGCGAGCATGCGCATCAGGCGCGAGAGGGTATCGTCCGCCTGGTGCACCTCGCGGCGGCGGAGCAGGTCGGTGACCTCGCGGATCTGGACGGCGGCGTCGCGGGCGAGCTCGCTGTCGGGCGGGAGCGTCCGGACCCGGCCGGCGAGCATGCGCGCCTTCTGCAGGAGTCGCTGCAACGCCTCGGCCTCGGACTCTTCGGGGACCGGCGCGGGGGCCGCCGCGCCACCCTCGCCGACCGCGATCTCCTGCGCCTCGCGCGACTGGTCGAGCTTCTCGATCTCGATGCGCAGTTCGCGGACCGAGTGGGTGGCATCGGTGAGCCGCCCCCGCTTCAGGTGCCGCGCGGCCTCCGCGTGCAGCCGGCGCGCGGTCGCGCTGGCGGGGTGGTCCTCGGGGTAGCGGTCGATCGCGCTCTCGTGGCGCTTCAGCTCCTCCTCGAGCGAGTTCGGGATCGCCTCGTGGAGCAGCATCAGCGTCTGCGCGGCGGACTGCGCGATCCCGTCGAGCGCGTCCTCCGTGAGGTTCGGTTCCTGCAACCGGGAGCGGATGTCGGAGATCTCCCCCGCGATCTCGCCGAGCGGCAGCCCGAGCTCGCTCGCCTCGTTGCGGAGGGTGTCGATCTGGCGGAGCAGCCCCTGGAGGCCGCGCCAGTCGGACTCGAACTGGGCGATGCGCGCCTCGGTCTCGGCGAGCAGCTGGCCGGTGTTCGTCGTCCCGCCGTTGTGCAGCGCGTCGCGGAGGCGCGCGAGGTCCGCGCCCAGCTCGAACGTGACGCCGCTCGCGCGCAGCGCCTCGTCGCGCGCTTCGAGCGACTTCACGCGGCGGGCGAGGAACTCCTCGGTCTGGCGCTGCAGGCTCCGCTGGGCGCGGCGGAGCACGTCGAGCGCTTCGCTGACCCGGCCCTCGGCCTCGCTCATCGCGGCCTGGCACATCTCGCTGGTCACGTCCGGCGACCCGCGACCGAGCTGACGGACGTAGTCGAGCTTCTCCTGCAGGTCCCGGCTGATCGCCGCGCACAGTTCCGCCTCGGGCGACGGGGGCGTGGGCGGCGGCGCGATCACCGGGGCCGGCGCCGGCTGGGCCGCGGTCTCCATCTCGGACGCCGTCGCGCCGTTGGGCCCGAGCGCGCGCAACGCCTCGATCGCCAGCGAGGTGGGGAATCCGCAGACCGAACAGTGGGCGACCGTCGCCGGAATAGGCTGGTCGCAGATGGGACAGTTCGATGTCACGGGGCCCCTCGAGCCGGCTCGGTACTACAGACGAAGCCTCCGACCTAAAGTTCTTCGGGCCGCACGGCCGGCGGCGTCAGCCGCCCGAGAACGTCGGCACGACGGTCAGCCGCATCGGGCGATCGATCGGCAGGTCGAGCGGGACCGGGACCTCGCCGTGCAGCACGGCGCTCCCTTCGGGCGCGCATCCGCTCTCCCGCAGGACGACCCGGACGAGCGTGCCGGGGGGGACGCGGAGCTGCCGGTGCTCGATTCCGCGCCCCCGGGTGATCTCGAGATCGACCACGACGGTCGCGGGGGGAGCGCTGAGGGGGAGACTCTCCGACGCCCGGGGCCCGTCCCGGACCTCCTTTGAACTCCCGCGATGCATACGCATCACCAGATCTCGAATCTGGCGCCTTGGCCGAGCTAGGCTACCTCAGCTTCCCCGACCAGAGCGGAGCGCCGCTCCTATTTGGTCGTTGTCCGGGAGGCGGTCCGCGGCCGGGGGAGCACCGCGCTCAGGCCGCGGGCTCGGGGACGGCGAGGGCCCGCTTCAATCGCGCGATCGCTTCCACCGGATACGGGTCCACCCCGCGGAGGTCCGCGAGGAACAGGCTCACGTGGTCGCCGAGAGCGAGCCCCGCGAGGAGCGCCTCCAGCCGGTCCTCGGGGGCGAGCCGGACCCGTACCGGCGCGGCGCCCCGGGGGCGTAGCAGGCGCTCGAGGTACGAGAAGCTCCGTCGCGTCAGCGCCGACTCCTCGGACCACTCGAGGAAGACCGGGGCGAACCGGGCGCCCTCGGTCCGGGGGGTCGCGTCCCAGCCGACGATCGCGTTGTGGAACACCTCGGGGACCTCGTCGAAGAAGGCGAGGCGCTTGGCGTTCTCCTCGACCTGCGTCTTCCAGCGCCTCGCGAGCCCGACGAACGACTGCTCGGCGTAGACCACCGGCGCCCGGCGACCGATCCGGCGCGCGATCCGCGCGGCGGGGCCCGAGGCGCGCGCCAGCGACGGGATCTGGGCGGCCAGGCGCTCGGTCGCGCGCTCGAACCGATCCTCGTTGGACTCCGGAAACCAGGGATCGAGCAGGCCGAGCAGGCCCCCCAGGATCGTCCCCACGGCGGAGCGGGGCGGCAGTCCGGGCGGGAGCGGCAGCACCGGAACGCGGTCCCGCTCGGCTCGCTCGGCGAGGGTGCCTCCGCTGGTGACGGCGACCCGTCGGGCGCGGGCCCGACCGGCGGCGTCGTAGGCGCGGAGCGCCTCCCACGTCGTGCCGGAGTAGCTCACCACGACGACGATGGAGTCGCGGCCCACGCGTCGGGGCAGATCCGGCCCGCGCACGAGCTGCACAGCGAGCGGGGTCTCGGCCTCGAGCAGGCCCCGGACGAGCTCGCCGGAGATCCCCGACCCCCCCATGCCGACCAGGAAGACCGCCGTCGCCCGGCCCGAGGTGGGCGGAGCGACCGCGAGGCCGGCCCGGAAGCCGTCGCGCAGGTGCGTCGGCAGCGTGGCGGCCAAGGCCCGCATCCGCGCAGGGCCCGTGGATTTCTCGGCCGGACCCGGCATGGAGCGACCGGGCCTGCCCGCGAAGATATCCCTTGCGGCGGCGGAGCGCCCCGCCGGGAATCGCCCCGAAACTACAAGAAGCGGAATCCGCCATCCTATCCTCGCGGCCTCGCTCGGCGCTGGGAGGCCGGGAGGTTCCACGGCGACCGGTCGACCCGCAGCGGGCATCGAGCCCGAGCCCCGGATCTCCACGGGGAACGCGGGCCTCGACGCGATGCTCGAGGGCGGGGTGATCGCGCGGCGGCCGTACCTCATCATCGGGCCCGCCGGGACCGGGAAGTCGACCCTCGCGCTCCAGTTCCTCTGCGAGGGGGTCCGGCGGGGGGAGCGGACGCTCCTGGTGACGATCGAGGAGCCGCCGAACGAGCTCCGCGTCAACCACCGCGGACTCGGGGTGGAGTTCGACCGGGTGGACGTGTTCGACGCGATCCCCGACGTGATGCGGTACGAGCGCGTCCCCTTCAAGGACATCTCGGCGGTCCGTCAGGCGCTGCC
>JASIBA010000113.1 GCA_030041735.1 Thermoplasmata archaeon | reverse complement strand
AGGGGATCGCGGCGTCGTCCCTCGGGGGCGGCGGGGTCGTCACCCTCAACTTCGCGTTCGTCCCGATCCTGTTCCTCGCGTTCCTGGTCGCGGTGATCGTCCACGCCGTCGGGGACGGCGTGATGGCCGGGGTCCTCTACAACGGCCGGGTCGCCGAGGGGCTCCAGCACGCCACGATCATGCTCGCGGTCGGGTGGCTCATCATGCGGTTCGTCGTCACGATCCCGGGGGCCTGAGGGCCGATGGCCGAGAGCCTCGCCCCCGCGTCCGACGACGACGACGCGGGCACCGCCTACGCCCGTCCGCGGGGCCGGGGCTCGGGGTCGTTCTCCCCGTGGCTCCGGATCGGGGCGGCGCTCCGCAAGGGGACCCCCGGCCCGCGGCCGGTGAAGCTCGCCCGGCTCGGCGTCTCGGGCCAGGGGGCCGAGCGGGACGTCACCCCGGTGCCGGCGCTGGACGACCCCGCGCTGAGCGAGCTCGAGATCGCCCCGATCCTCCCGGGGTTCTCCTACGTCCGGATCACCTACCACGGCCGGCGGAACGAGCACCTGTACGAGGTGATCGAGCCGCCGATGACGGCGCTCGAGCGGGAGCTCACCGAGCGGCTCCGGACCGCGCTGATCGCCCAGTTCGAGCCGCTCGTCGGGCGCGACACCGACGCGAAGTACGCCGAGCTCCGGCGGATGGTCGACCACCAGCTCCAGCTCTGGGAGCTCTCCCCGAGCCCGACCACGAAGGGCCGGATCGTCTACTACCTCGGGCGGGAGTTCGTGGGCTACGGCCTGGTCGAGGTGCCGATGACCGACGCCGAGGTCGAGGACATCTCCTGCGACGGGGTCGGGATCCCGATCTACATCTACCACCGGAAGTACGGCTCGATCCGGTCGAACCTCAAGTTCGCGACCGCCCAGGAGCTCGACGACTACGTCGTCTGGCTCGCCCAGCGCTCCGGTAAGCACATCTCCGTGGCGAGCCCGATCCTGGACGCCACGGTGCCGGACGGCTCGCGGCTCCAGGCGACCCTGGGCACGCACGTCACGAAGCGCGGGAGCTCGTTCACGATCCGGCGGTTCCGGGACAACCCGTTCACGCCGGTCGACCTCCTCAAGTTCAAGACGATGAGCCCGGAGATGATGGCGTACCTCTGGATCGCCATCGAGCACGGCCAGTCGATGATGGTCTGCGGAGGGACGGCGAGCGGGAAGACGACGACCCTCAACGCGACGCTCCTGTTCATCCCGCCCCAGATGAAGATCGTATCGATCGAGGACACGCGCGAGCTCAACCTCCCGCACGAGAACTGGGTCCCGTCCCTGACGCGGGCCGGCTTCGGCGCGAAGAACGTCGTCAGCGGCAAGGCCCCCGGGGAGATCGACATGTTCGACCTCCTCGCCGCGGCGCTCCGGCAGCGGCCGCAGTACCTGATGGTCGGGGAGGTCCGGGGCGCGGAGGCGTTCATCGTCTTCCAGGCGATGGCGACCGGGAAGACCTGCTACACGACGTTCCACGCGGAGAGCGTGAGCGCGATGGTCCACCGGATGGAGAACCCGCCGATCTCGCTGCCGCGCTCGCTCGTCTCCGCCCTGAACCTGGTGCTGCTCCAGCGGCAGGTGAAGGTCGGCACGAAGATGACCCGGCGGGTGCAGTCGCTCACCGAGATCGTCGGGCTCGACCCCGAGACCAACGAGCTGATCACGAACTCGGTCTACTCGTGGAACCCGGCGGACGACACGTTCCTCTACTCGGGCCACTCGTACATCTACGAGCGCGTCGCGCTGATGAAGAACCTCTCCATGAAGGACATGGAGAAGGAGGTCCGCAACCGCGCGGAGATCCTCGAATACTTCCTCTTCCGCGACAAGCAGGCGACCCGCGCCAAGCCGTTCACGCACCGGGACGTCGGCCAACTCGTCTCCTACTACTACAAGGAGCCGGACAAGGCGCTCGCCGAGGCCCGGGCCGAGATGGCCAAGGCGAAGGTCGCGCCCCAGCTCACGACGCCTCCCGCCGCGCGCTAAGCGGCGGCCCGGCCCGACCGGCACCGGAACGGCGCCGAGCGGTCCGCTTAAGGGCGGGCACGCCGGTGACCCGCTCCCCAGGGGGATCCCCATGCCCTACGTGAAGGTCGGGAAGGAGAACAGCGGCGACATCGAGCTGTACTACGAGGACCACGGCACCGGGACGCCCGTGGTGCTGATCCACGGTTACCCGCTGTGCGGCACGTCCTGGGAGCGGCAGCTTCCGCCCCTGCTCGCGGCGGGCCACCGCGTGGTCACCTACGATCGGCGCGGATTCGGGCGCTCCGGCCAGCCGACCGACGGATACAACTACGACACGTTCGCGGCGGATCTCCGCGAGCTCGTGAAGCACCTCCGCCTCCGGGACTTCGCGCTCGTGGGATTCTCGATGGGCGGCGGGGAGGTCGCCCGGTACCTCGGCCGGTACGGGACCGAGGGCGTGCAGCGCGCGGTCTTCATCTCCTCCGTGCCCCCGTTCCTCCTCAAGACCTCCGACAACCCCGAGGGAGTCGACCCGAGCATCCGCGACGCCACCCTGAAGGCCGTCCAGGCCGACCGGTACGCGTTCTTCACGCAGTTCTACCAGAACTTCTACAACACCGATGTCCTCCTCGGGAAGCGCATCAGCGAGGAGGCGGTCCGGTCCGCCTGGAACACGGCGGCCGCTGCCTCGCCGTGGGCGAGCGTCGCGTGCGTGCCGACCTGGTTCGAGGACTTCCGCAAGGACCTCGCCCGGATCGACATCCCGACCCTCGTCTTCCACGGGGATGCGGACCGCATCCTCCCGATCTCCGCTTCGGGCGCGCGCACGGCCAAGCTGGTCCAGGGCGCTCGGCTCGTGACCGTGAAGGACGGGCCGCACGCGATCAACTGGACCCACGCGGAGGTCGTCAACCCGGAGCTGGTGAAGTTCCTGGGCGCGTAGGCCCGGCGGCGGGGAGAAGCCCTTAGGCAACCCCCGCCTCGCGCCGAGGATGGCCTCCGAGCGCCCGTTCGCCCGCATCGCGGTGACCCCGCGTCGCGCGGTCGAACTCTGGTGCGAGGACGCGATCCCGGGCCTGCCGCGGCGGCTGCCCCCGGGGAGCGTGGACGTCGTCGTCACGAGCCCGCCGTACAATCTCGGCGCGCCCTACGGCCGGTACGACGACGCGCGGCCTCGGTCCGAGTACCTCGCGTGGATGGCGGCGCTCGCGGGGTCGGTGGACCGGGTGCTCGCGGACGAGGGCTCGTTCTTCCTCAACGTGGGGGGACGTCCGAAGGATCCCTGGCTCCCGTGGGACGTGGCGCGCGCGGTCGGCGAGCGCTTCGAGCTGCAGAATGTGATCCACTGGATCAAATCCATCGCGATCGACCGGGCGGCCGCGGGCCGGTCGGCCGGGCTCGAGCGGGACCTCGCGCTCGGCCACTACAAGCCGCTGGTCTCGCGACGGTACGTTCACGGGGCGCACGAGTACGTCTTCCACTTCTCGCGCCGGGGGGATGTCCCGATCGATCGGCTCGCGGTCGGGGTCCCGTTCCAGGACAAGTCGAACGTCGCTCGCTGGGCATCGAGCGCAGGCGACCTCCGCTGCCGGGGCAACACGTGGTTCCTGCCGTACCCGACCATCCGGGAGCGCGCGCGGGACCGACCGCACCCCGCGACGTTCCCTCCGGAACTCCCCGAATGGTGCGTCCGGCTGCATGGGCAGGAGCGCGCGGGTCGGATCGCGGACCCGTTCGTGGGGATCGGCGCGACCGCGGTCGCCGCAGCTCGACTCGGCGTGGCGGCGGCAGGGTTCGATCTCGATCGAGCATACCTCCGCGTCGCAGCGGCGCGCGTCCGCCGCGAGGTCCGGTCGCCGCCCCGGCGTGCCGAGGGGGCCGTGGGGGCTCGACGGAGCTCGGCGTCCGCCTAGGCGTCGTCCGAGGGGGCGGCGTCCGCCGAAGGCGGAGACCACTCGCGCATCGGAGTGCGCCGCACGCCGGCCGCGGAGGCGAGCGCGTTCTTCGTGCCGGTCTTCGCCGCCTTACCGGCGGTGACGATCGCGTCGCGCGTCGCGGCCCCGGCGCGCGAGGCCCCGGAGCCGATCGCGATGCCCGCGTTGGCGATATGCCCGGGGAGGTCGCGCATCTCCTTGTCCATGCGCTTCCCGAGGTTCGAGAAGTCGTCCTGGATGTCGAGGGCGAGGTAGTGGGCCTCCTTGGCCGTCACGTGGCCGAGGCGCTCGATCTTGCGGTCCAGGTCCGTGAATTCGCTGGCGAAGTCCCGGCCGAGCCCGCCGGCCGCCCGCCGCATCTCGGCGAGGTGGGCGCGGAACTGGGCTTCCTCCCGGTCGTTGCTCATGGGTGCACCGGGCTGCGAATCCCCGGAAGCGGGAGATAAAGGTTGATGCCCACTCGCAGGGGCCTTAGCCCCCCATGCGACGGTCGGCGCGCCGGCGGCGCTTCGTTCCCGGGGCCGGGCGCGGCGCCGGGGCCGGCGCGGGGGGTCCTCCGACGCGCCGCTCGACCTCGGTCCCGTGCGCCCAGCGGACCAGGAGCTCCACGCCGAGTCGGTGGGGATCGGTCACGAGGAGGTCGCCGCCCATCGTACGCGCGATCTGCCGGGCCGCGACCTCGTACTCCGGATGGTCGGACTTGAGCAGCAGCATCGTCGACTTCAGCGACGAGACCGTCGCGACCTCGCGCGCCCGTTCGAGCGCGCGCTCCATGGCGACGTCGAGCTGACCGGCCCGAACCTGGCCGTCCTCCGCGGTGTACGCCTCGGGCAGGCCGTCCGTGATGAGGTAGAGCTCGCGCCGGGTGGCCCGGGAGGAGCGTAACAGGAGGTGGGCCGCGCGCAGCGCCTCGGAGGTGTTCGTGAACGCCCCGGCCTTGCACTCCCAGAGTTCGACCAGGTCGAGCACGCGGACGTCGTTGTCGAACGCGAAGACGTCGATCGTCGCGTCGGGGTAGCGCCGACGGATCGCGACGTACAGCGCGAGGAGGGCCTTCTTCGCCGCCTCGAGCTTGCCGCCCTCGCTCATGCTGCCCGAGCGGTCGAACGCCAGGACGACGTGGACCCGCTCGCTGGTGACCTCCCGGAAGACGTAGCTGGTCGACTCGTCGATATGCCGCTGGCCCGCCTGGCGGGCGGCGAGCAGCGAGCTCGGGAGGTCGATGTGCGCGATCTCCTCGGCCCGCAGGAGGCGGGCCTTCTCGTAGACGCCGGTCGACGCGCCGCCGCGCAGCGAGAGCCGGACGTCACCGGGGAGCTGTCGGCTCTCCTCCTCCAGAAGGAGGCGGGCGAACCGCTCGACCAGGCCGTAGGTGACCTGGAGTTCCCCGTCCCGCTCGGCGACGAAGCCGCGCTCCCTCAGCTCGCGTTCGACCCGGCGCGCTTCCCCCTGCCGCAGACGGGACTCGGTGTCCGCCTCGGCGCGGCGCTGCGCTTCCTTCCGCTCCTCCTCGAGCTGCCGGCGCTGCGCCTCCGCCGCCCGGCGCTTCTCCTCGGCCTCCCGGTTGAGGTCCCGCTCCTCCTGCTGGATGTGCCGGGTCACGGACTGGGAGAGCTCCGCGCGCTGCGTCCCGCTGAGCTGCGCGATCGCGGTCCCCAGATCGGACGCTCCGAGATGCCGGCCTCCGGACGCCGCGACCGCGAAGGTCACGGTCCGCTCCGTCCGGGGCGGCGGGGCCTTCTGCTTGCGGCCGAACAGGCCCCGGAACCAGGCGGCGAGGCGCGCGAAGGCGGCGCGGATGCGGGTCCAGATCGACGGCGCGGGCGGGGGTCGGTTCCACGAGGCGTCCGGGAGCAGCAGGGCGCTCTCGACCTCGCCCAGGAGATCGGTCGGAAGGTGCGACCAGTCGATCGAGCGGGCGGCTTTCAGTCGGTCCTCGAGCTCGGCGATCCGTCGCTGCACCTCCTCGTCGCTGCGGCGGACGACCTGATCGAGCTCGGCCCCGCGTCGGTCGTAGTCGCCCAGCAGCCGGGTCACCCGGCGGCGCGCCTGCTGCCGCAGACGGTCCCGAAGACGCGCCAGCCGGGCCGCGAGATCGCGGTTCTTCGCCTCTTCCTCGCGGACGAGGCGCTCGGCGCCCGAGACGCCCTCCTCGGCCAGCGCCCGCACGAGGCGGGCCCGGTCGACGGCGTCCAGGAGGTCGTCCGAGTAGACGTCGTCGGCGAACTCACCGCAGTCCGGGAGATCGATCGCGGCGCTAGAGGGGGGCGTCGTCGTCGTCCTCGTCCTTGCAGGTGAAGAGCGAGTACTCCTCGAGCAGGCGGAAGACGTGGATCGCGGTGGCGCTCGGCGTCAGCGGCGCGGGCGGTCGCTCGCGGTCCGCGACGTACTTCGCGAACCCGCGGAACTTCGGGAAGTTCGGGCCGTCCGCCGCGAGCTGGGTCTGGAGCTCGGCGTCGTCCTTGAGGCGCCGGCCCTCGCCGACGAGCGCCTCTCCGTCCGCCTTGTTCTCCTTGAGGACGCCGCGGTAGAACCGGCACCAGTAGACCCCGGCGCTCCGCTTGAGCGCGGCGTCCAGGTACTGGTCGATGAACTCGGAGACCCGCTTCTCGTTCTGTCGGAACGAGTCGCCGCTCCGGGCCCGGATCCGTCCGCGCATGGCGTGCACCAGGCCGGCTTTGAGGTCGGCGCTGGTCGCGAGTGGGTGGCCGGCGAGCACGGCGATCGCCGCGGTGCGGTCGGCGACGTCGATCAGGGTCCGGTTCGATCCGACCTCGCCGATGTCCGGATTGTCCTCGCTCATGCGGAGGCGCCAGGCCTCGATGACGCGCACGCCGGCGTCGGCGAGGATCTCCGGGACGAACGAGGTGGGATCATCGGCCCGCGCCAGCGCGACGATGCGCACGTTGTCCGCGTGGTGGTCGTTGTACCCGACGTGGAGGCTGGTCAGCCGGTCGGAGAGCGGGTCGTTGATGTTGTCGAGGTCGGAGAGGTTCGACGTGCAGACGGCGACGAAGAGCCCGGGGAAGCTCTCGCGCGACTTCGCCGGCGTGACCGTCCCCTCCTGCAGCGCCTGCAGGAGCACGTTCTGGGTCCCCAGCGGAAGCTTGCCGATCTCGTCGACGAGGAGGAACCCCCGGTTCGCCTGGAGGAGCTTGCCCGGCTCGAGCACGAGCGGGCTCATCGGATCCCCGACCTCCTCGAGCTTCCGTAGGTTGATGTTCCCCGTCAGGTGGTCCGGGAACACCTCGCTGGATCCCTGCAGGCGAGCGTAGCCGAACCCTTCCCGGAGCGTGACGAACGTCGCCGGCACCTGGGTCGCATCGACGGCCCCGGGCTGGAACTTCGTCGGATCCCCGCCGGGCGCGAAGCGACGCTCGCAGATGGGGCAGGGAGGGAAGCGGGCGGCGATCGCCGGATCGATGACGCTCAGGGGATGGTCGAGGACCGGGCAGCCGTCGATCGCCCAGACCTCCTTCGGGAAGATCGTCCAGAGGTCCTTCGCCAGGCTCGTCTTACCGGCCCCGGAGGGGCCGAAGAACAGGACGTGGGCCCCCGACACCAGCGACGTGATCACGTCCTCGTACGTCGCTTCCGGGAGCACCGTGCGGGGGAACAGGGCGCGCACGGCCTCCGGGCGGCTCAGGCCCTGCTGCCGGAACTTCTCGATCGATCGCAGGATCTCCGCGCGAAATCGTTCGCCCGGCGTCTGGACCGGGACCTTCGCACTCTTCAGCGCTGCGGCCGTCGAGCGGGAGCCCGGCGCCGGTGACGGGGCGGCCGCGGGCGACACGGCGCGGCGAGCTAGGTTGCGGATATGTAGTTTGCCGCGGCTTGAATCGTCGGCCGCCCCCGGCGGAGGAACCGGGCCCGGCTGTCGGGGAATGGTTAAGTAGGGTACCCCGCTCGGCGGCCGCGCGTCAGATGGCGGAGAAGGAATCCGGGGCGGCCAAGAAGCCGGCGCTGGCCCGCACGGTCAAGGACAAGTGGCGGTCCAAGCACTGGCTCAAGGTCCGCGCTCCCGGGCTGTTCCAGCACGTCGAGCTGGGGGAGACCGTCGCGACCGAACCCGAGCAGGTGATCGGTCGCACGCTCGAAACGACGCTGCCCGAGCTCTCCGGCGCGGCCGACGCCGCGAAGGCGCACGTCAAGCTCCGATTCCGCATCGAGCGGCTGGGCGGCGACGGCGTCGCCGAGGCCCGCTTCATCGGGCACGACCTCACGTCCGACTACGTCCGTCGGCTCGCGCGCCGGAAGCGGTCGAAGATCGACACGTCGTTCCACGTCACCACGAAGGACGGCGTCGAGATCGTGCTGAAGCCGGTGGCCGTCGGCGAGCAGCGCCTTCAGACCCGCCTGCGGGCCGAGCTGCGGCACCAGATCGTCACGATCCTCACCGAGGAGGCGGCGAAGCGCTCCTCCGCCGAGTTCGTGCGCGAGATGCTCCAGGGCGAGCTGTCCAAGGTGCTGGCCCACGGACTGAAGACGCTCTACCCGCTGAAGAAGATCGAGATCCGGCGCTCCGAGGTGCTCGGCGTGATCTCCGACGAGCTGCCGGCGATGCCCGAGTCCGCGACCCCCGCAGAGGGGCCCACCTCGCCCGACGTCGCCGCACCCGTCGCCGCGGGCGACGCTTCCGGGGCCTAGGGCGGGAGGACGCCGCGTGGCGCGTCCGATTCCTGTCGGAGTGGCTCAGCCTGGTAGAGCACGGGACTCATAGCGGGGCACCGCACCGGTGCCCCGGGAGAGATCCTGGGGTCGGGGGTTCAAATCCCCCCTCCGACATTTTGGATGTGAACCCTCGCGTCCCCGGATTTGAACCCCGAGGAGCGGGGTGGTCCGGC
>JASIBA010000112.1 GCA_030041735.1 Thermoplasmata archaeon | reverse complement strand
GCCGGGGTCTTCCGCGCGGTCTCCGACGTCTCGCTGAAGATCTACCCCCGTCAGGTCGTCGGGATCGTCGGGGAGACCGGCTGCGGCAAGAGCACGCTCGCGCAGGCGATCCCGCGCCTCCTGCCCGAGCCGCCGGCGTCGATCGGGCAGGGGAAGATCGTGTTCCGGGGCACGGACCTCGTTCGGGTGTCCAAGCGCAAGCTCCCGATGGTCCGCGGCACCGGGATCGCGATGATCTTCCAGGAGCCGCTCAACTCGCTCAACCCGGCGTTCCGCATCTTCGACCAGATCGCCGAGTCGATCCGGATCCGGCACTACCGCGAGATGGGCTGGGTGAAGTCGTTCCAGGGCGGCGACGCGCCGTTCGATTACTCGAAGCCACCGGTCACCGCGACCGTCGGCTCGTCGCTGGTCCGGTCGGTCGTGCCCGACGGGGCGCTCGAGGAGGCGGCCCGGGACAAGCTCCGCACGCGGTCGGAGTTCCGCGAGGAGGTGCTGCGGTACCTCCGCCTCGTCCGGATCAACGACCCCGAGACGATCCTGAACCTCTACCCGCACGAGCTCTCGGGCGGGATGCGCCAGCGGATCATGATCGCGATGGCGCTGAGCGAGAAGCCCAGCCTGCTCATCGCGGACGAGCCGACGAGCGCACTCGACGTGACGATCCAGGCGCAGGTGCTGACGCTGATGAAGGAACTGATCGACGAGGTCGACGCCGCGATCCTGTTCATCAGCCACGACCTCGGCGTGATCGCCGAGACCGCCGACGATGTCGGGGTGATGTACGCGGGACGGCTCGTGGAGTATGGCCCCGTGGCGGAGGTGTTCCGCTCCCCTCGGCACCCGTACACGAAGGCGCTCCTCCGCGCGGCGCCGGCGCGCTACAAGGCGGACGGTCCGCTGAGCACGATCGCCGGCTCCGTGCCGAACCTCTCCCGGCCTCCGCCCGGGTGCCGGTTCCATCCCCGCTGCGTGCTCGCGCAGCCGGTCTGCCGGGGGGAGGCCCCTCCGCTGGCACCCGTCGACGGCGCCGCGGATCCGACGGCGCGCGGGGTCCACAAGAGCGCCTGCTACTTCCAGGGGGAGGTGCCGAACCTCCCGTGAGCGACGGCGGCCCGCTGCTGGAGACGGTCGGTCTCGAGAAGCACTTCCCCCTCACCCGCAGCCTGGGCGAGATGGTCGGCCGCCAGCCGGCGCGCGCGATCCACGCGGTCGACGGGGTCTCGATCCGGGTCGAGACGGGCGAGACCCTGGGGCTCATCGGCGAGTCCGGCTCGGGCAAGACGACCTTAGGGTGGCTGATCGCCCGGTTGCACCAGCCGACCGGCGGGGAGATCCGGTTCGCGGGCGAGGAGGTCAGCCACCTGAAGCGCCGGGCGCTCCGCGCCTGGCGCCGGAACGTGCAGATCGTCTTCCAGGACCCGGTCGGATCGCTCGACCCCCGCCTGCGCGTCTGGCAGATCGTCGGCGAGCCGCTCCGCGCCCAGGAAGGGATGCGGCGGCGCGAGGTGCGCGAGACGGTCCGCCAGCTCCTGCCGACCGTCGGCCTCCCGCAGGACTGTCTCGACCAGT
Organism: Thermoplasmata archaeon; assembly: GCA_030041735.1. Classification (GTDB taxonomy): domain Archaea; phylum Thermoplasmatota; class Thermoplasmata; order Lutacidiplasmatales; family UBA184; genus Lutacidiplasma. Next base: position 4,490 of record JASIBA010000112.1, on the reverse strand, counting down.
ACCCCCACGAGTTCTCGGGCGGGGGACGCCAGCGACTCTCCCTCGCGCGCGCGCTCTCCGTGCGGCCGCGCCTCATCGTCCTGGACGAACCGACGAGCGCGCTCGACGTGGCGGTGCAGGCCCAGATCCTGAACCGGCTGGTCGAGCTGCAGCGCGAGCGGAGCCTGTCCTACCTCCTGATCACCCACAACGTCGCGGCCGTGCGATTCGCCGCGGACCGGGTCGCGGTGATGTACCTCGGCCAGATCGTCGAGTACGGGGCCGTCCGCGAGCTCCTCGAGCACCCCGTCCACCCGTACTCGAAGGCGCTCCTCGCGGCGGTACCGGTGCCGGACCCGAGCCGGCGCCGTACGCGCTACCGCATCGGCGGCGACATCCCGTCGCTGGTCGATCCCCCGCCCGGCTGTCGGTTCGCGCCGCGCTGCCCGTTCGTGATCGAGCGATGCCGCGTGGAGGACCCTCCGCTGCTGCCGTTCGGCGGAACCGGCCGGCTGGTCGCGTGCCACCGGGCCGACGAGGTCCGCGACATCCCGCCGGAGGTCCTGCTCGCGACCGACGCTCCGACCCCGTCGGCCGCCCCGGCCGCCGCCCTGGCGGCGGGGCCGGTCAGGTAAGCCACTGCGTGTTGAAGCCGATCGAGAACGGCTCCGCGCTCGCCATCGGGTTCTCCACGAACCCGTGGAGGTTCGTCGTATAGACCGCGAAGGAGGTCGGAACGACGAGCCAGATCTCGGTGTAGCTGTTGTAGAGCACCTGGGTCATCGTCGCGTAGTCCTGGGCCAGGGTCGCGTTGTTCGTCGCGTTGTTGTCCGGGGTCGCCGCGGCGATGTAGGTCAGGTTGTCGAGCGACTCGTTGTAGTCCGACAGCATGACGCTGTTGAACCCGGCCATGCACATGTTCGCGCTGCCGCTGCTCACGAAGTCGTTCTGCGTCCAGTCATCGGGCGAGATGTAGTCGGACGTGTAGAACTCCTGCCCCATGTAGAACGGCCCGTCGTTGAGGCTCGTGTTGGACGCGCAGTCGCCGGGCGAGTAGCCCTGCTCCGCGTACAGCTGGTCGAGGTTGACGGGGATGGGGTCGATGGTGATGTTGATCGCGGCGAGGTCGGCCTGGAGCAGCGACGCGGTGTCCGACCAGTCGGAGCCGGTGTTGAGGTACATGTACTTCAGCGTCGTCCCCTTGCACGCACCGGCCGCGCACGGCGAGTCCGCCATCTCCTTGTACGCGAGCCCGAGGTCGTAGGAGTACGGCGCGAGGTTGTCCGGGTTATAGTCCGGATAGGACGGCGGCACCGGTCCCACCCAGGTGCTCGCGTACCCCCCGAAGGCTTCCGTGATGATCTGCTGGTAGTTGATGGCGTGGGCGATCGCCATCCGGACCGAGAGGTTGTTGAACGGATACACGGTCTGGTTCAGGTAGATCCACCAGGAGCCGCTCGTGGCGCCGTAGATCGTCGGGAGCGACTGGACCACGATGTTCGAGTGACCCTCCAGCTGGGCGATGGTCGACGGGCCGATGTACGCGAACGAGGCCCCCTGCACGTGGCCGTCGATGAGGTCGGCGGTCGTGATGTCGATCGTATCCTGGAAGATGATCTCGACCGAGGTGTTCGCCGGCGCGAGGTTGATGTTCCACGGCGCCGCGGCGTACGCCGCCGCGCCCCAGTACTTCGGGTTCGGTTGCAGCACGTAGCCGCCACCGCCCGACGGGTTGTAGTCCTCGAGGAGGAACGGGCCCGTCCCCAGCGTGTTCGACGAAGTATAGCCGTTGACGTTCCCGATCGAGATCCCACCGTTCGCGTCGATCCAGGCCGGGTCCACCGCGTACGAGTTCGGCGCGGAGATCGAGGCGAGCAGGTAGGTGTAGTTGCTCGCAAGGTACCCGTACCCGAGGTTGAGCGCGATCGTGTACTGGTTGATGACCTGGAACGATTGGTTCGCCGTCTCCATCAGGTCGATCTCGCTCTGAGTGGGGTCGAAGAAGTTCCAGCTGTTGAGGTCGTTCACGAGCGTGGTGTTCGCGGCATGCACGCTCGCATTCGACGAATAGTACGAGAGCGGGTTCGAGGCGCTGAAGTTCGTCGAATAGAAGTTCTCCTCCAGGATGAACTGCGGGCCCTGGGCGAGCAGCAGACTCCGGTAGAAGCTGTACCACTGGACGTAGGCGTTGTACGGGTCCCCGTTCGAGAAGACGACCCCCTGCCGCAGCGCGAAGGTGTAGGTCGAGATGTTGGACTGCGTGTCGAGGTTGTAGTTGCTCGTGACCGTCCAGCTCGAGGCGAGGACGCCCGAGAAGTTCGTGACCGACGAGCCGTTGTAGTTCACGAGTCCCTGGTAGACCTGCTGAACCGCGGCCCAGCCCGGCGTCGAGAACGTCACGTCCGGATCGAGCGAGTCGGGGATCTCCGCCTGATCGATGCAGATGTACGCCTTCTGGTTCGGCCCGCAGTTCGAGGTCGTCGAGTGCTGCAGGACGTAGTAGGCCCCGATCCCGGCGATGACCACAATCACGACGATGGCCACAACAATGATGTTCCGAGTTTGCGGACGCATCGAATCGCCTCCGGATTCGACTCGGCGCATGACCGCCTCCTCCTTGATAAGGTATGCCATGGTCGCCGGCCGGCGAGAGACGCGGCCCGCGTCGGCATCGTCTTGAAGACGGCCGGGCTCGGGGGCGCCGCGGAGAGTGCATGGCGCAGAAGATGCTCATCGCCGGCGAGTGGGTCGACGCGAACTCGGGGGCCACCGTGCCGGTGGTCAACCCGTTCGACGGGACGCCGCTCGAGGCGGTCCCGAAGGGGGCTCGCGAGGATGCGCGCCGGGCGATCGACGCGGCGCGGGAGGCGTTCGACCGGGGCCCGTGGCCCCGGCTGCCGCCGCGGGCGCGGGGCGAGGTGTTCCTGAAGGCGGCGGGGATCCTCCAGAACCGGCTGGTCCCGATCGCCGAGCTCGAGACCCGCAACCAGGGCAAGACGATCAAGCAGGCGCAGGACGCCGACCTGCCGTTCTCCATCGACAACCTGATCTTCTACGCCGGAGCGGGCCGCACCCTCGACGCGAAGAGCCCGGGGGAGTTCACCGGCGACGGCACGACGATCTTCCGCCGCGAACCGGTCGGCGTGGTCGCGTCGATCACGCCCTGGAACTATCCGTTCATGATGGCGGTCTGGAAGATCGGACCGGCGCTGATCACCGGCAACACGGTAATCCTGAAGCCGGCCAGCTGGACCCCCCTCACGACCCTGGAGCTCGCCCGGGCGTTCGCGGAGGCGGGGATCCCGCGCGGCGCCCTCAACGTCGTGACCGGGCCCGGCGGCGAGGTCGGTGACGAGCTGTCCCGGAACCCGAAGGTGGACCTGGTCTCCCTGACCGGCGACACTGCCACCGGCCGGAAGATCATGGAAGCGGCGAGCGGGACGGTCAAGCGCACGCAGCTCGAGCTCGGCGGCAAGGCGCCGTTCGTCGTGTTCGAGGACGCGGACCTCGCCGCAGCCGTCGAGGGCGCGATCGTCGCGGGATTCGTCAACGGTGGGCAGGACTGCACCGCCGCGACCCGGCTCATCGTCCACCAGAACGTCCGCTCGAAGTTCGTCGCCCGTCTGCTCGAACGGGTCGCCACGATCCGCGCAGGAGACCCTCGCCAGCGATCGACCGATCTGGGCCCGCTCGTCCACCGGACGCACCAGCAGCACGTCCTCGGGTTCGTCGAGAAGGGGAAGGACGAGGGGGCGAAGCTCCTGACCGGCGGGACCGATGAGCGGAGCCATCACCTCGACGGCGCGTTCGTCGCACCGACGGTGTTCGACGCGGTCGCGCCCGACATGACCATCGCCCAGAAGGAGGTCTTCGGGCCGGTCCTCGACGTGCTCGAGTTCGAGACGTTCGACCAGGCGCTCGAGATCGCGAACGGGGTCGAGTACGGGCTCGCGGGCAGCGTCTGGACGAACGACCTGCGGACCGCGATCCGGGCGGCGAACGCGCTCCGGTTCGGCGACGTCTGGGTGAACGACCACCTGCCGCTCGGCTCGGAGACCCCGCACGGCGGGTTCAAGCAGTCCGGCTTCGGGAAGGACCTCGGCGCGGATTCCCTGCTCGACTACACGACGGTGAAGAACGTCTACATCGACCTGACCGGTCAGGCGCGAAAAGCCTGGCACTACACGACGTACGGCGACCCGGCCTGAGCCGACCGTGATCGACGGAATCCCGGCCGGCGGTCGCGGCACCCTCCTGATCGGCGGAGCGTGGCGTCCGCCGGCGAGCGGCCAGTACGCCCCTGTCCACGACCCGTCGACCGGCCGCGTGATCGGCGAGGCGCCCGTCGCTTCGGCCGACGAGGCCCGCGCCGCCGTGGACGCGGCGGCCTCGGCGGAGGACCGGTGGGGGAGCACCCCGGGCCACGAGCGGGCGAGGATCCTCCGCGCGGCCGCGGAGCGCCTGCGCGCGGACCGCGACACGATGGCCCGCCTGATCGCGCTCGAGGTGGG
>JASIBA010000111.1 GCA_030041735.1 Thermoplasmata archaeon | reverse complement strand
CCCCCCGACCTCGTCAGCTTTGACCTCTCGAAGATTTCGGCTGAGGACTATCGAAAGGGATCGCGCGGGTTCCGAGTTGTGACGACTGCGGTCTATGGCGTTATCGTTGTTGCCGGGGCGATTACACTCGCCTTGCGGCCATCGATCCTTGATGTCCCATCGAACGTCGGCGAAGTTGTCCTGATTATTCTTGGATTTGGGATCCCGACGGTGCTGCTGAACGTTCTGCTTTCTCACGGCCCAGTGCGCTTGGAAGTCGGGGCCGCCGGATTGAGGCTGATCTACTTTAAAAATCGGACGAAGGAAATCTTGTGGAACAAGCCCGGAGTTCACGTTACGATTTGGAAGAATCCTTCCACGCTCCCGGATGGACGCGCATACCCTCTCGCGGCCTTCGACTTGAGGACAATCCGCCCCGTCGATAATCCGTTGACCGAGGAGGCGTTCACCGCAGTCTTAGCCTCCGCTCGGGCCGCGGGGATGAACATTCAGGCGACAAATGCCAGTGGCCGGCCCGATCGCCTGATATATCCCATTAGAAGGGGTTGAGTTCAGAAACCCTCGCTCGCACTCCCGAGGCGTGGGCGATCGCTATCACGCACAATCCTGAGGTTTGAAGTTGTCCCAGGCGGAGTCGTTCGACCTAGAGGTCGGCTCACTCTGTCTGGCCAGACTTCGTCTCACACCTAGGGTGACTGCGGCCGTGCTCGCCGCGGTGGCTTTGGTCTTAGGCGTCCTCCCGTGGATTCATGATATGTCTCTCGTTCTGTCGTCGCACCCCGTTTCGGTGTCTCAGGTCGCTGTCTTTCCGTTCGCGTTCGGAACCGGTGCCTTCATCCTGGTTCTCTGCACTTGGGTTTCGGTTTGGGGACTGAGGCGAGTCGCCGTTGCGCTAACCGTGGACGACCGAGGAATGACGTTCTTTTACCGCGGCGGACGAACGAGAACCATCCCTTGGGTAGCGGCTAGGGCCAGATTTCGTGTCTTCGACTGGCGGAACTCCGCCCAGCGGCGTGGCATCGCTCCGACTCTCGCGTTGAGCGCACGATGGGGGCCGTTCATTCTGGCGATACTCACTCCCGAGGCTTTCTCCTCTCTGGTCACTCGGGCTCAAGAGCAGAACTTGCACGTATCGACGGGTGGCGTAAATCGATGGGTCACGGGCAGTCCGTTGAGTACCGTGGTTTACCGATTCTCGTAAGAGCGGCGCGCAGGCTGCGTCGCCTAAGAATGCCAAATCCAGATCGCCGACCCCGCTGTAACTCCAATTGACCCCCGAGGTCGGTCGAGTGGCGCAATTTTTCACAATATTCGAACCCTCGGGGCATTCACGTCCCTCTCCCCGCATCGAGCTTGTAGCGTGCCCCATCGGCAGAGGCGGTGCGGTTCTGACCTGTCGGAGGTTCCGCGCCCGACGTCCGGAGCCTGGATCGGCCGAGGGATCGGCGTGGTCCCGAGCCCGCTCCGGCCCGCGCGAGATCCAGACCGCTCCCGAGCCCGCGAGCGCAGAAGGGGGAGTGGAGTTACTACCGCCTTTCTCGTGCTCGCGGGCATGGCCGATCCGCCCCATCGCGATCCCCCGCGGTTCGCTCGTTATCGCCCGACCGAGCGGTCCATCCGGGGGCGACGATTTTGGAGCGTTCCCGAGGGTGGCCTCTGCCTCTCCTCATTCGTCGTGCTCCAACCTTTCGGGGCCCCGACCGAAGTCCTCCTCGGCCGTCCCAATCCAGAGGCTCCGTGGGAACGGATGGCGACCGTGGAGGAGGCCCACCTCCGGTCGATCGGGAACCGCTGGATCCTGCCCGCTTCTCACCTTCTCGAGTTCGAGTCCCCCACCGATGCCGCCGCGCGCATCCTGCGGGAGCAGCTCGGGATCCGCGAGTTCGCGCTTCGGGGCCCCCAGGTGTTCTCAGAAGCGTACCCGTCCGCCATCGACCCGGAATCCGGGACGCACTGGGACCTGCACTTCGTCTTTCGAGGCGAGTGGCCCCGGGACCGGCCTCCCCGCTCCGAGGCGTGGCGGGAACTCGCATTCGTCGACCCGAGCGCCCTGACCTCCGCCGACATCGCCCGGGGGCACGCCGACATCCTGGCCCTCCTCGGACTGCAGGTGGGCGTTCCTCCCGCACGCTGACACGCCTCGCCCGCTGCCGCGTCGGGCGGCGATCGGCGGATTTCGGCCGTTTCCGCTCGTGTGGTGACCCGAACGAAGCGTCGCTGCGACGTCGATCTCGGTGGCACGATGAGCGGAACATGCGCGAGGATGACTCGGGAATCGAGGCGCGCGTCGGACTCCACGGGAGCCCGCCGGTCGCCGAACCCCTTTAACCGACGCGTCGATCGCGGGGGGAGGCGGCCGTATGGGGGTCCTCGAAGGAAAGGTGGCTCTGGTCACCGGAGGGAACAGCGGCATCGGGCTGGCTACCGCGAAGGAGTTTCACGCCCAGGGAGCGAAGGTCGTGATCTCCGGCCGGGATCCCGCGACCCTCGCGGACGCGGCCCGAGAGCTCGGTCCCGACGGGCTGGCCGTGCAGGCCGACCTGACGAAGCTCGCCGATATCGACGGCCTGATGGCGCGGACTCGAGCGAGGTTCGGAAAGCTCGACGTCCTGTTCGTCAACGCGGGAATCTACAAGGGAGCCGCGCTCGAAGCGGTCGACGAGGCCGCGTTCGACGAGATGCTCGACGCGAACTTCAAAGGCGCCTACTTCACGGTCCAGAAGGCGCTCCCGCTGCTGAATCGGCCCGCGTCGATCATCTTCAACGGATCGGTCAACGCCCTGACGGGCATCGCCAACAGCTCGCTCTATTCGGCGAACAAGGGCGCCGTCCACGCGCTCGCCCGGGCCCTCGCCGCCGAGCTGATCGGCCGAGGCATTCGCGTGAACACGATCACGATCGGGCCCACGGCGACGCACCTGCTCACGCGGTCCGGCACCTCGGCGGAGATCCTTAAGGCGCAGGACGTCGCCCGGGTGAGCCGATCGCCCGTCAAGCGTCTGGGTCGCCCGGAAGAGGTCGCCAAGGTCGCGGCGTTCCTCGCCTCGGACGATTCCTCGTTCGTGGTCGGCGCCGAGATCGCCGCCGACGGCGGATGGCTGCTCAATACGATGTGATCTCAGGACGGACCCGGCCGGACCTGGACGCCGCCG
>JASIBA010000110.1 GCA_030041735.1 Thermoplasmata archaeon | reverse complement strand
CGTCCGCTCCACGAGCCGGTCGCCTGGTACGGCCCGATCGTCATGAACACCAACGACGAGCTCCTGACCGCGGTCCGCGAGCTGCGCTCGGATCAGTTCGTCAAGCACCGCCGCCCGATCGTCGAGGAGTGACCGCGTCCTGGGCGAGGCGGGCGAACGCCGTCCGTAGGACGGCGATCGACCGGTCCAGCTCGGCCTCCGCGAGCGACTCGCGGGGCGTGTGGTCGAGGCGCGACTCCCCGGGCCCATAGGCCGCGGCCGGCACCCGCCACGCCGGGAGCGCGACGTTCAGGTCCGAGGTGCCGCTCTTCCGCCAGAGCGTGGGGCGACCCCCGAGCGCGCGGATCCCCGCCACGAGGGCTTGGACCGTCGGGTTGGTGCGGTCGACCTCCACCGGCTCGGCCCGGATGCGCACGCGGACCGCGGGATGCCCCGGCTCGGTCGGGAGCGCGGCCAGGACCTCGGCGGTCGTGAGGCCCGGCGGCAACCGGAAGTCGACGGTGACCGCCGCACGCTCCGCATCTCCGCGGCGCCGCGTCTCGACCTCGACCGTCTTCGCGGTGAGCGAATGGAACAACGACTCCTGCTGCCGCGCGCCGGCCGCGCTCCGGACCGCCTGCGTCCAGGCCAGCGCGAGGTCCGTCGTGGTCGGCGCGGGCGAGGAGTAGTGCGTCCGGCGCCCGCGGAACGTCGCGGTGACCTGGAGCTCGCCCTTGTACCCGATCGTGACCCCGTCCCAGCCGCTCGGCTCGCCGACGATGAGCCGATCGGCGCGGAGGTGCGTGACGAGGTGGCGGGCGCCGCGGCTGTCCCGCTCCTCGCCGACCGCCGCGACGAGGGTGAGCTCCCCCGGGCCGGCGAACTCCGCGCCCGCGGCGAGGGCGGCGGTCAGTGCGCCCTTCGCATCGACCGAGCCGCGCCCCCGGACCCGTCCTCGGGCGCGGCGGACCGGACGTCGTCCCTCGACCGTGTCGATGTGCCCGAGGAAAACGATGCGCGGACGCCCCCGTCCCCGGCGGGCGAGACCGTTCCCGACGCCGTCCACGGAGGCGCGGTACCCGAAGCGCCGGGCGAGGGTGACGAACTCGCGGACCGCGGATCGCTCCCGACCCGAGGGGCTGTAGCGCGCCACGAGGCGGCGCAGGGCCTCAGCGGGCTCCATGGCCCAGGACCTCCCGGATCGCCTCGAGACCGGCCGACCAGTCGTCCTCCTCGACGACGAGCGGGGGGAGGAGGCGGAGCACCGTCGCGCCCGCCGGGATCGCGAGGAACCCGCGCTCCTCGAGCGCGGCGAGGTACGGCGCGACCTTCGCGCGCAGTTCGATGCCGATCAGGAGCCCGAGTCCCCGGACCTCCCGCACGCGCTCGGGAGGAAGATCGGCGAGCGCCTTCCGGGCGACGGTGCCGAGCCGTTCCGCGCGCTCGGCGAGCCGCTCGCGCTCGACGACCTCGAGGGCCGCGACCCCGGCCGCGCACGCGAGCGGGTTCCCCCCGAACGTGGAGTGGTGAGACCCCCGGAAGCGCGCTTCCACCTCCGGCGAGGTCACGGTGGCCCCGATCGGCACGCCGCCGGCGAGGGATTTCGCGAGGATGAGCACGTCCGGCTCGACGCCCCAGCGCTGGAACGCGAAGAGGCGGCCGGTGCGCGCGATGCCGGTCTGGACCTCGTCGAACGCGAGCAGCGCGCCGGTCCGGTCCGCGACCTCGCGCGCCGCGGCGAGGTACTCCGCGGTCGCCACATGGACCCCGCCCTCGCCCTGGACCGGCTCGAGCAGGATCATCGCGGTGTCGCTCCCGACGCTCGCGCGCAGCGCGCCGGGATCGTTGAACGGTACGTGCTCGAAGCCGGGGACGAGCGGCTCGAACGGCTCGCGGAGCTCCCGGCGCCAGGTCGCGCTCAGCGCGCCGAGCGTCCGACCGTGGAACCCGCGCATCGCGGCGACCACCTTCGTCCGCCCCGTCGCGCCGCGCGCGATCTTGATCGCCGCCTCGACCGCCTCGGTGCCCGAGTTCGATAGGAACGCCCGCCCGAACCGAGGCGGGAGACGCGCGAGGAGGGCCTCGAGGAACCGGGTCCGGACCGGCGTGCGATAGCCGCTCCCCAGGAAGAGCAGCTCGCGGGCCTGCGCCGCCACGGCGGCCGCGATCGCCGGATGCGCGGCCCCGAGGCTGCCGGCGCCGTGCGTCGCGCCCAGGTCCACGAACCGGCGGCCCCGGTCGTCGAACAGGTGTGCGCCCTCCGCGCGGACGATCGCGAGGCGTCCGGCGCGCTCCCCGAACTCCGGACCGGCCGGAGGCGCGGGCTCGATCACTGGATCACCGTCCCCCGGCCGGCGAGCGCTCCGGTCACGGGGGCGTCGACGGTGGAGGGCGCGATGACCACGCGCGCGACGCCCGCGTCGAGCGCCTCCCGGGCCGCGAGGACCTTCTTCCGCATGCGACCCTCAGCGACCGGAAGGACGTGGTCGACCTCGCTCCGGGCGACGTGGGCGATCACCGAGGCGGGATCCGACCGATCGCGCAGCAGGCCGGGGACGTTGGTCAGGAGCACCAGCGCCTCCGCGCCGAGCGCGCCCGCGACCCGCGCGGCCACCCGGTCCGCGTCGACGTTCACGATCTCGCCGTCGTCGGTGATCGCGGGGGGGCCGACGACGGGCATCAGTCCGAGGGCGAGCACCGCGCGGAGCAGGTCGGCGTCGACGCGCTCGATCGCGCCCGAGCGGTCGTCGGTCACGCGGACGACTCGGCCGTCGACCACGGCGCGGTGGCCCTCCTTCCGCTTCGCGCGGATCAGGCTCCCGTCCACGCCCGAGAGCCCGATCGCGCGCACGCCGTGGCGCGCGAGCGACGCGACCAGATCGGTCTGCACGCCGCCCGCGAGGGCGAGGACGACGACCTCCAGGTGGGCCGGGTCGCTCCGGCGCGAGACGACCCCGCTCGGCGAGGTGAGGTACTCGGACGGCCGCTGCATCGCGGCCCCGAGCTGGTCGACGCGGTCCGATCCCCCGTGCACGAGGACGACGTCCCGCCGCCCGGTGAGGTCGGAGACCACCCGATCGAACGAGTTGCCCGCGGCCCCGCCGACCTTCACGACGATCGTCATGGAGCGGCTCAGAGGGGGTGGAGGCCGAGGAAGTCGAGCGCGGTCGCCTCGGGGAGCCCGAGCCGGACGTTGAGGCTCTGCACCGCGTTCCCGGCCGCGCCCTTCACGAGGTTGTCGAGCGCGCCGAGCGCGACGACCCGGGGCAGCCGATCGTCGGGGGCGAACCCGACCTCGCAGTAGTTCGTGCCGGCGAGCCACTTCGGCTCGGGCTCGCGGAACAGTCCCTCGGACTCGTGCACGATGCGGACGAACGGCTCCGGCCCGTAGGCCGCGCGGTACGCCTGCCAGAGCTCCTTCGTCTCGATCCGGCGCGTCGTCGGGGCGTGGCAGGTCGCCAGGACCCCCCGGACCGGGTCCACCGCGTGGCAGGAGAGCGCGATCCGAAGCCCCGTCTCCTGCTCGATCTCGGCGGTGTGGCGGTGGCCGGTGAGCGCGTAGGCCCGCATCACGCCCGACCGCTCGGCGTGGGAACCCGCCACCGCCACCTCCCGACCGCTCGCGGACGAGCCGCTCTTCGCGTCGACCACGACCGGCGCGTCGGTCAGCAGGCCCGAGCGCGCGAGGGGGTGGAGCGCGAGGGTCGCGGCCGTGGCGATGCAGCCCGGCACCGCGATCAGGTCGGCCGTGCGCAGCGCGTCGCGATGCAGCTCGGGCAGCCCGTAGACCGCCGAGGCCAGGAGATCCGGGTGGGGGTGCTCCCGGCCGTAGTAGCGCGGATAGGCCGCGGGGTCCCGCAGCCGGTAGTCCGCCGAGAGGTCGACCACGATCCCCCCGCTCGCGAGGAGCCCGGGGACCGCGTCCATCGACTCGCCGTGCGGCGTCGCGAGGAACGTCACGTCGGCGGCCTGGCGCGCGGCGTGCGGCACGAAGACGAGGTCCGTCGCCCGGCGCAGATTGGGGTGTGCCCGTCCGACCGGCTTGCCCGCCATCGAGTCGGAGGTCACCTGGACCACCTCGACCGACGGATGCCGCAGGAGGAGCCGAAGGAGCTCCCCGCCGGTGTATCCGGACGCTCCCACGATCACGGCCTTCATCGGCGTCCGACCTCCACGCAGTGGTCGACGATCGCGCCGGCGATGTCGGCGCCGGTCGCGGCATTCAGCGCCTTGAACTCGGGGGTGGGATTGACCTCGTGGACGACCAGCCCGCGCGGCGACTCCATCACGTCGACCGCGAGCACGCCCCCGCCCATCGCCGCGGCGGCCCGGTGCGCGAGCTCCTCGAGCTCGGCCGAGGGAGCGAGCGGCTCGGTGGTGGCGCCGCGCGCCGCGTTCGTGCGCCATCCCGAGGACCGGCGGACCATCGCCGCGACCACCCGGTCGCCCACCACGAAGACGCGGAGGTCCCGATCCGGCTTCGGCACGAACTCCTGGACGTAGAAGACCGCGTGGACCGGGGAGGCGAGCGCCGTCTTGTGCTCCACGATCTGCTCGGCCTCCTCGGCCGAGCCGACCTTCGCCATCAGACGGCCCCAGGAACCGACCGCCGGTTTCAGCACCGCCGGGTAGCCGATCCGCTCCACGGCCTTGAGCGCCGCCTCCGGCGAGAGCGCGATCTCGGTCCGCGGCGTCGGGATCCCGTGCTCGGCCAGGCGCAGCGAGGCGAGCACCTTGTCGCCCGCGACCTCGATCACGTCCGGCGGGTTGACCGTCGGCGTCCCGTAGTGCGCGAAGCAGCGGGCCGCGTAGAGGGCGCGGGTGTGGCTGACCGAGCGGTTCAGCACCACGTCGGCCGTAGCGCTCGGGGCGTCGAGGCCGAAGATCACGTCGGAATCGTCGAGTCGGACGACCGGGATGCCGCGCGCCCCCGCGGCTCCGAGGATCGCCTTCTCCTCGGGGCGGACGATGGTCGTGAACAGCCCGAGCCGGAAGCCGTCACTCACCCCAATCCTCGGCCTCTTTCGGGGCGGGCTGGACCGCGAACGGGTCCGTGCCGAGCACTTCGAGCTCGGTCCCGCACTCGGGGCAGGCGAACACCTCGCCCAGGATCTTCTCGTGACTCTCGACGCTGGCGGCGCACTCGGGGCATTCGGTCATGGGGTCTTCTCCTTCAGTAGTTCCTCGACGAGCCCGGCCTTCCGGTCGAGCGAGGACAGGGATCGGGCGCGCTCCGCGCGCCGGGCCTCGGCGTGTCGGAGCTGGACCTCCACCGCGACCGGCGCCGGGCCCCCGGGGAGGGACCGGCGCGCGAGCGCTGCGATCGGATCGGTCGGAGGCGTCCCGGAAGCGTCCGCGGCGACGGCCGCATGGGCCTCGCGGAACGGCCGGCCGGCCCGCACGAGATCCTCGGCCCGATCGGTGGCGTACAGCTCGGGGTCGCGCGCGGCGACGCCGAGCGCTTCCCGGTCGAACACGAGCCCTGCGACCAGCCCCGCCAGCGCCTCGACGACCTCCGTGACCGTGGCCACGGCGTCCAGGACCGGCGCCTTGTCCTCCTGGAGGTCCCGATCATAGGCCAACGGCAGGCCCTTCAGCGTCACCAGCAGCGCGACCAGGTCGCCGACGGTGCGGCCGCTCTTTCCGCGCACCAGCTCGGCCACATCGGGGTTCCGCTTCTGCGGCATCTGGCTGCTGCCCGATCCCAGCGCGGGGGTCCGGCGAACGAACCCGAACTCGCGGGCGGCGAACAGAACGATCTCCTCGCCGAGCGCGCTCGCATGGATCGCGGTCAGCGACAGATCGAAGAGCAGCTCGGCGAGCGGATCACGGTCGCTCACCGCGTCGAGGGAGTTCTCCACCGGCCCGGCGAAGCCGAGGCGCCGGGCGACCGCGTCCGGCGCGAGGGGGAGCGTCGATCCGGCGAGCGCGCCGGCGCCGAGGGGCGAGCGGTCGGCGCGGCGCTCGGTCGCGAAGAGCCGGTCGAGATCCCGGTCGAAACGCCACCAGTGGGCGAGCAGCCAGTGGGCCACCGAGACCACCTGGGCCCGCTGCAGATGCGTGTAGCCGGGCATCGGGGTCGCGACCTCGGCCTCGGCCCGGGTCCGCAGCGCGTCCTCGAGACGCAGCAGCGCGTGCGCCACCCCGGCGACCGACTCGCGGAGGAACAGCCGCTCATCGAGCGCGACCTGGTCGTTCCGGCTCCGTCCGGTGTGGAGCTTCCCGCCCACGGGACCGACGAGCTCGGTCAGCCGGACCTCGAGATTGGTGTGCACATCCTCGAGATCGTCCCGCCAGGGGAACGTGACCGCATCGATCTCGCGGGCGATCTGCCGCAGCCCACCGAGGATCGTGTCCGCCTCGCCCGGCGCGAGGATCCCGACGGAGGCGAGCATCTCGACGTGCGCGACGCTCCCCGCGAGATCGACGCGGGCGAGGCCACGGTCGACGGCGAGGGATCGCAGGAAGGTGGCGGCCGGCGTCTGCACGTAGAGCGGGGTCGCCGGCGCTGTGGATTCCGACACGAGACCGGTCTCCCCGTTAGGGGCGGAGCTTGCTCGCGAGGGCCGACGGCGCGGCCGGGCGTGGCTCGATCGACGACCAGGTCCGGCTGGGGAGCCCCCAGACGTAGATGAACCCCTCCGCCATCTCCTGCCGGAACCGGTCGCCGGTGGAGTACGTGGCGAGCGAGGGCTGGTAGAGCGAGTAGGGGGACCGCCGGCCGACCACGTGGGCGGAGCCCTTGAAGAGCTGGACCGCAACCTCGCCGGTGACCCGGTCCTGCGTGGCGCTCACGAACGCGTCGAGCGCGGTGCGGAGCGGCGAGAACCACAGGCCCTCGTAGACCAGGTTCGCGTAGCGCTGCTCGACGGTGCGCTTGAAATCGAGGACGTCCCGGGGGAGCACCAGCGCCTCGAGCGCCCGGTGGGCCTCGATCAGCACGGTCGCCGCCGGGCACTCGTAGACCTCGCGCGATTTGATCCCGACGACCCGCGACTCGAGGTGATCGATGCGTCCCACTCCGGCGGCGCCCGCGAGCCGGTTCAGTCGGCCGATGAGGTCGACGGGAGCGAGGGGCGTCCCGTCGAGGGACGTCGGCCGACCCCGGTCGAAACCGACCCGGACCCGACTCGGGGTCTCGGGGGCGGCGGACGGGGCCGTGGTCCATCCGAACGCCTCCTCCGGCGGCTCGATGGACGGGTCCTCGAGCACCCCACACTCGACGGAGCGGCCCCACAGGTTCTCGTCGGTGCTGTAGGGCGACGCCCGGCCCGCCGGGACCGGAAGCCCCCGGGCCCGGGCGTACTCGACCTCCTGCTCCCGGGTCATGTTCCACTCCCGGGCCGGAGCGATCACCCGGAGTTCCGGGGCGAGGCCCGCGATCGCGAGATCGAACCGTACCTGATCGTTGCCCTTGCCGGTGCATCCGTGGGCCACGAATTCGGCGCCCTCGCGGCGCGCCACCTCCACCAGGTGGCGGCCGATGACCGGCCGCGCCAGCGCCGTGCTCAGGGGGTAGACGCCCTCGTAGACCGCGTTCGCCCGAAGGGCGGGCACGAGGTAGTCGGCGGCGAACTCGGCGCGGGCGTCCACGACGACCGCCCGGTAGGCGCCCGCAGCCTCCGCCTTGCGCCGGACCTGATCCAGGTCGACCGGCTGGCCGACGTCCACGGTGAGGGCGACGACCTCGAGGCCCCGCTCCTCCTTGAGCCACGGGATGGCGACGGACGTGTCGAGCCCACCGGAGTAGGCGAGGACCACTCGTTGCGCGCTCACTCCGGGCTTCCCGAACGGGAGGGCTAACGACGGCGGCGGATTTATACCGCGCGCCCGCATGCGGACACGAGAAGGCAATTCTGTCTGAAACATGACAAAGCAGTCCGAAACACAGCGCTCGGTCGCCCGTCAGGTCCGGGGCTATCTCGAGCGACAGCCCGTGGTCGCCGACGCGATCCGTCTCGGGATCGCGAACTACGCCGCCGTCGCGCGCCGCGTGTCCGACGACCTCGGGCTCCGGCAGCGGGACGCGATCGTGGCGGCCTGCCGTCGGTTCCCCCGGGGCCGCGAGGCCGCCGCGCGGGACGCCGGCGTCCGCCGGGTCCTGCGGCGCAGCCGCCTCGAGACCCGGACCCGCGTCGCCGCGCTCACCCTCAGCCAGGGGGCGGAGGTCCTGGTCCGCCTGGGCGACGTGGTCGAGGAACTGCTCGACGAGAGCCTCCTCTGCCGGGTGATCCAGGTGTCCCGGGGCACCGTGGTGATCGTGGACGAGGAGTCGGTGCCCCGCGTCCTCCGTGCCCTGCGGGAGAGCCAGCTCGTCTCGATCCGGAAGAATCTCGTCGAGGTGGCCGTGACGAGCCCCGAGACGATCGAGGAGACGCCGGGGCTCCTGCGGCACCTCGCCGGCGTGCTCTCCGCCCAGGGGATCAACATCGTCGAGGCGCTCTCCTGCTACACGGACACGATCTTCCTCCTCCACGACGAGGATCTCACGCCGGCGCTGGGTGCCCTCACCAGCGCGCTGGAGTAGATTCCCGCAAGGGGCGGCCCCGCCGCCGGGATCTCGGCCCCCCCCGAGGCCCCGTCAGGCTCACGACCCCGCGTCGGTACGCTCCCCGACCCATGGCGACTCCCCGAGCTCGGTCGGCCGAGGACGCACTGGCCGACGCGGTCCTGGACCGGGCGTTGGGCCTACGCCGGGGCCAGCGGCTCGCCATCGTGAGCTGGGACCACGCGCTGCCCTGGTCCCGCCGCCTGGTGGAGGGTGCCTACCGGCGCGGCATCGTCCCCAGCCTCCTCCTCCACGACGAGGCGACCTTCTTCGCCGTGCTTTCGAGCACCGGGGCCGGCGCGATCGGCGGCGGAGGGCTTCCGCCGGTCGACGCGGTCGTGCGCTTCGAGGGACCCGCCGACTTCCCCCGGCTCCTCGGCTTGCCGGCCCCGGCCCTCGAGGCGCTGCGGACCGTCCTCCGTCCGTCGCGGTATCCGGGCGTCGGGCGCGTGCGCGCGCTGCGCCTGCGGGTCGCGGATGCCTCCCCGGTCGCCGCGGAGCGCTACGGGGTCGATCTCGCGCGCTGGCGAGGCGAGCTCCTCCGGGGGAGCCTGGTCCCACCGCTCCGGATCGCCGCGCTCGGGCGGGCCCTGTCGCGGGCGCGTCGGGCCGGACGCCGCCTCCGGATCCGACACGCGAACGGCACCGACCTCACGCTCGAGCTCGCGCGCGGGCCCGCCGCGATCGAGACCGGGGTCCCGGCGCGCCACGGGGAAGCGGAGCTCCCGGCCGGCCGCTGGCGCTGCCCGGTCGTCCCGGGATCGGCCGAGGGGCTCTTCGAAACGAATCGGCCCGCGTACGACCGGTTCGCGGCTGATCCGCGCGCGCTGCTCGGGCGGTTCCGGTTCGGCGACGGACGGCTCCGGGAGTTCGAGAGCGATCGGGGTTCCCAGGCGTTCGCCGCGTTCGCCGGCACCGGCAAGGGCCGGGTCGGGGTCCGCGCCGTCGCAGTGGGGCTGAATCCGGCCGTCGCGCACGCCCCCGAGGTCCTCGACCTCGCGGCCGGCACGATCACCCTCGAGGTGCGGGACGCGAATCCCCGGGGCCGGCTCCCCCGGTTCGTCTTCCCGGCCTCTCTCGCCGGCGCCGACCTCGAGATCGACGGACGCCCGTGGATCCGGGTCGGGACGCTGCCGGCCCGCGCCCCCCGGGGCCGGCTCAGCCGTCGAGCCGATCGGCGAGCGCGCGCACCATCGCCCGCGCGTGCTCGAGGTGCCGCGCGGAGATCTGCTCGACGTTGACCCCGAGCCGGACGTCGACGCCCTCGCGCCGGGCCCGATCCCGGACCGTCTCCCAGACCTCGAGCGCGTGCGCGACCGTGCGGGCGGCCGCCCCGCCCTCGTCCCCCTCGAGGATCGCCCGCTCCGCGGCCTCGGGGACGTCCGCGCCGAGCCACCGGACGAACTCCGCGTCCTGTTCGTCGACCAGCGGGGCGAAGCTCAGGAGGACCGGCGCCGGCGCGAGCGAGGCCTGGCGGCACAGCAGGTCGTACTGGTGGATCATCCGGAAGGCGGCGTCCGCGTCGAACACGATCTGCGTCGTGAAGAGGGCGGCGCCGGCCCGCGTCTTCGCGAGCATCCGATGGGCCTCGCCCTCGCGCTGCGGGATCGCGATGTTCCCGATCAGGCCCCCCGCGGCCTCGATCACCGGCCGGCAGATCCGGTCGGCCTCGGTGACCGCCGGTCCGGGGTACGGGATGTAGCGGCTCGTGCCGCCCACGAGCACGACGTGGGGGATCCCGAGCGCGACGGTCTCCCGGGCCCACGCCTCGAGCGCCGCCGGGCTGGGGAGGTGGGCCACGACCTTGTTCACGAGCGCCTCCCGGTCCGTTCGCTCGGACAGGATGCGCGCGAACCCGCGGGGGTCCGCGCTCCGGTACAGCGGTCGACCCTCGTGGTTCTCGTCGACCAGCTCGGGGACGTCGAGCGCATCGATCCGGGGCACGTCCCGGACCAGCGCCGCGACCGCGTCGACCGTCGCGGCCGCTCGGGCCGGGCTGCCGCGGGCCGTGGGGGGCACCGGCTCGAAAAAGAGGGGTACGCCGCCGAGGGCCTCCCGAAGAGGACGCGCCATCGCTGAGGGCTGCTCCGCCGCGGTCGGGACCGGCCTGACGCTAAAGGGTTTCGTCGTCCGGGCGTCGGTTGCAAGGAGCGCAAAGCCCCCACGCCGGAGGCAAACGGGACCACCGACCGACCGCGGGCGGGGGCAACCTCAAGCGGGCGGCCGAGCTCCGGCCGCCGTGCCCGCCCGCCGTTCGACGGTCCGTCGCGCCACCGGACCCGGGGACCCCCGGTCGAGGGTGCACGTGGTGCCGGTCGGGTTCGAAGTCGAGCGGATCACCGAGCCGATCGAGCGGGAGCGGGCGGACCGCGCCTACCTCGTGACCCGGCCCGATCCCGACGCGGCCCGAACGTTCGTCGCGGAGGTCGAGCGTCGCCTCGCGCGCGTCCCCTGGCCGCTCGACGTTCGGATCGTGCGGACCGAGCTCTGGGACACGCTCGGGGTCGTCGCCGCGTACCGACGGATCTTCGAGGCGGAGGGTCGCATCGCCCGGCGGGCCCCCGGCGTGCTCCCGCTGCGGGTGAACGTCTCCACCGGGACCAAGATCACCGCGATCGCGGGGACGCTCGCCTGCATGCTCTGGAACGGCGAGCCGTACTACGTCCAGGTCTCCCGTTCGTGGTACTCCGACCGGCCCCCTCGCGCGCGGGCCGTGCACGACTCCGTGGAGCGGATCGACCCGGTCCACGTCTACGAGCTGCGGGCCCCCGCGCCCGAGCTGGTGGAGGTGCTGGAGGCCCTGGCCCGACGCGGCGGATCGCTTCGGAAACGGGAGCTCCTCCGGGAGCTCGGCCTCGACCGGCCGGCGGGGGACGGCGCGCGCCCGCTCTCTCCCCAGGCCCAGCACGGCCGGCTGACCCGACGGCTCGAGCCACTGGAACTTCGCTGGGGCTTCGTCGTCACCGACGCCCGGGGGCCTCGGGCGCGAGTGCGTCTCACGGAGCAGGGGCGCGTCGCCCTCAGCTTGTTCGGGCACACGCCGTAGCTTCGCGCGTTTAACGGGATTCACGTTACAGTACTGAAGTACCCGGCCGTCCTCGGGTCGTTCGTGGACGCGAGCATGAGTCCGACCGGCCCGGGCGCGGGGTCGCCCGACGGTCGCACCGGGCCGCCCGGAGTGCACCAGACGGTCGATCGACCGTGGCCGACCGGAGCGTCCCACGTCCCCGGCCTCGATGCGGGCCGGGGAGCGTCCTCCCCTCTCGAGCCCCCGGCCGGCCCGCGCCGCCCGCGGAAGCGGGGCCGCGCGCCACCGGACCCGGCCCGGGGACCCCCGAACCGATAAGCCCGGGCGTCCGTGCGCCGTTCGTGCCCCTGCGCCCGCCGAGAGGCCTCTTCGCGCTGCTCCGTCAGGGCGTCACCATCGGAGCCGATTACGGGCTCCGCTCCGTCGAGGCGCTGCTCGCCGTCGCGCAGACGATCGAGGAGTCAGTGTACGAGCCGGGGTCCCTCCACACCGTCCCGGGCGGGCTCGCGTTCGCGCTCGACAACCCGCCGCTCCGGGTCGGAGCGTTCGCGCGGGTCCGGGTCCTCGTCGACGGGGAGGCGATCTCTTCCGAACGCGTCCGGCTCCGGCCGGGACCGGGCCACGCGTGGCGGACGGCGGCCGAGGTGACCTCGGAGTCGACGTACGACCTGGGACCCGGCGACCGGACGGAGTTCGAGGTCGCGTTCACCCCCGCGATCGGGCCGGGGAGGACCCGCATCCGGATCGAGTTCGAGGCGCCCGCGATCCCGCCCATCGTCTGGTGTGAGATCCGTGACACGCTCCCCCCGCCGGGAGACGCCCCGTGAGCGTCGCACCGCCGGGTCCACCGGCCCCCCGTCCGATCCTCCTCACGGGTCTCGCGTCGAGCGCCCTGCTCGACGGCCGGGGCGATCTCGAGCTGCCGCGTGAGATGCGCGGCACGACCGTCGAGTGTGGCGGAGTGATCGGTCAGTGCGTCCGGCTCACGGGAGCCTGGAGGATCACGATCCGCGTGGGCGACCAGGAGGTCGCGCTGCCGGCCAGTTGGGTCGCGGGGGGCGCGTCGCCCGGCGCCTGGTCGACCCGACACCGGATCCAGGACCTCGAGATCGTCCAGGACATCGCGGCGGTCTCGGACGTGCCCGGCGTGGTGCGTACGCTGCGGATCTCCGCGGGCTCCGGATCCCCCGTGGCGGCCACCGTGAGCAGCTGTTTCTCCCCGGTCCTCGCGCCCGTGCTCGTCGAGGGGATCCAGCCGCATCGGTTCTCGGTGGCCACGGCGGCGGACCGCCTGGTGGTCCGTCAGCGGAGCTTCGGGCTCGCCGTCCGGTCGGTCCCCGCACCGGCGCGGCTCCTCGTCGATCGCGCGTCCTGGATCGGGGGACGACGCGAGGGCCGGGTGAGCGAGGTCGGCCTCGAGTTCGATCTCTCCGTGGCTCCCTCGGAGCCGGTCGAGCTCCGGCTGCTGGTGTACGGCGGCCTCGTCCGATCCCTGGACTCCTGGGAGGCGGCCGCGCAGTCCGTGCTAGAGGCCCCCGAACTCGCCGCCCGCGCCGTGGACGCCGAGGACCGGGCCTGGGCGGAGCGCACCCCGCGCCTCGAGTTCCCCGATGCCCCGGCGCTCGCGGCGGGCTACGAGCGGGCCCGCGCGTGGCTCCGGCGCCTGTACTCGGCGCCGGGCGACGGCTTGACGGGGCTCGTCGCCGGCTATCCCTGGTACGCGGCGATCTGGTGTCGGGACCTCGCCTGGATGCTGGAGGCGGTTGCGTGGCTGGGCGATCTCGAATGGATGCGCGCGTCGATCGACACCGTGCTCCGATTCCAGTGCCGTGCGCCCCTGCCGCTCCTGGCCGGCGAGACGGGCGAACTCCCGATGCAGATCGCGCCGGGCCCGATCTTCCTCTACGGCACGTCCGACACCAGCCTCTACTTTCCCCTGGGGATGGAGCGGTGGCTCCGCCACGCCGGCGCCTCGTCGATCCCGGACAGTTGGGCCGGGGCGATCGAGGCGATCGTCGCCTGGGGCGAGGCGCGGACCGATCCCGCGAACGGCCTCCTTCGCAACGGGGGCGAGGTGGAGGAGATCAGCGCCGCGGAGGGGGACCTCGCCCGGGTCAGCTACGGGATCGATGCGCCGGACACCACGATCTGGGACTCCGCCGACCGGCGGGAGCACGCGGTCGACGTGCAGGTGCTCTGGGCCCAGTCGCTTAAGGCCGCGCTCGACCTGACGGCCGGCCGGATCGCCCCCGGGACCGCCGGCCGATGGCAGGGCCGCCTCGCCCGCGTCCGCGCGAGCCTGCGCTCGCTCTACCCGTGGGAAGCGGAACGGTACCTCTACGACTCGCTGCGCGACGGGCGGGGCGTCGCGCAGGTGCGGCCGAACGCGCTCCGCGCGGTGAGCGCCGGTCTCCTGGACGGAGCGATGGCGCGGACAATCGTGGCCCGCGCCGCCGCCGACGACCTGCTCACCGCGTGGGGGGTCCGCACCCTCTCCTCCCGCGATCCCTCCTACGACCCGGTCGCCTACCACGAGGGTCAGGTCTGGACGATCGCGACGGCGTGGCTGGCCGACGCCGCCCTGGCGGCGGGCGAGCGGGCGATCGGGGTGGACGCGCTCGGGCGGATCGCCGCGCTCCTCACCTCCGAGACGCTGGGCGCGAACGAATGCTTCCGCGGCGACCGCCCCGAGCCGTTCGACTCCTGTTTCGTGCTGGGCTTCAGCGTCGGCCCGTTCGTGGCGACCCTGTTCCACCGGCTCTGGGGGATCTCGATGGACGCGCGGACCGGCGACCTCGCCGTCCGCCCGGTCTTTCCCCCGGGGTGGCGGTCGGCCCGGATCCAGCACCTGCGGGTCGGGTCCGGCTACGCGGACCTCGATTGGTCGTCCGGGCGTCTCACGGTG
>JASIBA010000109.1 GCA_030041735.1 Thermoplasmata archaeon | reverse complement strand
TCGTAGCCCGGGCCCCCGGTCCCGTCGCCCTTGGGATCGCCGCCCTGGATCATGAACCCCGGGATCACCCGGTGGAACGTCACGCCGTTGTAGAAGCCCTTCTTCGTGAGCGTCACGAAATTCGCGACCGTCTTCGGCGCGCGGTCAGCGAAGAGCTCGATGCGGATGTCGCCCAGCGTGGTCCGGAACAGCGCGGTCGGGTTGGCCATGCGCGCACCACCCCGGCCGAGGCTAAAACGGCGCGCGCCGGCGCGGGCCTTGTTTCCCACTCCGCCGCGCGTTTAAGTGGTGGGTCCGGGTCCGGCCGGCGTTGGACGCGCCGGATCGGCGATCGGGACCGCGATGAACCGCTCAATCATGTTCGTCGGGATCGGCATCCTGCTCGCCGGCTTCGCCCTGATCGCCTTCCCGATCGCGGTAACCGGCCACGAGCTGTTCGACCTGGAACAGGAGATCGGGATCTACCTCCTCCCGCCGGCGATGGCGGTGATCCTCATCGCGGCGGTCTCCGTCGATCCGCGCGGGACCACGGTCGGGGGTACCTTCGGCAACCCCGAGGCGCACCTCGACCGGCCGACGCCGCGCCCGGCCCCCGCGTCCGCCGCCGCGCTGCTCTACAATCCGCACGAGCCCGCGCGCTGCCGATACTGCGGCTCGATCATCCCGGCGGAGCTCGCCCAGTGTCCGCGCTGCGCCCGCGCGCGGGAATGCCGGACCTGCAACCGCCCGCTCGGGATCGTCCTGGAGCGTCCGACCTGCCCCACCTGCGGCCTCCCCGAGGCCCGCTGCCGCTGCCCCCGAATCCCCTTGAAGCCCGTGGCGAGTGCCGGGCGAGCACGGCGGGTGTGATCCATGGACGACCAGCAGCTTCCGCGGGGCGTGGCCCAGATGGACGACGCGGCGGTCCGCGTCCACTTCGACGGGGCCTGTCAGCCGCCGACGGGTCCCGGCATCGCGGCGTTCGGGTTCACGATCCGGGGGCCGGACGTCGACATCGAGGAGGGTGGGCTCGCCACCCGGCCGTTCTCCGAGCACTCCACGAACAACGTGGCGGAGTACGTCGGGGCGATCCGGGCGCTGGAGTGGCTCCGGGCGCACGGATACCGGGGGCCGGTCGTGCTGCTCGGCGACAGCCAGCTCGTCATCCGCCACATGACCGGCGAGTACGCGGTCCGGACGGAGCACCTCAAGGCCTACCACGCGCGGCTCGCGCAGCTCGCGGGCGAGTTCGCGGCGGTGACCTGGGAGTGGGTCCCCCGCGAGCAGAACCGACGCGCGGACGAGCTTTCGAAACAGGCGATCGAGGACGCCGCGCCCGATGCGCGCCGCCGCCGTCCCATCGGCTCGGGCCCGACGAGCGGGGACGCCGAGCGGGAGATCGGCTTCTCGGTCGACCGTGCGTCCGACGGGGACTAGCCCCAGCGGACCGTGTAGACGAGCGTCCGGCCCTCCATCGCAGCCCGCACGCGCGCGGAGTCCACGTACGTCGCGAAGGCGGCGGCCGCCTCGGGCGTGAGCTTCGGGCGGACCCCGTAGCCGCGGGGGGTCGCTTGGCCGAGGAAGATCCGGGGCTGCGGCGGCAGGGGGCTCGCGGGAGGCTCGGGCGGCGCGATCTTGCGGAACGTCCCGCTCATGGCCGATCGCGACGGACGGGGAAAGTGGGGAACCCGTTCCGGTCGTAGCGGGGTCCGAGGCAGGGCAGCACAGCGAGCGGAAGGCGGGCGGCTTCCACGTCCCACGTGCGCAGCGGCGCCGCGGCCAAGAACTCGCGAGGATCGAGCGTGTCCGACATCGCTCCCCTGAGGCTGTCAGACGCACGTCGTACATAAACCCCGACACTCGACAGGAAGCGGGGGGGTCGGACGGGGTTTTCCGAGAGAAGAGTCCGGCGGACAGCGGGCTGACCGGATCCGGCCCGGGGGTCGCGACCAAGCTTATGCGAGGCCTGCCCGTCGCGGGCGGCGATGGCATCGGACACCGCCGACCCGGGAGCGGTCGACCGGTTCCTCTCCGCCGCCGAGGACCAGCTGTTGGACCTCGCGGTCGAGACCAACCAGGCCGACTGGGTGCATGCGACGTACATCACGCCGGACACGGAGGCGCTCGCGGCGCGCGCGACCGCGCGCTCGATCCGCACGACCGTCGACCTCGCGAAGGCATCGCGCCGGTTCGACGCCGCCGCGATGACGGAGGTCGATCGTCGGAAGATCCGGCTGTTGCGTCTCTCGCTGACCCTCGTGGCCCCGTCCGACCCGCTCACGGCCCGGGAGCTGAGCGGCCTCGTGGCCACGATGGAGGGCACGTTCGCGCGCGGTCGCCACCTCCCCCGGGGGGGCCCGGAGCCGCTCGACCTCCAAGGGCTCTCCCGCATCCTGACCGAGAGCCGGGACCCCGACGCGCTCGAGGATGCGTGGACCGGGTGGCACCGGGTCGGGCGCGGCATCCGCGACGACTTCTCGCGCTACGTGGCGCTCGCGAACCAGGGCGCGCAGGAGCTCGGGTTCGACGACACGGGGGCGCTCTGGAGGTCGAAGTACGACATGCCGCCCGCCGACTTCCTGAAGGAGATCGAGCGGCTCTGGCAGCAGGTCGAACCGTTCTACCGCTCGCTGCACGCCTACGTCCGCCGGCGGCTGGTCGCGCGGTACGGGCCCCAGCGCGTCCCCGAGCACGGTCCGATCCCCCTCCACTTCCTCGGCAACATGTGGGCGCAGAGCTGGGAGACGGTCTACGATCTCCTCGCGCCCCCGGGGACCGCCGGCGGCTTCGACCTGACGCGGTCGCTCGTGGAGCACGGGACCACGGTCCCGCAGATGGTCGCCCACGGCGAGGGGTTCTTCCGCTCGCTCGGTCTCCCGCCGCTGCCGCCCTCGTTCTGGGAGCGCTCGATGCTCACCCGACCGAAGGACCGCGAGGTCGTCTGCCACGCGAGCGCCTGGGACATCGACCAGGTCGACGACCTCCGCATCAAGATGTGCACCGAGATCACCGGCGAGGACTTCGGGGTCATCCACCACGAGCTCGGGCACAACTACTACCAGCGCGCGTACGCGGACCAGCCCTACCTCTTCCGCGACAGCGCCCACGACGGCTTCCACGAAGCGCTCGGGGACACGATCGCGCTCTCGATCACGCCGGCCTACCTGGCCCGGCTCGGGCTGGCGGACCCCGCCGCGCCGGCCGAGGACGACCGGGCGCTGCTCCTGCGCACCGCCCTCGCGAAGATCGCCTTCCTGCCGTTCGGCTACGTCATCGACCTGTGGCGCTGGAAGGTGTTCGACGGGTCGATCGCCCCGGGCGAGTACAACCGGACGTGGTGGGACCTGCGCCGGCGCTACCAGGGCGTGGCCCCGCCGGCGCCGCGCGGGGAGGACGAGTTCGATCCCGGCGCGAAGTACCACGTGCCGGCGAACGTGCCGTACGTCCGGTACTTCCTCGCCCACATCCTGCAGTTCCAGTTCCACCGCGCCCTCGTGCGGGAGGCCGGGGTGGAAGGCCCGTTGCACCGCGCCTCGATCTACGGCTCCGAGGCGGCCGGTCGCCGTCTGCTCGCGATGATGCGCCTCGGGGCGAGCCGCCCGTGGCCGGACGCGCTCGAGGCGCTGACCGGGGAGCGGCAGATGGACGCGGGGGGGCTGCTCGAGTACTTCGCGCCGCTGCGCGCGTGGCTCGACGAGCAGAACCGCGGACACCCGGTGGGGTGGTGAGCGGCAGGGCCCGGGCCGACGATGCTGCTGCACGCGGGGGAGAGCCGCCTGAGGAGCGCGTACGCCGTCCTCGAAGGGGAGAGCCCGGAGCACGCCCGGGGTCCGGGGGTGCTCTACCTCACGAACCAGCGGCTCATCTTCGAGACGTCCCACCCGAAGGGCCCGGTCCGCGCGCTCGTCCGCGGCGCCTCCGTGACCGTGCTCGACGCGTCGCTCGCCCAGGTCCGCAACGTCGAGGTGCGGCGGCCCCGCCTCGGCCGGGAGCGGCTCGTGGTCGAGCTCACCATCGGACGGCCCGCGTTCGATGTCCTCGAGCCGGACGCCTGGGCGTCCGCGATCGCGCTCGCGAAGCGCACGATGCCCGTACCGGGCGCGACCGTCTCGACCCACGTCATCGAGCGCCAGGTCGTGAAGGTCCGCTGCCGGTACTGCGGCGGGCTCGGCAACGAGGTCGACGGCCGCTGCCCCACGTGCGGCGCGCCGCTCTAGTCCGTCAGAACGGCAGTTCCCGGAACAGCCGGTCGAAGCCGCCCCGGGCGAGCAGATAGGCGACGGTGCCCGCTCCGGCGGCGATCCCCGCGGCCAGCACCCCGAGGCCGATCGACGCGCTCGAGGGCGCGCTCAGGGCGTACGCTCCCGGAACGATGATCGCGCTCAGGAGCACCACCCCCGACATCGTGGCAGCGACCATCGGGCCCGGGCGGACGAACTGCGGCCGCGGTCGCTCCTGGAAGTCGGAGTACCGGCTCGCGAAGACGAGGCCCCAGAGCACCAGCACGACGGCCGCCGTCACGGCGAGGGCGAGCGCGCCCGCGATCGTCGCGGCGGGAAAGCGGAAGAACAGGCCGACCCCGAGCGTCATCAGGACCGTGCCGATCCCGACGGGGATCAGGACCGCGGTCGCCTTCGCCCGAAAGATCGTGCGGGCGCCGATCGGGAACGCGAAGAGGAGCTGCAGGCCCCGGCGCTCCTGGCCGACCGAGGTGGCCGAGAGCAGCAGCCCGAAGAAGCCGGCGACCCACCCGATCCAGAGCAGGAGGCCGAACTCGCCGAAGCTGCTCCCTTCGATCGCGAGGAGGAGGATCAGCACGATCGGGATCACGAGCAGCGGCAGCAGCTCGCGGCGGCGGACGAAGCCCCGCAGGTCCTTGCCCACGATCGCGGACTCCGGTCGGCTCAGCCCGACGGCGGAGAGGAACGGGTGGCGGGCCGCGTAGACGTGCTCGCCGAGCCGGATCTCCGACGGGGCGGGGACCCAGTAGCGCCGGCGCAGCGCGCCCGCGATCGCCGCGAGGAGCGCGAGGAAGGCGATCTGGCCCGCCGCGAACGCCGCGGCGTCCACGAACATCCCGCCCGTCGCGGCGGCGAGGGCGCGGGAGGACCAGAAGAGCGGGATCACCGCGGCGAGCGCGGGGAACGCAGAGAGCGATCCGACGAACCGGAGGAGGATGATCGGGTTGAGGGCGAGGTCGAGCACGAGGATGACCACGATGAGGAGGACCGCCCGGAGCACCATGGTCGCCGCGCCCCGGCGTCCGGAGCCGACGGAGCTCGCGCGGTTCGACGCCGCGCGGACCATCTCGACCAGGAAGGCCCCCTCGAACAGCGAGACGACCGCGAGCCCCACCGCGAGGACGTACGCCGGTCCCAGTCCGCCCGCGAGGGCGAGCGGTCCGAGGCCGCCCAGCACGAGGGCGATCGCCGGCGAGTAGGTGTACGAGATCGCCGAGGCGGAAGCCGCGACGTACTCGGTCGGCGTCAGCGGCATCCAGTTCGCCGCGTCGCTCGCGGCGAACCGCGCGTTCGACATCAGCTCGAACGAGGTGCCCGCGACGAGCACGACCCCGACGGCCGCGAGGGGGACGAAGGGGAGGAGGCTCACGACGAGCGGCCGCCACGTCGCCACCGGCAGCGAGGACGAGGCGAGCGCCAGCGCGACGAGCACGAACGCCGCGAGGAACAGGCCCACGTCGACGATCGCGAGGAGCACCGGTCGGCCGAGGAGGCTCTTCGGGTCCGAGAGCGAGCGCCCCGAGCGGAGCTGCGAGGCGACCAGCACGCCCGCGAGCCGGCGCACCTTCCTCAGGTCCACGCGCGCGCTACCTCCCGAGAGCGGCGACGACCTCACCCAAGTCCCCGGTCCCCGTGAGCGCGAGGAACGCCTCCTCGAGGCCGGAGCCGGCCAGCCCGGCGCGCTCCCGCAGCGAGTCCACGGTGCCGATCGCGAGCACCGTCCCGTGGTGCAGGATCACGAGGCGATCGCACATCGCCTGCGCGATCTCGAGCACGTGGGTGGAGAACAGCACCCCGGTCCGGTCGCGCGTCGCCCGGTCCCGGAGCACGTCCTTGACGACGCGGGCCGCGCGGGGATCGAGCCCGTTCAGCGGCTCGTCGAGGACCAGGAGGCGCGGGTGGTGGAACAGGCCCGCGATCAGCGCGACCTTCTGCCGCATCCCCTGCGAGTAGCTCGAGATCAGCGAGTTCTCGTGCCCCGCGAGCTCGAGCCCGTCCAGGAACGGCTGGATCCGCGCGCGCCGCGTCTGCGGCGGGAGGTCGTACATATCGGCGACGAAGTCGAGGTACTCGGCGCCGGTCAGGAACTCGTAGAGCGACGGGGTCTCGGGCACGTAGCCGATCTCCCGGCGGACCGCGACCGGATCCGTCTGGACGTCCTGGCCGAAGACGTACACGCGACCGGCGTCGGGGCGGACGAGGCCGAGGACCGCCTTCATCGCGGTCGACTTCCCGGCGCCGTTCGGGCCCAGGAGGCCGACGATCTCGCCGGGCCCGACCGAGAACGAGACCGAGCGGAGCGCGGGGTTCGTTCCGTACGACTTCGACACGCCCGCGAAATCGAGCGCGGCGGCCGCGCCGGGCGGACCCGAGCTCGGGAGGCTCGCCATCGCGCCGCCCGAGCCGGCCGCCGCCCTAAATAGAAGGCGGCGCGGCTAGTTCTCGAGCGGCCCGCCGACCGGCCGCGGGGGCTCGGCCCGGAACAGGGCCACGGTCGCGGTCGCCGGCGCGCCGGATCGGAGCGCCTCGAGCGCGTGGGCGAGGACTTCGTACGCCGCGTCCTCCGCCTCGCCGGGCCCGGCATCGCCCGGTACGAACACCTCGAGCCGGCCGGCCCGGACGCCGAGCAGCACGTAGCCGGAGCCGTCCCGACGCGCCCAGGCGAGCAGGGGCCCGCGCGCGCCCTCGATCACGCCGACCCAGCGGAGGCTTCCGAACCAACGGCCCGAGAGCCGGCCGACGACCGAGTCGTGGGTCGTGCCCAGCGGCAACTCCACGCGCGCGAGCGGTCGAAGGTCGTCCGTGAGCGCCGGTGCCTCGGGCATCTCGGGCGCCAGGGCCCGGTAGCCGCCCGCGGCGTGCTCGACCAGGCCCTCCCGCTCGAGCCGCCGCAGGGACCGGGCGAGGGCCTCGGGGTGCGCGCCCAGCGCCCGTCGGAGGCCGCTGAAGGCGATGCGGCCGTTGAGCTCCTGCAGGGTGAGTATGACCCGGTCGTCGAGCCGCCCGGTCCCGGTCGGCTCCTCCTTCGCTCCGGTCATCGGCGTAGCTAGCGGCCGGACCCGATTTAACCCGTCGCTTACGCGCCCGCCACCGCTCCGCCGGAGCGGGGGCCCCGGCACGATCCACGGGGTGTGACCGGCTCGGGCGCGACCCGCTCAATATCCTCGACCCCGCCGTAGGTCGCTCGGACCGAAAGAGGCCCGAAGAAGAGAACCATGACGCACCGGGACCACGAAGGATTCGGAGAGGAGCACGGACACTACGGCCCGTGGGTGTGGTCGGCGTACCGCGCCTACAACGAGCTGCTGCGGGAGAAGCTGAAGAAGCGGTTCGACGCGCGCGAGGGGCCCTGGCTCGACCAGGTCGCCGACGTGCTCGTCGAGATCGTCGACGCCCGCTGGCAGGGCGGCCGAAAGAAGGAGAAGGAGCTCGAGGCGCTGTACGGCAAGCTCTCGGCGCTCCTGGAAGAGTAGGGCGATGGACGCTCCGTTCCCGCTCCCCCTCGAGCCGCTGCCGATCTCGCCGCCGGCGGGCCCCCGCCCGCTGCGCCACCGGGCCGCGGCCCGGTCGGCCTAGGAGGGACGATGTCGATCCCGCTCAGTGACCTCGAGAGCCGCATCACCGCGGCGATCGCCGCGGTGGGTCCGTCGGTCGTCTCCGTGGAGAGCCTCCGCCTCCAGCGGCGGAGCCGCTGGGGCGAGCCGTGGGGCGCCCAGGCGCAGGCGACGGCGTTCGTCATCGACCCCGCCGGCTACCTCGTCACGAACCAGCACGTCGTCGAGGGCGCCGCCCGCCTCAAAGTCACGCTCCCGGACGGCCGGGAGCTGGCCGGCGAGGTCGTCGGCGGCGACGCCGTCACCGACATCGCGCTGGTCCGGGTCGATGCGCCGGGACTCGCCGCGGCCCGCCTGGGCCGCTCCGAGGACCTGCGCGTCGGCCAGATGGTCCTCGCGATCGGGAACACGCTCGGCCTCCCCGGCGGTCCCACCGTCTCGACCGGCGTGGTGAGCGCGCTCGGCCGGCCCCTCCCCGGCTCCGACTTCGTCTTCGAGGGGCTGATCCAGACCGACGCGGCGATCAATCCCGGCAACAGCGGCGGGCCCCTCGTGGACCTCTCGGGCGGCGTCATCGGCGTGAACACGGCGATGATCCCGTTCGCTCAGGGCGTCGGCTTCGCGATCCCGATCCACGCGGTCGCGCGGATCGCCGACGAGCTGCGCTCGAAGGGACGGGTCGTGCGGCCCTGGATGGGCGTCACGGTCGCCGAGCTGCGGCCGGAGATCGCGCACCGGTACGGACTCGCACCGAACTCGGGGCTCCTCGTCGGCGAGGTCGTCCCGCGCTCGCCCGCGCACAAGGCCGGGCTCAAGGCGGGCGACGTCGTGACCCGCGTCGGGCCCACCGAGGTGCACAGCGTGCGCGACCTGGTCGGGGCGCTCTCGAACTTCCCGGTCGGCGCGGACGTGACCATCGGCTACCTCCGGCGCGGCACCGCGTACGCCACCAGCGTGCCGCTGCAGGAGACGCCCGAGGAGACCGCGACCCCCGAGTGAACCCGTTCCCGCGCCGTCGGCCGTTCCCCGGCCGGCGGCGTTCCCCGGCGCCGGTCGCCGCATCTAAGTCCTAGCGCCCCCTCCCGGGAGGGGCGACCGATGCTCGTCGAATTCCGGATGAAGCGCGTTCCCGCGGTCCGCGTCGCTACGCTCGCGTGGAAGGGCCCGTGGAGCGAGCGGAAGATCCGGGCGCAGTTCGACCGCGTCGCCGCGTGGGCGCGCGCCCGCGGCCTTCGGACGGGCCAGTGGATCTTCCGCGAGCCGGGGACGCGCAGCTGGCAGGTCGCCATCGAGATCCGGGGCGCCGCGCGCTCCGAGGGTCCGATCCGCGTGCTCACCTGGCCGGCCGCGACGGTCGCGAGCGTCGTGTTCGATCCCGACCTGGTCTCGCCCGCGGTCGTGTACCACGGCGTCACCGACTGGCTGCGCTGGCGCAAGCGCGACCGGACGATCCGGTCCGTCGGTACCTATCGCGAGGTCTACCGAACCGACCCGTGGCGCGTCGCGACGGCGTGGGCCCGGACCGACGTGCAGGTCGTCGTCCGACGGTAGCCCCGTTCCTCAGGTCGCGCCGAGCGCCGTCCGGGTCCGATTGCTGCCGGCCAGCGCGAGGGCCGGGGCGAGGATCGCGAAGATCGGAGCCAGCAGGATGAGGTAGCCCAGGTCCGGGATCGTGACCAGGAGCCCCAGGAACGGCGCGAGCAGGATGAGCAGCAGCAGCGTGTAGAAGACCGCGGCCCCGCTGAGCGTGCCCGCGTGGAACCGGCCCCCGGCGAGGAAGAGGCCGAGCACGATGCCGAGACCTCCCAGCCATCCGAGCACGAAGCCGATCGTTCCCGTGATCGCCCCGAACGGCTGCCCGCTCTCGAGGCAGGAGAGGGCGTGGGTCGGCTTGCCGTGCGCGCAGGCGAGGAGGCTCGCGGAGTTGCCGATCACGATCGCCGCCGTCACGAGGAGCAGCAGGAACCCGAGCGAGCCGATGATGCAGAGGACCGAGGCGGCCACGAAGCGGCGGTCGACCTTCCGGAGCGCGGAGAAGCTGCGCCGGTAGAAGAACAGCGACAGCAGGAGCAGCAGCGCGCCCACGAGCACGAGGATGCTCGTCGACTGGACCAGCGTGGAGCTGAAGGTGAAGTAGCCGCCGGGATGCTCGGCCACCAGGAACAGGAAGGCGAGCGGGATCACGATCGCGCAGAGCGCGCCGGCGAACCCGAGCCCGGCGGCGATGCCGAGCCGTCCCACGCCCTTCTGGTCCAGCACCTGCGTCTGCGTCGCGGCGGGTTGTGCCATGCTCGTTCGGCCTCCGGGGCCGCGCAGCCGGTGCCGAGTTAAGTACTCTGCGCGGACCGTGCAGCGCCCTCAGCGGTGGGCGGGCATCGCGTATCGGTACTCCACGACGCGCGAGCGGAGCACCGGCACGCGCTCGCGGAGCGCGCGGACGAGCGCGGTGAGATCGCGTTCCGAGAAGACGCCGTGGAGATCGATCGAGAGGGAGTGGCCCCGTTCGCGGTGCACGCGGCGCACGGTGAGGTCGGCCTGCATCCGGGCCGGACCGGACAGCCGCACCGAGAACTCGCGCGCGTTGGCCCGGGGCCGCCAGGCGTCGCTCGACAGGGCGTGGAGCAGGTGGCCGACCGGCTCGGCGATCGAGCGGTGGGTCGGCTCGGGTAGCGGCAGCCAGCCCCCGGGCTGGATCTCCCAGTGGTCGACCCGATTGAATCCGCGCGACGCGAAGGCGTGCAGGGCGCCGGCCGCGAGCCGTAGGAGGTCCGCCCCCTCGACCACCGACCGCTCGCGGAACAGCCGCTCGAACTGGCGGAGGATCGGGACCTGCGGCTCCTCGAACCGCTCGTGGCGCAGGTCGACCTCCAGGCGGACGTGCGCGAGGGCGTGGGGCCTCTTCCCGCGGCGCGTGCCGGCCGCAGCGATCGGCCAATCGACGATCGAGACGGGACCGGTGAGGTCCGGCGCGGAGGTGGGGAGCGGCGGGGGACCCATAAGTGGCCCCCGGCAGCGGCGTCGCTCGGTTAAGGCTGCGGAGGGGACCGTCGTCCGTGCGCGGGTCCCGGGCCCTTAAGCCGTAGGGCTCCTCGACGCGCCGTGGGCTTCTTCGACGCGGCGTACCGGGACGGCCGGCCCCCGTGGGACATCGGTCGGCCCCAGCCCGAGCTGGTCCGGCTGGAGGAAGCGTCCGAGGTCGTCGGCCGCGTGCTGGACGTCGGGTGCGGGACCGGCGAGAACGCCTACTTCTTCGCCGAGCACGGACACGAGACCTGGGGGGTCGACCTCTCGCCGACCGCGATCGGCCAGGCCCGCGCGAAGGGCCCGACGCGCCGGGCGCCGGTCGACTTCCGTATCGGGAGCGCCCTCGAGCTCGAGGCGCTCGGAGAACGGTTCGACACGATCACGGACTGCGGACTCTTCCACACGTTCTCCGACGACGACCGGACGCGCTACGCCGGCTCGCTGCGGTCCGTCCTTCGGCCCGGCGGCCGCCTCTTCGTCCTCTGCTTCAGCGATCGCGAGCCGGCCGACTGGGGCGGCCCCCGGCGGGTGACCGAGGCGGAGCTCGCGGAAAGCTTCGCCCCCGGCTGGAAACGCCGATGGATCCGGGCCGGCCAGTTCGCGACGAACATGCCCGGGGTCGCCGGCCACGCGTGGGTCGGAGCGTTCGAGCGCGCGCGGTAGGACGCGGCGTCAGATCGACTCGAGCAGCGCCTCGCGCCGAAGGATGCGGTTCGATTCCTCGCCGGGATCGCCCTCCCCCGAAGCCCCGACCCGGGTCAGCGCGCGCCGATCGAGCTGGATCACCCGCTCGTTCAGCCACTCGAACTCGTGGAAGACCAGGGGGTCGGAGAGGTCGGTGCGGATCTGTCCCACCCAGTCGACCGGATGCCGGAGCGCCCACCAGTAGGAGGTGATCCAGCTGCCGAACGCCTCCCAGACCAGGTCCTCGTCGAGGATCTTCCGGTGCGTCAGGGTCCCGATCAGCTCGAAGAACGTCACGACCTCGATGCTCGCGATGTCCCCGTGCGCCTGTTTCAGCAGCCGTTCCGCGATGTGCCGGCGCACCGAGCGCAGCCGCGTCGAGTCGAACTTGTCGCGGAGCGCCATCACCGCGTTCGCGCCGTTCAGGATCTGGGCCTGGCGGGTCTGCAGGTAGAGGAAGAGCAGCGTGCCCGTCGCCAGGGCCCAGGTGCTCAGCGCCGTCCAGAACGCGACGCTCGGCCAGTCGATGTAGACCATCCGCTCCCCCCGGGACCCGCGACCCCTCCGCTACGTCCGTCGAGGGATAGCTTCGCGCCCGTCCTACGCTCCGTGGGCGCGCGCCGAGTGCCGGCGGAGCGTCGTCGCGGAGTCGAAGCGGCGGCCGCAGACCGGGCATGCCTCGCCCAGCGGCGCGCGCGGGGCGGCGTGCGCGCCCACGGTGGACTCGCGGTCGAGACCGGCGTGCGCCTCCTCCCGGTGCGCGGCGAGCGCGTCCTCCGACCGGAAGATCCGCCCGCAGTCCGAGCAGATCGCCTCGACCTCGTCGTACTCCACGTACGGCATCCGCCGCCCCCCAAGCCCGGGAAGCTCCGCCCGGCCGGGGTCCCCCGCGGTCTCGGGGGCATCGAGTCCCGGGTCTAAGTCCTTGGGGTCCGCCGTCCCCGAAGCCATCAAGCGCCGCCGCGCGTGCGAATCCCGAGGTCCCGTGCCCCCCGCCTCCGTCCGCGCCGCTCCCGTCGCTGCGACCGTGCGTCCGGCGCGGCCGCGCGACCAGGAGGCGGTGCGGTCGATCTACAACGACGCGGTCGCCACCACGACGGCGACGTTCGACACCGAGCCGCGGAGCGTCGCGGCCCAGCGGGCCTGGTGGGCCGCGCATCGGGCGCCGTACCTGGTCCTCGTCGCCGTCGCCGCGGACGAGGTGGTCGGCTGGGCCTCGCTGAGCGCCTGGTCCGAGCGCCGGGCGTACGCCGCCACGGCCGAGGTCTCCGAGTACATCGCGGCCGGGTACCGGGGCCGGGGGATCGGCAGCGCCCTGCTCGGGCGGCTCGTCGCGCAGGCGGACCGACGGGGCTTCCACTCCCTGCTCGCGCGCGTCGCGGCGGGGAACCCCGCGAGCCGGCGGCTCCATCGCGCCTTCGGGTTCCGCCCCGTCGGGGTGATGCGCGAGGTCGGCGTCAAGTTCGGGCGCCGGATCGACGTGCATCTGCTCCAACGCATGGCCCCGCGCCGGGCGCTTCGGACCCGCGCCGGCGGGGGGACCCCGCCTTCGTAGGGACCCGGTCGCCCCGGGGTAACCGTTCCCTTTAATCGGGGTCCCGGCTCGGCCCCCTGATGGGCATCCCCGCCGACGTGGCCGCCGCGCTCCTCAAGGAGAACGAGTCGCACCTCTGTCCGGACTCGCCGGAGGTCTGCGTCCGGATGATGGCCCTCGCGAACCTGCCGACCCGGTTCGGGGAGTACCAGGTCGCGGCGTTCTGGAACAGCCACGACCGCAAGGAGCACGCCGCGTTCGTCCACGGGAACGTGGTCGGGGCCGAGGCGGTCCCGGTGCGCATCCACTCCGAGTGCCTCACGGGCGACGCCATCGGGTCGCTGCGCTGCGACTGCCGGGACCAGCTGATCGAGTCCCTGGAGCGGATCGGGCAGATGGAGCGGGGGATCGTGCTCTACCTGCGCCAGGAGGGCCGCGGCATCGGGTTCGTCAACAAGATCCGGGCCTACCAGCTGCAGGACGATGGCTACGACACGGTCCAGGCCAACGAGGTGCTCGGGTTCCGGGCCGACGAGCGGGACTACGAGATCGCCGCGCACATGCTCGGCACCCTCAAGGTCCGATCCATCCAGATCATGACGAACAACCCGAACAAGATGCGGGACCTCCAGGAACACGGCGTGAAGATCGTCGGCCGGATCCCGGTCATCGTCCCCCCGAACCGGTTCGACGCCGCCTACATGGCGACCAAGCAGCGGAAGCTCGGACACCTGCTGGAGCTCGAACAGGAAGAGGAGATGACCGACCCGTCGTCGTTCCCGTAGCCCGGCAACCGCCGGAACAACTTTTATCTCGACCCGGCTCCCCCCGCCGCCATGGCCGGCATCGCGACCCTCCGGGCGAACCAGAACGCGACCATCGACGCGACGATCACCGCGATCAGTCCCGTGCGGAACGTGACGACGTCCCGGGGGCCCTCCCAGGTCGCCGACGCGACCCTTCAGGACGAGACCGGGACGATCACCCTCACGCTCTGGGGCGCCGACACGACCCGCTACTCGGTCGGCCAGAAGATCCGCATCACCGACGGCTGGGTCAAGGACTTCCGCGGGAAGCTCCAGATCTCGATGGGGCGGTCCGGGAAGATCACGATCCAGGCCTAGGGCGCGGGCCCCGTCGCCGGCCCGACTTCTCCCGTCGATAGTCCGCTTCGAGCGCCGCCGCGAAGTTCTTCCACGCCCGGGTCGTCTCCCGTTCCACGGCCGCCCGGGCGACCCGTTTCGGTCCGAGCCGGGTCGGCCATCGTCGCCACCTTAGGTCGAAGCGGGTCCGCTCGGGTCCCCGTTCCGTGAGGGCGTAGTCGAGCGCGAGCGTGCGGTAGGCTCCGACGCTCTCGGCGTGCCACGCGGAGGGGGGCCGCAGGTCGACCTCGAAGCGCGACCACCACCAGCCACCGTCCTCGTGGTCCCCCAGGTCCTCGTAGACGACCCGTCGTGGCGAGCGGGAGAGGATGCGCCGGGCGTACCGGTCCTTCTCGCGCCGCGCGTCGTCCGGCCGGTAGTCCGTGCACCACCGGAAGACGTAGCCGATCGGCGCCCGGATCTCGACGCGCACGTGGAACTCCTGCGGCCGCCCCGGACCCGACCGATCCGCCATGCCCGAGCTCCGGCGCGGGAAGCCCGGCACGCGCCAAAGCCGTTACGGGGCGGGGAACTTCGCGTGAGTTTCCTTCTTATCCCGCGAGTCGGATGGCCGTTCGATGTCGGACGACTCGGCGTGGGATCCGGAGTGGCCGCGCCGCTTCCTGGGTCAGCGTTTCGGCCGGCTGCGGCGCGCGGCCGCGGTCTCGATCGCCGGTGTCGTGGCCTGGATCAGCTTCACGCTCCTCTACGTCGCCTTCTGGGCCCACGGCTTCTCGCTCTTCCAGAGCGCGATCGTCGTCCTGGTGTCGCTGCTGGTGCTCTTCGGGACGCTCGCGACGACCTGGATCTCGTTCGGCCTGCGCTGGGCGCACGACTTCATCGACTGAGCGGTCCGTCCCGCCGCCCTACGACGCCGCGGGCGCCCGGGCCGTGGTGGTGACCCACCGCTCGAACGCCTCGAAGTTGAACTCCCGACCGAGGTAGGTCCGCACGAGCTCCGCCGCGGGTCGGGCGCTCCCGGGGGCGAGGATCTCGCGGGCGTAGCGCGCCGCGATGGTCGGGTCCGTGAGGTCCCCCTTCTCGAGGAACGGACCGACGAGGTCGCGGGCGATCACGACCGACCAGAGGTAGGTGTAGTAGCACGCCGAGTAGCCGTGCAGGTGGCCGAAGGCCGCCTCGAAGTGGTAGTCGCGGGGCATGGGGTCCGGGGCGTACTGGTTGAAGGTCGTCCGCAGGAGCTCGCCCACGCCGCCGGGCGGGGGCTCGTGCTCGTACAGCTCGAGCGAGATCGCCGCGAGCGCCGTCTGCCGGAGCCACATGGCCGACCGGCCGAGCGCCTCCGACGCTTTCAGGCGGGCGAGGGCCTCGCCGGGGATCCGCTCCTTCGAGTCGGGATCCCGCGCGAATCGGGCGATCGTCGCGGGGTCCCGCGCCCACTCCTCGAACAGCTGGCTCGGCGCCTCGATGAAGTCCCACTCGAGGTGGTCCATCCCGTTGTAGACCCGACCGGTCGCCCCGCTCAGGAGCGCGTGCAGGAGGTGTCCGAACTCGTGGAAGAACGTCACGACGCTCGAGTACTCGAGCCGGGCGGACTCGACCGGCGTGCCCGGATCGAGGAAGTTGCACAGCAGCGCGACCTGCGGCCGCTGGACCCCGCCGAGTCCGGCGCGCACCGCAAAGCAGGCGGCGTGGCTGAACTTGCCCTCGCGGGGGACCATGTCGAGGTAGATCCGCCCGATCGGCGACCCGCCCCGGGCCACGTCGTAGACGCCGACGCTAGGATGCAGCCGCCCGGCCGCGGGGACGGCCACGAACTCGAGCCCGAACAGCTCCCGACAGAGCTCGAACAGGCCGTCGCGGACCGCGCCGTAGGGGAGGAATCGGCGCAGCGACTTCAGATCGACACCGAACTCCTCGTGCCGGATCTTCTCGTCGTAGTAGCCGAGACCCCCGAAGAAGCGCGAGTCCCACGGCTCGAGCCGGCGCGCCTCGGGATGGTCGCGCTGCTTCCGGCGGAGCACGCGCTCGACCTCGCCGCGCGCGGGGGCCTGCAGCAGTCCCCGCGCCCGATCGAGGAGCGCGTGGGCCGCCTCCGTCGTCCCGACCATCTTGTCCTCGAGGGCGTAGGCCGCGTAGCTGGAGTAGCCCAGCGTCCGGGCGAACTCCGCCCGCTGGGCGACGAGCGCGTCGAGCACCGGGAGGTTCTCGGGATAGGCCCGGTTCATGAACTCGTGCAGGGCCCGGCGGCGCACGTCGGGATCGTCCGCGTACGAGAGGACCGGCCCCACGTCGGGGTACTGCGTCGTGATGCGGATCCGGCCGTCGGCGCCGGGTCGGTGCGACGCGAGGTAGTCCTCCGGGAGGCCGGCGAGCTGGCGCGCGTCCTCCAGATCGATCCAGCGGACCCGCCGCGCGATGTTCTCCAGGAACTGGTTGCCCGTCGCGTCGATGGCCCGGTTGAGCGCGAGCAGTCGCTCGCGGGTCGGCCCGTCCTTCTCGACGCCGGCCCGCCGCATGTCCCGCCGGAGCTTCTCGACCGCGAAGGCGTTCGGGGGATCGAGCGGCCCCCGGGCGAGCTCGCCGAGGTGGGCGTAAAGTCGCTCGTTGAGACGGACCGCGTGGAAGAAGGCGTCCGCCGCCTCGGAGACTTCGCGCCCGGCGGTGCGCGCCTCGGCGTCCGGATGGGCCGAGAACAGGAAGTGCCCGTGGATCCCGACATCGCCGGCGCCCAGCAGGATCCGATCGAGGGGAGCGAGGAAGTTGGTCTCGGTGGGTCGGCTCTCCAGCGCGAGGAGCTCGTCGAGCTGCTCCTCGGAGCGGCGGAGGGCCGCCAGGCCTCGGCGCCGAACCGCGGCCGCATCGAGATCGAACGGCAGGTCGCCCAAACCCGTGCGGTCGTCGACCGGGACGGACTCCGGCATCCCGAGGCGGACGCTCCTCTCCTAGTTCAAGCCTGCCGAGAGTCTCGGGACGCGTCCGCGGCCGCCGTCGGTTCGGGCGCCAGGCGGAGCCCCAGGAGTACCTCCCCGAACACCACCCGCATCCGGCTGCGGAGACCCCACGCGCCCAGTCCTCCCTCGCGCCAGCCGGCCTCGGCGCGATCGACGAGACGGAAACTCCGGGAGCGGAACAGCGCGAGCGAGGGGGTGTTGTGCTCCTCCGCGGCTGCGTAGACCACGCGGGCCCCGGAGCCGCGGAACCAAACGAGCGCGTCGTCCAGCAGGCGAGCTCCGATCCCGTGCTGCCGCCATTGCGTGCGGACCGCGAGGTAGTAGACGTACCCGACTTCGGGCACCAGCAGTTCCAGCATCGAGACCCCGACGACCTCTCCGTCGACATCGACCGCCCGCACGCGGGCGATGTCCCGGAGCGTGCGCTTGGCGTGCCATCGATAGATCCCCTCGAAGCCGTCCCGGATGGCGGGGACCGCTCGCTCGCGATCCTCCCCCTGGAGGTCGATGAGCCTTCCGGTCGAGCCGTTCGTTGGCACGCTCTCCCCTCGGCCCCGCAAGGCAATCGGGCCGCTTGAGCGTGCCCGCGAGCGGTGGACCTCCGGAACGGAGGGGGCGCCGGACCCGGGTCCGCGTTAGGCGGGAGCGAGCAGCTCGCGCGAGATATCGTGGACGCTGGCGACCCCGAGCTCCGCCATCGTGAGGTCCAGATCCGCGAGGAAGTTCTCGAGGACCTCCGTGACCCCGTTCTCTCCGTCAAGCGCGAGGCCCCAGACGTACGGTCGGCCGACCAGCACGGCCTGGGCGCCCAGCGCAAGAGCCTTGATCGCGTCGGAGCCCCGGCGGACCCCGCTGTCGAACAGTACGGGCGTGCGCCCGCCGGTCTCGGCGACGATGTTCGGGAGGGACCGAAGCGCGGGTACGCCTCCGCCGACCTGGCGTCCCCCGTGGTTCGAGACGATGATCCCGTTGGCGCCGGCGTCCACGGCCTCGTTCGCGTCCTGGGGATGGAGGATCCCCTTCACGACCAGCGGCACGCGCACGCGGTCGGCCAGGAACCGCAGCTCCTTCCAGGTGAAGCCCGGGTCGCCGATCTGGCCGACGGCGCGACGGATCGCCCCGGCCGGGTCGTCCTCCGGGGGGCGCTCGAGACGCGCCCGGAACACCGGATCGGACAGGTAGTTCCCGACACCGGCGCCGGTCAGGAACGGCAGGTAGCCGCGGGCCAGGTCCCGTTCCCTCCAGGCCAGGAGCCGGGTGTCGAGCGTCACCACGATCGCCGCGTAGCCGGCGGCCTCGGCCCGGCTGACCAGGCTCAGGTTGAGCTCCGGGTCCGGCCCCCAGTAGAGCTGGAACCACCGGGTGCCACTGCCGGCGGCCTGGGCGATCTCCTCGAGCGTCGCCGAGGTGAGCGTGCTGGCGACGAACGGGATCCCCAGTGCCGCCGCCGCGCGCGCCACCATGATCTCACCGCCCTCCCGCACCGCACCGAGCGCCCCGATCGGGGCGAGGAGCACCGGCGCCGGCACGGAGCGGCCGAAGAGCTCGATGCGGCAGTCGCGCTCGCGGACGTCGCGGAGCATTCGCGGAAGGAGCTGCCACCGGTCGAATTCGGCGAGGTTGGCTCGCATCGTCGACTCCGAGCCCGCGCCCCCCGCCACGTAGTCGGCGACCTCCGGGCGGAGCACGCGGGCGGCCCCGTCCTCGAGCCCCTCGGCCGAGAGCGGAAGGTTGGGAGCCTGCCCGGCCGCCCCCGCGGCGTAGATCGCGCTCTGCCGTTCGGTCCCGAATCCCCCGTAGTTCTCCCGCACGCGTACGAGGACGGGGGCCCGCAAGATAAACGGTGCGCGGGACAAGGGGCGGACGCGGGACGTGAGCTCAGGTCCCGCGTCTCCGCCCACGGGCCCGACGGGCCGGCGGCGCGCGCACCCCGACGCGTCGCGCGAGCCGGCGGAGCTCCCCCGCCGAGATCCACTCGATGCGCAGGTAGTCGAGGAGCTGGGCGTCGGACATGCCGATCCGCCGGCCCTCCCGCACGGTGAACTGGTAGGCCTCGATCTCCGAGGGGGCGTCGACGTAGCTCAACTTCGGATAGAACAGCGGTCGACCCTCCCGGAATTGCCGGACGTGGGCGAGCTCGTGGACGAGGTCGAGGTAGACGTGGCGGAACTCGCCCCGGGCGAGATACGTCGTGCTGATCAGCAGGTGGCCGTCGATGTCGCTCGTACCCATGTAGCCGAACCGCGACGAGAAGAACTCGACCTTCTGGGTCCGGAGCACGTCCGCGGTCCGGTCGCCGAACAGCTCGCGCACGGCCGGATTCCGCTCGAAGCCGCGGAAGAACCGGGTAAAGGGCTGCAGGACGATCGGCGCGTCGCGGCGGATGCGTACCCCGAACCCCGAGTTCCGCGCCATGTCGCTCGACCGTCGCGACGGGCCGGGTCTCAAAGCGACTTCGGGCGCCCGCCGTCGCGCGACCGGGCGCGCCGGCACGTGACGACGGATCCCCCGGGGCGGGGCACAGCTGACGAACCCGCCGTATAACTCGCGACCGCGCGGGACCGCGAGTACATTTACTCCTCATGTACTGGGGGTGGGCAAGAAGGTCGATGCGACGCATCTTCCGGGCCCGCTCCTCCCGGGGCGGGGTGCTGCTCGACGCGGTCCTCGCGCTGGGCCTCTTGCTGCTCGCGGCGTTCGCGCTCGAGCGGATCGGGATCTCGTTCGAAGAGATCCTGCGCGGCGCGCTGCGCTTCTTCGGGCTCTAGCGCCCGAACCGCGCGGCTCAGAGGTCGCGGAGGATCCGCTCTACGTCCTCGCCGACCTTGTCGAGCTGGCCCGCGACCTTGCGGGCGGCGCGTCGGGCGGAGGCCGTCGGCGACTTGGCGGCCTGCTTGGCCGTGCG
>JASIBA010000108.1 GCA_030041735.1 Thermoplasmata archaeon | reverse complement strand
CGCTCCGGCGCCCGCGCTCCGCGGGCTCGTCCGGGACACGGGCGCCGAGCGCCACGACGCCGTCCACGCCGCGCGGTGGACGCTGTCGGGTACGGCGAAGGTCACGGGCGACGTCGCCGTCGGGGAGGCGCGTCTCCGCGGCCTCGCCGCGGTCGGCGGGCGATTGACCGCCGACCGACTCACCGTGCACGGCACGCTCGAGGTCGTCGGGCCGGTCGAGGTCACCGGCTCGGGCGTGTTCGAAGGGACCTTTCGACCGATGGGACCGGTCCATCTCGGCGCCGGCAACGTCCGCGGGATCGCGCGCGTCGCGCGGGAGCTCCGGGTCGATCGGATGCTGCAGGTCGCGGGCGCCCTGGAGGCGCCGAGCGTACGGGCGGGCTTGCTCGAGCTCCAGGGCAGCGCGAACATCCCCGGCGAGATCG
The DNA here is from genome assembly GCA_030041735.1 of Thermoplasmata archaeon. GTDB lineage: Archaea > Thermoplasmatota > Thermoplasmata > Lutacidiplasmatales > UBA184 > Lutacidiplasma. Next base: position 8,535 of record JASIBA010000108.1, on the reverse strand, counting down.
TCTCCCTCTCGGGGGTCCACGCCCGCTTCCGGGGCGACTCGAGCCTCGGCCCGATCACCGCCCGGGACGTGGTCCTTCGCGGCCCGCCTCCGGGCCTGGTCCCCTCCATCCTCCGCCGGGTCTTCGGCGGCGCGGCCCACGTCATGGTGGAGCGGATCGAGGCGGACCGCGTGGAGCTCTCGGCCGTCACCGTCGCGTACGTCCGCGCTCCGTCGGTCGTGCTCGGCCCCGGCGCCCACGTCACGGAGGTGGTGGGCACGATCGTGCGCCAGCACCCGAGCGCTCACGTCGGTCCCGAGTCCCGTAGCCGCCCGCCCCACGGGCTCTCGCCGTAGCGCCGGCCGGCTCGCCTTTATCCGCCGTGACCCCGTCGGGCCCGCCCATGCCGGCGAGCGACACAGAGGACGGCGCGGCGGGCGCCCCGTCGCCGGCCGAGATCCACCGCCGGGTCCTCGCATTCTGGGACGCCCAGCGGATCCCCGAGCGCGCGGTTCCAGGGGCTCCGGGGGGACCGGTGTTCCGGTTCGCGGAAGGTCCGCCGGGCGTCAACGGCCCGCCGCATCTCGGACACGTCGAGCCGCGGACGCTCAAGGACGTGGTGCTCCGCTACCGCCGGATGCGCGGCCACGCGATCGTGAGCGCGATGGCCGGCTGGGATTGCCAGGGGTTGCCGGTCGAGCTCACGATCGAGAAGCGTCACGGGCTCAAGTCCCACCGGGAGATCGAGGCGTTCGGCGTCGAGCGGTTCTGCGACGAGTGCCGGGCGGCCGCGTTGGAGTACGAGGCGGTCTGGCGCGAGATGAGCCAGCAGCTCGGGTTCTGGCTCGACTACGATCACCCGTACCGCACGATGGACGCGCCGTACATCGAGAGCGTCTGGTGGGCGCTGAAGTCGATGTTCGACCGCGGTCTCCTCGAGAAGGGCCACTACGTGCTGGCGTACTGCCCCCGGTGCGAGACCACGCTGAGCTCCCACGAGGTCGCGCTTGGCTACGCCGAAACGACCGATCCCTCGGTCACCGTCCGGTTCCCGCTCGTCGACGACGCTCGGGATCTCCTCGTGTGGACGACCACGCCCTGGACCCTGCCCGCGAACCTGCTCGTGGTCGCGCACCCGGATCTCGAGTACTCGGTCGTCCGCACGGGCGAGGGCCGCGACGTGGTCCTCGCGTCGGAGGCGGTCGCCCGCTACTTCCCCGGGACGCCCGAAGTGACGGAGCGGCTCACCGGCCGGGACCTCGCGGAACGGCGCTACCGGCCTCCGTTCGACGGGGCGGGCCCGGGCCCCGGACGCTACCGGATCGTGCTCGACGGGTTCGTGACGGCGACCGAAGGCACCGGCCTCGTCCACTGCGCCCCGAGCTTCGGGGTCGACGATTACCGCATCGGGCTCCGGGAAGGGGTCGGGGTCTCCGACCCGCTCGATAGCCGCGGCGTGTTCGGGGACGCGCTGCCGCTCGTGCGCGGCAAGGGGTTCAAGCAGGCCGATCCGATCCTCCTCGCGGACCTCGGCGCGCGCGGGCTCCTGTTCCGGTCCGAGACGCTGCGGCACACCTACCCGTTCTGCTGGCGGTGCGACCACGCCCTGCTGTACCGCGCGATCGACTCGTGGTTCGTGCGGACCTCCCGCCTGACCGATGCGCTCGTCCGGCTCAACGCGGGCACGACGTGGATCCCGGCGCACCTGCGCGACGGCCGGTTCGGGAACTTCCTGACCCAGGCCAAGGACTGGGCGGTCTCGCGGAGCCGCTACTGGGGCACCCCGCTCCCGGTCTGGATCTGCCCCGCCGGCCATGCCACGTGCGTCGGGAGCTTCGCGGAACTCGCCGAGCGGAGCGGCGCGCCGCTGCCGGAGCCGTTCGATCCGCATCGCGTGACGGTCGATCGGATCGCCGTCCGATGCGCGACCTGCGGGGCGGCCGCGCGGCGCGAGCCGTACACCATCGACGTCTGGTTCGATGCCGGCTCCGCCCCGTTCGCCCAGTTCCACTACCCGTTCGAGCCGAGCGCGTTCGACCCCCGCACGCCGCTCGATTTCGTGTCGGAGGCCATCGACCAGACCCGCGGGTGGTACTACACCCTGCTCGTGATCGCGACCGCCCTGTTCGACCGGCCCGCCTTCCGGAACAGTCTGACCTGCGAGTTCCTGCTCGAGGAGACCGGCCGGAAGATGTCGAAGTCGAAGGGCAAGGTCCTCGAGCCGATCGCGCTGCTCGATCGGCTGGGCGCCGACGCGATCCGGTGGCTGTTCCTGTCGCAGGACTTCACCAGCCCGGTCCGGGTCAGCGAGACCACGCTGGAGCGGGCGGGCAATCGCACGCTCGGCACGCTCCGGAACGCCGTCGCGTTCCACCTCGGGAACGCGCGGGCCGACGCGCTGCCGCCGGTCCGCGAGGTCCCCGCGTCCTCGGACCTGCTCGACCGGTGGCTGCTCTCGCGCGTGGCCGGGACCCGGACGGCCGTGACGGGGGGCCTCGAGTCGTACGATCCCCGGCCCGCGGCCGCGGCCGTCCGCGACCTCGTCGACGACCTCTCGACCTGGTACCTTCGGCGGTCCCGTCCCCGGTTCTGGGCGCCCGCGGACCATCCGGAACGGCGCGCGGCCCACGCGACGCTCTCCTACGCGCTCGCCGAGATCGCCCGACTCGCCGCGCCGCTGGTGCCGTTCACGTCCGAGTGGATCTACCAGGAGGTGACGGAGCTCCGGTTCGCGGACGGGAGCGCGTCCGTGCACTTGGGTGGTTGGCCGGCGGACACCGGACGGTACGACCCGGTGCTGGAGGCCGGGATGCGGGAGCTCCGGGAGATCGTCGAGATCGGCCGCGAGCTCCGGCACCGGGCCGGGGTGAAGGCGCGAATCCCGCTCGCCGAACTGGTGCTGTTCGGAGCCCCGTCCTCTGCCCTCGCGCCGCTCGGCCCGGACGGCGAGGCGCTGCTCGCGGACGAGCTGAACGTGAAGCACGTGCTGCGCGTCCCGGTCGGGTCCGCGGATCGCTACCCCGAGGTCGATTGGGTGCTCCGGGCCGGGGAGGGCGGCCCGATCGCCGCGATGCCGCGGCGGCCGACGCCGGCGCTCCTCGAGGAGGGGCTCGCGCGGGAGGTGGCGCGGCGTCTGCAGCAGTCCCGCAAGGAGATCGGGCTCCGCCTGCTCGACCGGGTCGCGATCACCGTCAGCCTGACCGGTCCGCTCTACGAGGCGGTCCAGGCGCGCCGCGCGGCGCTCGCCGAGGACCTCCTCGCCGATCCGTTCGAGATCACCCAGGAGACGCTGCCGGACGGGCCGGACGTCCGACGCTTCGACGTCGACGGGCTCGGCTTCTCGGCGCGGCTGGTCCGCGTCCCGGCGTGAACTACAGCCGCACGCGCTCCACGGGGCCGTGGGGCGATCGTTCGGCGAACACCTCCGCCCCGAACCGGCGGATCCGGACCCCGGGCGAGCGCCAGGCGTCCGCGGGCAGACCGGCCTTCTCGCACGTGCCGTCGAGGAACTGCTCGGCCGACCATCCCTGCTCGGGAGCGACCTGGGGCAGGAGCAGCCCGCTCGTCCCGTATCCCTCCACGATCAGACCGTCTCGCCCCACCGTGATCCCCGCGACGATCTCCGCCGGGGTCCGCCCCGGCACGGGCACCGGCACGGAGAGGATCGATACCTCGAACGTGAGCTGGGAGAGCTCGGGGCTCCGCACCCGGGGGAACCGGGGGTCCTCGGTCGCGGCCGCGAGCGCCGCCTGAGCGATCGCGCGGCCGAGCGGGAAGTGCGGGAGCGGGTACCCGATGCAGCCCCGGAGCTCGCCCGACGGGTGATGCTTCAACGTGACGAACACTCCGCGCGGCTCCGCGAACAGCGCGCCCGCTGGCGGCGACGGAAGGGATCGATCCGCCGGGGCGCCCCGTCCCCCGAGCGCTGCCGTGACCGAGCGGCGGGCCCACTGCACGGAGGCGGTGCCGTCCTCGTCCGCGACCACGTCGCTCCCGCAGTCGGGCAGGCTTTATACGGGAGGGCGCGTCCCCGCGGGTCCCATGCCGTTCCCCGAGGCGGTCGAGCGCCTGCTCAACAAGAAGATCTGCATGAACTGCTCGGCCCGGAATCCTCCGAAGGCGGTCCAGTGCCGCAAGTGCGGCTACAAGGGTCTCCGGGTGAAGTCCCGGGAGCGGTCGGGCAAGACCCAGTAGGCCCCCTCACGGAGGCGACACGGCCTCGGGGTCGTGCGAGAACGGGATCGGCGCGCCTCGCGTGGTCTCCCGGGCGACCGCGAGCCGCTTCCGCGCGAGGAAAAGCATGTTCCGGTAGCCGTCCCTCCAGCTCGATAGCTTCGGGCGTCCCCAGCGCTCGCCGTAGTGGATCGGGACCTCGGCGACGCGCAGGCCCCGCAGCAGGACCTCGATCTTCAGCTCCTCGCTGAACGCCATCCCGTCCTGGCCGAGGTGGACGTGCTCGAGCACCTCGCGCCGGAACACCCAGAACCCGCTCTGGCTGTCGGCGAGCCCGCCCTGGGGCAGCTCCTTCAGGAAGCGGTGGTACGCGACCCCGAGGAACAGGTTCAGCGCCCGGTTGCCGATGCGATGCTCGGTCGACATCGCGCGGCGGTCGAGGTACGCCATGCGATCGCCCGAGATGAAGTCGAGGCGGTCGTCGCGGAGCTTCTGCACGAGCGCCGGGATCACCTCGACCGGGTACGTCGCGTCGCCGTCGGCGGTCGCGAGGATCTCGCCGGTCGCCTGGGCGAACCCGGTCTTGTACGCGCGCCCGTAGCCGCGCCGCCGTTCGACGACCACCCGAGCGCCCTCCGCGGACGCGAGGGTTCCGGTCCCGTCCGTCGAGCCGCCGTCGACCACGAGCAGTTCCCAGTCGATCGGCTGGGCCGCGAAGACGGTCCGGTTCGCCTCGTCCGCGGCCCGGCGGAAGGTCCGGAGCACGTGGCCGATCGAGGACGCTTCGTCCAGCGTCGGGACGACGAGACTGGCGCGCCGGGGCATGGGTTCTCCCTAGAGACGGGTCCCCCCCTTAAGGGCCCTCGCCGCTACCCCGGGCACGAACGCACCGAGCGAGGCGGCACGCCCGGCCCGGCGGTGGGGGCGCTTCCCGACCACGGCGGACGTGGGCATCTGGGCGACCGGATCGACCTCGGCCGCCCTCTTCGAGGCGCTGGGACTGGGGCTGTTCGCGCTCATCACCGATCTCCGCACGGTCCGTCCCCGCGAGGAGCGGGCGGTCAGCGCGTCGGGAGCCGACCCCACCGCGCTCGTCGTCGCCTACCTCTCGGAGCTCCTCGCGCTCGAGCAGCGGGATGGATTCCTCGTGCGCGAGATCGTGGCCCGTCCGGTCGGGAACCCTCCGACCGCGCTGGTCGCCAGCGTGCGCGGCGAGCCGTTCGACCCGGCCCGACATCCCCGGGGCGTCGAGGTGAAGGCGATCACGTTCCACGCGCTCGCGATCGACCTCGACCGGGGACGCGCCCGCGTGATCGTCGACATCTAGGCCCGGTCAGGGCATCCGCTCGACGATCGCGGCGAGGGCCCGGCCCGGCGCGGGAAGGCGTCCCGCCTTGCCGAGGATCCGCTCGAGGGCGGCGAAGGTGACCAGCAGATCCGGCCAGTCGGCGATCCCCATGTGCCCGATGCGGAAGATCTTCCCCGTGAGCGCCCCCTGGCCGCCCTGCACGAGGATGTTGTACTGGCGTTCGAGCACCTTGCGGAGCTCGGCGTCTCCAAGCCCTTCGGGGTTCCGTATGGCCGTCACGGTGTCGGAGGCGTGCCGACGCTCCGGGAAGAGCGAGAGTCCGAGCGCGTCGACCGCGGCTCGCGACGCCTCGGCGAGGCGGTGGGTCCGCTCGAGACGCGTCGCGAGCCCTTCCTCTTTGAGGAGGAGGAGTGCCTCGCGTAGCGCGAGGAACAGCGGGACCGCCGGGGTCCACGGGGTATCGTTCTTCTCGAGCGACTTCAGGTGCGCCGCCAGATCGAGGTAGAAGGTCCCGGGGTGCAGGGCCGCCGCCGCGCGCTCCGAGAGATGGACCAGGGCGAGCCCGGCGGGCGCCGCGAGCCCCTTCTGGCTGCCGGCCACGACCGCATCGATCCCCCACTTCTCGATCTCGACCGGGATGCCGGCGACCGCGCTGATCCCGTCGACCAGGAACAGGGCGCCCGAGCCGCGCACGGCCGGCGCGATCGCCGTGAGGTCGTTCGCGAGCCCGACGCTCGTCTCGTTGTGCACGACGCAGACGGCCCCGACGTCGCCCTTCGCGAGCTCCGCGTGGACCTGCTCGGCGGGGAGCGGCTGACCCCACGGGGCGGAGATCGTCGTGACCGAGCTCGAGTACCGTCGGACGATCAGGTCCGTACGCTCCCCGAAGTTCCCGTTCGAGAGGACCAGCGTGCGCCGGTCCTTGGGAACGAGGGAGGAATAGACCGCCTCGAGACCGCTGGTCCCGCTGCCCGAGAGGATGAGCTGGCGGCCCTTCGCGCCGAACAGGACGGGCAGCAGCTCGCGGATCTCCCCGACGACGCCGTGGAAGTAGTCGCCCCGGTGGTTGAGCGACGGCATCGACATCGCGCGGAGCACTCGGGGATGGATGCGGACGGGACCGGCGATGAGGAACGTCGTGGTCTCGGGATCGAACGTCATGGCGGTCCCCCGGGCGAGGGCACGAGGTTCTTGAGGGGTTCGCCGCGGAGGGCCCGCAGCACCTCCTCGACGATCTCCGCGCCGGCTCGCGCCTGGCCTTCGGCCGTCATGGCGCCGAGGTGCGGGGTCGCGATCACGTTCGGGAGCTCCAGGAGCGCGCGGTCCGTCGGCGGTTCCACTTCGAACACGTCGAGCGCCGCGCCGGCGAGGCGGCCCTTCTGGAGCGCGGCGAGCAGGGCGGACTCGTCGATCAGCGGTCCCCGCGCCACGTTGACCACGAACGCGCTCGGCTTCATCCGGCCGAGGGCGGCCGCATCGATCAAGTGCCGGTTCTCCGCCGTGAGCGCCGCATGGAGACTGACGATGTCCGCCCGCCCGAGGAGCGTCTCGAGCGAGACCAGTTCGGTCGCGTCGCCGGTGCGGGTCACGAACGGGTCGAACGCGAGCGCCGCCGCCCCGAACGCGGCGGCCCGGTGCGCGACCTCCCGCGCGATCCGGCCGTAGCCGACGAATCCGATGGTCTTCCCCGCAAGTTCGCGACCGTGCGCGCCCCGCTCCCACCGGCCCGCCTTGGTCGCGACGATCGCGGGCACCAAGCCCCGCAGGAGATCGAGGTAGAGGGCGATGGTGAGCTCCGCCACGCTCACGGTCGCCGCCGCGGGAGCGTTGACCACGCGGATCTGGCGGGCGCCGGAGGCGGTCATGTCCACGTTGTCGACGCCGACCCCGGCCCGCGCGATGAGGCGTAACCGCGGGGCGGCGGCGATGAGGTCGCTCGTAACCTTGGTCCGGCTGCGCACGATCAGGCCCCACGCTTCGGCCAGCTGACCCCGCAGCTGCGAGGGATCGCCGCTCACGTCCGCGACCCGGCACGGGCCGCCCTGAAGGCGGTCGAGCGCGGCGCGATCGATCGGGTCCGCGACGACCACCAGCGGAGCGTCGGACACGGCTCGCCCGACGGGTGCGTGAGGGAAAACGGTTTGGTCCCCACGCCAGGCTCCCGCCGCGCCCGATGCACCGCTTTCGCGGGGTCCGCGGGGGACACCGAAGCGAGCAGGGCGGTGCCGGACCTCGGCCCGAGCCCCGTCCTGGGGACCGGGGGCCCCCCATCCTCAACCTATTTCCGAGGTGATCCGATCCGGAAGGAACCAGGACGTCGAGACCGAGGCCTTCCGCCATGAAACCGAACGAGGGCCGCGTCGTGCGAGTCGCCTTCGTCGTCGGCGTGGCGTTCGCGATCGCACTGGTGGGAGGACTTTGGTTCCTCGCTCGGCCCCACACGACCTCCACCTCCGGTACGGCGGAGGGCTACGGCTGTGCCTCCGCCTGCGTGCCACCATATCTCCGGACCACCGACCTGTCGTTCCCGGCCGGCGTCACGGTCGAGGTGCGGTGGTCGGACGGGGACGGCACGACCGGAGCCCTGAACTTTCAGGTATCGCCGGTGGCGGGGGGCCCATCGCTCGGTCAGACCGCCACGGGAGGCTCCATCTGGTTCCTAGCCTCCGGGGGGTCCTACTCGCTGGGCGTCTTCGCTGCCGACCACCAACTCGGCCTCGTGTACGCGAACTTCACCGCCGTTTCGGGCTGAGACGGCAGCGCGGTCCCGGACCTGCGACACCCGCCGATCCGCTCCGCGCTCCGTTTCGCGCGGTTCGGAGCCCCGCCGGGGCCCTCGGGCCACCGCCGGCGGGCGCGGCGCCCGCCGCTTCCCGATGCCGGGCGAACCGATCACTCGTAGGACAGCTCGGAACGGAGGTACGCGCGGGCGGCCAGGAACAGGAAGGCCACGGTCTCGATGGCGAGCACGATCAGCTGGTAGCCGTCCCCTTGCGTGAGCGTGCTCGAATAGGCGCCCCGCACGGCGTCCGCGACGTACGTGAGCGGGTTGATCTGGAACAGGACCCGCAGCC
>JASIBA010000107.1 GCA_030041735.1 Thermoplasmata archaeon | reverse complement strand
CCCGGCGATGTCGCCGTTGGGCAGGTTGGCGCCGGGCCAGCCGACGGCGCCGAGCAGGATCGCGTCCGCCGACCGAGCGGCGGCCGCCCCTTCCGGGTCCCACTCGCGCCCGGTCTTGAGATAGTACTGGCCGCCGCCCGGATGCTCGGTCAGGTGCCACGGCGCGGGTCCGCCCTCGCCGAGGGCTCCGAGGACCTTGACGCCCTCGCGGATCACCTCGGGTCCGGTGCCGTCCCCGGGAAAGACGGCGACCTCGTACCCGGCTTCCTTCATGTCTTCGCCCCCGCGGAAGGGGCGCGGCCGGCCAGCTCGCGGCGGACGTGCTCCACGAGGCCGCCGGCCTCGAGGATGCGAAGCAGGTGCGGCGGCAGCGGCGGGAATCGGACCGACGCGCCGGTCCGCTCGTTGGTGACCCGACCCTGACCCATCTCGATCCGGGCGACATCGCCCTTCTCGAAAATGGCGCGAACGCCGGGGACCTCGATGACCGGGAGGCCCAGGTTGATCGCGTTCCGGAAGAAGATCCGAGCGAACGAATCGGCCACCACCGCGCCGACCCCGATCGCCTTCATCGCGGCCGGGGCGTGCTCCCGGCTCGACCCGCAGCCGAAGTTCACCCCGGCGACCAGGACGTCCCCCGCTTGGGCCTGCGACGCGAACTCGGGGAGCGCGATCTCGAAGACGTGCTTCTTGAGCTCCTCGGGATCGATGACGGTGAGGTACTTCCCCGAGATGATCCCGTCCGTGTCGACGTCGGCGCCGAGCGTCCAGACGCGGCCCTCGATCACGTCCTGCATCGGAGCCCCTCAGAGCATCGGGCGGTGGTCCGTGACCTCGCCCGCGATCGCCGCCGCGACCGTGGCCGCGGGCGACATGAGATAGATCCGCGCCTGCTTCGCGCCCATCCGGCCGGGGAAGTTCCGGTTCGACGACGACGCGCAGACCTCGTCGGGGGCGAGGAGCCCCATGTTCCCGCCGAAGCAGGCCGAGCAGCTGGAGTTCGTGAACACCGCGCCGGCCTCGGTGAACGTCTCGATGATGCCCTCCTTCAGGCACTGTTCGTAGATCCGGGTCGACGCCGGAGAGACGATGAACCGCACACCGGGCGCGACCTTGTGGCCCTTCATCAGCGCGGCCCCCTCGCGGAGGTCCTCGATCCGCGCGTTCGTGCAGGAACCGAGGAACACCTGGTCGACCTTCACGTGCTCCCGCGCGACCTCGGGCAGCGGTCGCACGTTGTCCGGCGAGTACGGGCAGGCGACCATCGGCGGCATCTCGTCGACATTGACGTCGACCACGCGCTCGTAGACGGCGTCCGCGTCGGCCCAGAGCGGATGCATCGCGTGCTTCGCGGTCCCGCGCAGGTACTCGTAGGTCTTGTCGTCGGGGGCGACCATGCCGCACTTCGCGCCCATCTCCGTGGTCATGTTGCAGATCGTCAGGCGCTCCGGCATCGAGAGCGACGCGATCGTCGGTCCGGTGAACTCCACCGACTTGTAGGTCGCGCCGGTGGTCCGGATCTCGCCGAGCACACGCAGCACCAGGTCCTTCGCGGTCACGCCCGGCCCGAACGAGCCCCGGACCCGGACCTGCACCGTGGAGGGCACCTTGAGCCACAGGCTCCCGAGCGCCAGCACGGCGGCCATCTCCGTCGGGCCGATGCCGGCGGCGACCGCGCCCATCGCCCCGAGCGTGTTGGTGTGGGAGTCGGTCCCGACGGCGAGGTCTCCCGGTACCACCCAGCCGTTCTCCGCCAGGATCTGGTGGCAGATCCCGTGGTTCCCGACGTCGTAGAAGTGGGGCAGGCCGGTCTCCGCGGCGAACTTGCGCAGGATCCGGTGGAGGACGGCCGCCCCTTCCGTCGGGGCCGGCACCCAGTGGTCGATCGCGATCACGACGCGATCGGGGTCCCAGACGCGTTCGGCGCCCATCTGGTGGAACGGGGCCACGGTCTGCGCGCCCTGTTCGTGCATCATCGCGAGGTCGACCCGACCGTCGACGATCTGCCCCGGCACGACGCGCTCCTCGCCGGAGGCCCGGGCGAGGACCTTCTCGGCGAGCGTCATGCCGTGGCCGGGCGACCCGGTCATGCCGCCACCGCCGTGATCCCGACCGCATCGACCATCGCCCAGAACTCCTCGTCCGAGAGGCCCGGGCGCTCGAACAGCCGCCGGTACTCCCGCAGGAAGGCGAGCAGGTCGCTCTTCGAGCGCGCCTCGGTCTCCGCCTTGATGCGGTGCAGGAGCTCGATCAGCAGCGGGTCGCTGGCCGTGAGCCCCCGCTCCTTGAGCTTCTCGACGATCGCGGCCTTCCCCGTGTGCTTGCCGAGGATCATCTGGCGGCGGGCCCCCACGACCTCCGGCTGCAGGGGCTCGTACGTGAGCGTGTTCGCCAGGATCCCGTGCGTGTGGATTCCCGCTTCGTGCGAGAAGGCGTTGTAGCCGACCAGGGCCTTGTTCGCGGCCACCGGGATCCCGGAGAGTTCCTCCACGAGCCGGGAGAGCTCGACGAGCCGGTCCGTCCGGATGCCGGTGCGGATGCCGTAAAGGGTCTCGAGCAGCACGACGACCTCCTCCAGGGAGGCGTTGCCGGCCCGCTCGCCCAGGCCGTTCACGCACACGTGCGGAGCCCGTGCGCCGCACTCGATCGCGGTGAGCGTGTTCGCCGTCGCGAGGCCGAAGTCGTTGTGACAGTGCACCGAGAGGTCCTTCGGGTTCACGCGCCGCCGGAACTCCGTGAGGTACCAGCGGAACGTCAGGGGCGTCATGATGCCGACGGTGTCGGCGACCACGAGGCGG
>JASIBA010000015.1 GCA_030041735.1 Thermoplasmata archaeon | reverse complement strand
GGCCGTCGCGCGGGTGCGCGCCAAGCTCGCGCTCTCCGACGCGGACGCGTTCGTGCTGGTGACCGACCCCGACCCGGCGCGGGCCGCGACGGCGCTCCGCCGGGCGGTGGAGCGAGCAGCCGCCGCGCTCGACGGGGTCCCCGGCGAGACCCGGGACCCGCTCCCCGACGGGCGCTCGCGGTACTCGCGACCGTTGCCCGGCCGCGACCGCATGTATCCCGAGACGGACGTGCTGCCGATCCCGATCACCCCCGACCATCTCGACCGCCTCCGCCAGCGCCTGCCCGAGCGACCCGCCGCGCTCCGCGAACGGCTCGCCCGGGAGACGCACCTGGACCCCGAGATCGTGCACCAGCTCGTCGCCGGCGACCTCGTGGGCCGGTTCGGGGAGCTGACGCAGAGAGGGTACGCCCCGGGGCTCGTAGCGCGCCTGATCATCCAAGACGTTCCCGCCGTGCCGGTCCCTCCGGGCCGGCCGCGCTACGACCCTCCGACCGCGGTGCTCGCGGAGGTCCTGGAAGGGGAGCACCGCGGGTTGTTCTCCAAGGAGGGGGTCCCGGCGGTGCTCGCGCTCCTCGCCGAGGGCGTTCCCGACGTCCCGGCGGCCGCCGCGCGGGCCGGACTCTCGGGGTTCGGGCCGAGCGAGCTCTCGGCGATCGTCGATCGGGTGGTGAAGGCGAACCTCGCGCTCCTCCGGGAGCGCGGGCCCGAGGCCTTCTCGCCGCTCATGGGCGACGTCATGCGGGAGGTCCGCGGACGCCGGGACGGGCAGGAGGTCGCGGCCGCGCTGCGCCGCGCGATCGCCCGCGAGATCGGCGACGCCGAGTCCTGAGCTCCGGAGGAGGGCGCGGGTCGTGGTGCGTGCGAAGCCCCGCCGACCGCTCCGCGCGGTCGTGACCGACATCGACGGGACCGTGACCGATCGGGAGCGGCGCCTGGACCCGGTCGCGCTGCGGTGGATCCGCCGGCTGGAGGAGCACGGGATCCCGGTGATCCTCGCGACGGGGAACGTCCTCCCGATCGCGCTCGCCTTCCATCGCTCCCTCGGGCTCTCGGGGCCGATCGTCGCGGAGAACGGCGGGCTGATCTACCGCAAGTCCGGCACCCGCGAGAGCGTGCAGCGGCTCGCGAACCGCGCGCTCGCCCGCCGGGCCTTCCTGCGGCTCCGCCGGAGCGGGCTTCCCGTCCGGCCGCTGTTCACGGACCGGTGGCGGGAGACGGAGGTAGCGATCGAGTCGACCGTCCCGATCCGGGCGGTGCGCCGGGTCCTGCGCGGGTCGGGGGTCCGGGCGGAGCCCACGGGCTACGCGATCCACCTGCTGCAGGAGGGCGCGGGCAAGAAGACGGCCCTGGACCGAGTCCTGGCCGAGCGGGATTGGACCCTCGCCGACTGCGTGGTGCTCGGCGACGGCGACAACGACGCCGCGATGCTCCGGGCCGCGGGCTTCGGCGTCAGCTTCGCGTCGGGCAGTCCGGCGGCGCGCCGGGCGGCCCGGTACGTCACCCGGGCCTCGTACTCCGCCGGTTTCGTCGAAGGGCTTAAGGCCAGCACCGTGTTGGCACGCCGGAGTTCCTTGCCGGGAGGGAACTAAACGTGCTGGTCGGTCAGTGCGCGCGATGCGGAGCCCCGGCCTCGCTGGGGTGCACCGTGTGCGGACGGACCTTCTGCCGCGGGTGCCTGGACTCGGAAGAGCGCATGTGCGCGGACTGTGCGGCCGCGCAGAAGAACGCAAAGGGTCCCGTCGCGGCGCGCATCCCCCCGTCCCGACGGATCGCCGGGCGCGCGCAGGCCCGCGCCGGTCGGGCTCAGTAGTCCGATCCGGGCAGCACGAGGCGGCCCCGAGGCGTCGCGCGGGCGACGCTGATCATGCCCGTGCCGACCAGGCCCGTCATGATGCCGAAGCCGACGGCGGCCCAGGCGTAGGCGCCGATGGTGCGGCCGAACCAGATGCCGGCGACGGTCATCCCGTCGGTCGGCGCCATCCAGTGGAGGCCGAGGTTCAGCAGGACGCCGAGACCCCATCCCAGGAAGATCAGCGTGCCGGCCGCGACGAAATATCCGGCCCGCTCGTCGCCCCCGTAGTCCGTGGGAGGCACCGCCGGCGTCTCCTGGATATCGACCACGGCCGGCGCTGGGGACGGGGGGTATAGGCTTTGCTCTGGACCCGCCCGGTGACGGTCGAAACGTTACCTCCGGCTCCCGTGCAGCGGACCTTATTAGGGGGGGCCCGGGGCTCGCGGTACCGTCGTCCGGACAGGGGACGGGAACTTCGTGATACCGACGGACCTCGTCAACAACCTCTGGGTCCTGCTGGCGGGTCTCCTCGTCTTCCTGATGACGATCGCCGTCGGCTTCCTGGAGGTCGGCGAGCTGGGGGAGGAGCTCTCCTTCAGCCTGTACAAGACGGTGCTGTTCACCGGCCTCGCGCTGGTCGTGATGGCGATCGTCGGGTTCAACACGGCGTTCGCCCCCACCTGGATGGGCGTGATCGGCAACCCGTTCTACGGTCCCGGGTTCTTCCTGGGCGGGTTCACGAGCACCGCGGCGAACCCGGCGACCGACGTCTGGTGGTCGGTGACCGGCTCCGGTCTGACCACGGGGGTGTACTTCCTCTTCGAGACCGCGTTCGCCGCGGTGACGCTCGCGCTCGTGGGCGTGGTCTTCTTCCGGAAGCTGAAGCTGTCCGCGGTGGTCGCGTACTCCGTCGTCTACTTCGTCTTCCTTTGGAACCTCCCGGCGGCGTGGATCTGGAACCCGTCCGGCTGGCTGGCCAAGCTCGGGATGGTCGACTTCGCCGGCGGCCTGGTCGTCCACGGGGCGGCGGGCGCCGCCGGCCTCGGGGTCATGTACCAGATCTGGCGGGAGGAGCGCGCGCGGGGCGCGAAGGAGGCGATCCCCGTGCTCCTCAAAGTGAGCCCGGGCTGGATCACGCTGGGCATCCTGCTGCTCTGGCTCGGCTGGTTCGGCTTCAACCCGGGCTCGGTGCTCGCGTTCAACGACGAGGCGGTCGTGGTCGTCCTGACCACCTTCCTCGCCGCGGCGGTGGCGCTGTTCTCGCTCACCGCGACCGTCTGGCTGCTGGGCGGCAGCCGGCCGAGCCTCCTCAACGCCGTCAACGGGATCCTGATGGGCCTGATCGTGATCACGCCGCTCGCCGGGTTCGTCAGTCCCGGCAGCGCGATCGTCCTCGGCGCGCTGTGCGGTCCGGTGTTCTGGATCGGGGAACGGATCTTCGCGCGCTTCCACTGGTACACCGACCCGGTGGGGCTGCTCCCCGGCCACCTCATGGGCGGCCTCTTCGGGGTCTCGATGATCGCCTTCTTCGCCCAGACGCAGTTCGCGCACGCGTCCGGGGCCACGTCGCTCCCGAACGGGCTGCTGTTCGGGGGCGGCGCCGCCGCGCTCCACCAGCTCGGGATCGAGGAGCTCGGCATCGTGGCGGTGATGCTCGTGATCTTCGTGCTGTCGTTCGTGGTGGCGTGGCTGCTGGCGGCCGGACTGCACGGGATCACCGACCCCGCGCACCCCCCGGCGGCCTGACCCGCGGGGTCGCCGCTCAGCCGAACCCGGTGATCGCCTTCGGGTCCTTCGCGCCCGGCCGGAGCGGCGGCTTCCGCAGCTCCTTCGGGCACTCGACCAGGCGCACGAGCGGCGCCGACTGCACGATGTAGGCCGGGAGCCCCGTGTTGGGATCGTTCCCCGCCCGCAGGATGTTCATGATCTCGAGCCGGACCTCGACCACCGAGCCGTCCTTGAGCTTCAGGCGGACCTTGCCGTCGCCGCCCACCGTCTCGTAGTCGACGATCTCCGCGTTGGAGAGGTCGGGCGGCGGTCCCCCGGGGCTTCCCATCATCGCGCGCCCCGAGCGGCGACCCGGGTCTTCAGCAGCGCCCGCGGGTCCTCCCCGCCGACGGTCAGCCCGAGCGACACGCACGTGCCGATCACCTGGTTCACGCGCTCGTCCGCGGTCCGGCCCTGCAGCTCGTCGCCCTTCGCCTCGGCGATCCGCCCGACCGCCTCGAGGCTCACGTCGCCGATGACCTCCGTCTTCGGCTTGCCGGACCCCTTCTCCTTCTTGGCCTCCTTCAGGAGGAGGGCGGCGACCGGCGGCCGACCGACCGCGAGCGTGAACTGGCGCGTGTTCGGGTCGACCCGGATGATGACCGGGACCCGCATGCCGGCGAACTGCTTGGTCTCCTCGTTGATCTTCGCGACGACCTGGCCGACGTTCACGCCGAGCGGTCCGAGCGCGCTGCCGAGCGTCGCCCCCGCCGCGGCCTTCCCGCCCTCCACCAGGACGCTGACCTCAACTGCCACTCTTCCCGCCTCCCCGTTCGAGCATGCGCACGTGGTCGCCGCGGACCGTCACCGGGATCGGGACCACCGCCTCGATCAGCTCCACCGTGATCTCCTCCTTCGTCTGGTCGATCTTCTTCACGCGCGCCTTCTCGCCCTTGAACGGGCCCGAGATGAGCTCGACGATCGCCCCCTCGACGAACCCTTCGACCGTGATCTTCGGGACGAGCAGCGGCTCGACCTCCTTCAGGGTCGTCTCGCCCTCGACCAGGCCCCGCGCCTTGCGGATGCCCTTGAGCATCTCGCGGACGCCCTCGAAGCTCATGCCCTCCGCGAAGACGTAGCCACGGAGCGACGAGGGTACCAGCAGCGCGAACACCACGTCCGGCTTGTCGTCGGTGCGCGCGAGCAGCGTGTCGGCGACCTCGCGCTCGTAGCCGCGGCTGGTCTTGATCGCGAGGACGGCCTGGCGCGCGACCGAGGCGAGCGTGAGCCGGAGCGGCGCCCCCCCGTCCCCGTCCGCGACGCTGAGGCGCACCTCGACGCGGTCACCGTAGCGCACGCCGACCGGCGCCGTGATCTCGAAGGAGAGGGGGACGCCCGCGCCCGGCGGGATCGTCACCGGCGCCGTGATCTTCCGGGCGAACAGATCGACCGCGGTCTTCTTCCCGGGCGGCACCCAGCGCACGGGCCACTCGGCCCCTTCCCCCGGATACGTCGAGGTGTAGGCGACCTCGACGCTCACCGGCACGGTGAGCGGCTCGCCGGCCTTGCTCGTGAGCACGGCGCTCAGGGTCGTGACGGTCCCGGCCGTGACCTCGCGGGCGGTGTCGTCGGCCGCCTTGAGCGTGAGGAACGTCGAGACCTGCGGCTTCGGGGCGGCCGGCGCGGGGGCCGCCGGGGCGGTGGCCGCGGGGGCCGCGACCGCCTCGGTCCGGCGGGGCGGAGCGTCGGCGGGTCCGCCCGACAGGAGACCGATGCCCTCGTCGTCGTCGGGGTGCTCTGCCATGCTCTGGACCGGAGGGCGCGGAACCTACAGACCCGAGAAGAAGTTTGCCCAGAGCCAGGGGCCCGCCTGGGAGAAGAAGATGTAGAGGGCGAATCCCGTGAGGCCGATCAGGACCGCCCCGATCCACGTCACCTCGAGGACCTTCACGTACTCCTCGGAGGTCGGACGCCGGGCCATGCGGAGGATGCGTCCGTACTTGCCGTGGCCCAGGGAGCGGAGGCGTCCGTCGAACGTCTCCTGCGCGCGCCGGGCGCGGTCGAGGAAGGCCATGGGGTTCACCTACGGTGGAGCGCCGGGCCGTCCCGGGAGCGGGCCCCGAGCGGTGTCCGACGGGGTCCCCCGACCGTCGGGGCGTATATGAAGGTCGTCCTCCCGGTCGTCACGCGGACCTCGGCTCACCGGGAGAGAAGGGGCCACGGTTCTTGAACCGTTGTCTCGAGGCCCGCGGCCCGACCGGGCCCGATCCGAGACGGGCCTTACCGCACGGTCTCGATCTCGTCGCGGGCCGTGGCCGGTCGTCCCTTGCCCGGCGCGGTCGGCGCCGGCGACCCGAAGATCTGCGGTGACTTCACGCCCGTGACCACGAGCATCACCCGGATCGTGCTCTGCATGGTCGGGTCGACCGCGGCGCCCCAGATGATCCGCGCCGTCGGGCTGATCGTCTTCTGGACGACCTCGGCGGCCTTCTGGGCCTCGCTGACCGTCATGTCGGGGCCGCCGGTGACGTTGATGAGGGCGCCGGTAGCACCCGCGATGTCGACGTGCAGCAGCGGGGAGTTGATCGCCTCGAGGACCGCGTCCTCCGCGCGGTTGTCGCTCTCCGACTCGCCGATCCCGATGAGCGCGACGCCGCCGCCCTTCATGATCGTCCGGAGGTCGTTGAAGTCGAGGTTGACGAGGCCCGGCCGCGTGATGATCTCCGTGATCCCGCGGATCGCGCGCGCCAGCACGGAGTCCGCGACCTTGAACGCCGTCTGGATCGGGAGGCGGGGCACCAGCTCGAGCAGCCGGTCGTTCGGGATCGTGATGACGGTGTCGATGCTCGAGCGGAGCCGTTCGAGGCCCCACATCGCGTTCTCGGCGCGGACCAGGCCCTCGGAGGCGAACGGCAGGGTGCACACCGCGATCGTGAGCGGGTTGCCGCCGTTGGCGTCCTTGGCGGCCTGCGCGACCACCGGCGCGGAGCCGGTCCCCGTGCCGCCGCCGAGCCCGAGCGTGATGAACACCATGTCGGAGTTCTGGAGCGCCTTCTTGATCTCGTCCTCGGCCTCGCGCGCGGCCTGCTCGCCGACCTGCGGGAGCGCGCCGGCGCCGAGGCCCCGCGTCAGGCGTCGGCCGAGCAGGATCTTCTTCGGCGCGTGGATCGTGAGCAGGTGCTGCGCGTCGGTGTTGCACGCCATCATGTCGGCGCCGGCGAGCCCTTCCTCCGCGAGCCGGTTGATCGTGTTGCAGCCGCCCCCGCCGCACCCGACCACCTTGATGTTCGTCTTGAGCGAGGCGAGCACCGCCTCCAGCTCCGCGTCATCGTTCGAGGGCGGCGGCGGAGCCTCCGGCGCGCGCTTCGAATCGGTGGGAAGGTGGGACAAGATCTCCTGAGCGAGCGGTCGCATCACGGCGGTAACCCTACGGCCCGATGAGAAGGGTCTCCATTATAAAGCGTCGGTCCGACACGCCCTCGAAAATGGAGTTCGCGGCCTGGGCGCCCCGCTACGAGCGGATCCGTCGGGAGTTCGGGTTCCCGATGGAGGCGGAGGAGCGCTCCGCTCGCCGGCTGACGGAGCTCCTGTCACCCGCCGCCCGGGTCGGGGGCCTCGCGCGCGCGGCCGAGCGTCTCCGGGGTCGCGAGGTCGTCGTGGTCGGACTGGCGCCCCGCGCGGGCCCCCCGCCGATCTGGCGCCTCGCGTCCCAGCAGCCGACCCCGACCGTGGTCGCCGCGGACGGCGCGACGGCGCCCTGCCTCGACGCCGGGATCGTCCCCTCGGTCATCACGACCGACCTGGACGGACCGATCCCGACGGAGATCGCATCGAATCGGCGCGGGAGCCTCGTGATCGTGCACGCGCACGGGGACAACCTCCCCGCGCTCGAGGAGTGGGTGCCCCAGTTCCCGGGCGAGCTCGCGGGCTCGTGGGCCGGGCCTCCGACCGACGCGCTCCTCGACGTGGGCGGCTTCACCGACGGGGACCGCGGCGCGTGCCTGGCGGAACACGTCGGCGCCCGCCGGATCCTGCTCTGGGGATTCGATCCCGAGACGGTGGAGGAGGCGACGCCGGATGCGGCGGAGCGCAAGCGGGCGAAGCTCCGCTGGGCCCGCCGGATCCTGACCGACCTCGCGAGGACCAGCCCGGTCCCGATCCTCGCGTGGCGTCGCGACGGTTCGCTGGCTCCCTACGCCGGGGGCATCTCCGACGCGTCGACCAGGTAGACGACGTTCGGTCCGCTCGCATAGATCAGGACGAACGGCGCGAACTGGAACCACATGAGCGCGGCCGCGGAGAGCGGGAGCGCGGACCCGGACGGGTTCAAGGCGACCCCGAAGTGCATCACCGAGTCCACGACCACGAGATCGATCGGCCGGGCCGGTGCGTTCGGTGCGTCCGACGCCGCCAGCTCGGCGCGGGCTTCGGACCAGTTCGATCCGGTGAACAGCGACGGCGTCGAATCCCAGGTCGCCGGATTGCCGTCGAACCCGAAGATCATCGAGCTCAGCCGATGGTCGCTCGCGACCACGGCCGTCGGGGGCTCGGCGATCCCGATCCAGAGCCAGAGGCCCGAGTCCGCGTGGGTCAGTCCCTCCTCGAACCCCCCGAAGTCGGCCTGCGGGGGGTAGACGATCGCGGCGTTCGCGGCGAGCAGGACCGTGATCCCCACGACGCCCGCGAGGAAGGCGCGTCGGCCCGCCCGGTCGTGCACGCGCGCGAGGAACCGGGCCGCCCCGATCGCGACCAGCAGACCGAGGGGGATGAAGAGATACTCGGCGTGCCGCGCGGGCGGCAGCGCCGAGGCGAGGCTGGCGACCGAGGTGCCCGAGATCGCGCCCGACGCCAGCGTGACGCCCGCGGAGAGCGCGATAGCCGCGAACCAGGTGATCGCGAACGGACCCAACCGGGCCGGTCGGGGCGCCCGTCGGCTCCCGGACGCGAACAGGGCGAGGACGATCACCGGCGAGAACCACAGGATCGCGCCCACGGTCGTCGTCTGCATCGTACCCGGGATCGGAACGACCAGCAGTACGGCGATCCCTCCGAACACGCCGACCGCGATGATCAGCGCGTCCCGCCACACGCTGCGGTCCGTGGGAAGCCGGACCCAGAGCTTGGCCGACGGGCGCCGGGCGCGTCGCCACGCGATCAGAAGGCCGCAGACGACGAGGACGAGGACGGCGGCCCCCTCGAACCCGGCGAACAGCTCCGGCGTTGGCGGCGGATGCTTGAAGACCGGATCGATCACCTTCGCGACGAACGAGGTGGTCCCGAAGAACCAGAACGCGAAGGTCGCCGAGGCGAAGCCTCCGAGGAACACGAGCTCGCGGAGCGGGAAGCGCCGGCTCCACAGCCCGGGTCGCCAGAGCTCGAGGAGGAGGAGGCCGCCGAGCGCGCCGAGCACGAAGAAGTACGAGGACAGGTGGTGCGTCACGATCAGCGCCCCGCTGGTGAGCGCGAGCGGCAGGTACCAGCGCGCATCGCGGCGGCCCTCCACGAACATCCAGATCCCCGCCACGGCCAGGAAGTCGCCGAGGGCGAGCGGCGCCGGGTGCGCGATCGAGAAGAGCCGGGGCATCGCGACCGAGGCGAACCCGGCTCCGAGGAGCGCGACGGGATCGTACGGGTAGATCCGCCGGAACAGCAGGAACAGCGGGAAGACCGAGAGGACCGAGACCACCGGGACGATGACGGTGAGGGCCGTGAACGGCCCGAGCCCCAGCGCCTCGGACCCCGCGCCCGCAAGGAGGAAGATCCCGGGAAAGTCCGGGTAGGCGGTCCCCCAGCCGCCGTAGGCGCTCCCGGTCGGCAGCCGGCCGGTGGCGACCAGATCCGCGGTGAGCCGGAAGTACTCCCCCGAGTCGGAGCCGAAGACCGCGTAGGACAGGTACGGCTCGAGCACGAGGAAGACCAGGAAGATCGCGAGCCCGAACAGCAGGCAGAGCGTCTCCGGGCGCATCGGGGGCGCCCGGTCGGCCGCGCCCGGGGTCGTGGCCGCGGGGCCCGCCGGCGAGGTCATCGACGGCGCGGGAACGGCGGTCCCGCCTATAGGTGTCGGTCTCGACGCGCCGCCGGTACCGGACCCCCGAAATTCGACGCCATATCCATAAATAGAGGGGCTTGGTGCGGCCGAAGCGAGGCGCCGAGGGATGCCGTCGTCCCGCCGTCAGAAACCGAAGGCGAGGACGCCTTCCCGTCCGGCGAAGGCGCGGCCGAAGAAGCCGGCCGCCAAGAAGCCCGCGGCCAAGCCGCCCGCGAAGGCATCCAAGCCGCGCCCGTCGGCCGCCAAGTCGGCCGCGGCCGCCCGCGCCGAGCCCGAGGCAGCGCCGACCCCGCCGCGCCCGACGGGCCGGGTCCACGTCCTCTCCCTCTCGTTCGTCCGCGATGGCGACGAGTTCCTCGCGCGGATGGAGACCGACGGGGGCCAGATCACCGAGCTGAAGAACCGGTCGCTGGACCAGTTGCTGACGCTCGTGGCCAGCGAGCTCGAGGACCTGCTCGAGTGAGCCGGTCTACCCGATCGACTCGGTCCGACCGGGTCGGCGCTCGGGCAGCAGGCCCTCGGTGACCTGGTAGGTGCGGCGTCGCCGATCCCCGGTCAGCTCGACCGCCTCGACCGGGTCGCGCGAGAGCAGACCCGCGGGATAGCGGCGGACGACATCGACCCGCAGATCGGCGAGCGGCGGGAAGGTGCGGCGCCGGCCGGACCACTCGACGACCACGACGGCGGTCGGTCCCACCTCCACGGCGCGGGGCGCGGGACCGAGCGTGACCATCGAGCCGCCGACGGCGAACAGGGCGGCGAGACCGGTGAATAGGAACAGCCCGTCGGTGGCCGTGGGGCTCGTACCACCGGGGGAGAACCGGTCGAGGGCGACGAAGCCCAGGTACATCAGGAGCAGCGCGCCGAGATAGATGGTCGTCAGGCGCAGGGCGCGCTGGCGTCCCGCGCGGTTCTCGCGACGTTCGACGGAGCGGGAGGCCGCCGCCGAACCGACCGCGGGGACGGGCGGGGGCTCGGGTACCGGCGGTCCGGCGGAGCCGGGGGGCGATCGCGGGATCCGGACGGCGCGGGGAGTCGCCACGCGAGCCTCGGGGATTCAGGGTGGTCGCGCGGGCTTAAACCTGCCCCCGGACACTCCCGGCCATGCCGAGCCGTACCGAATATCTCGTGATGCAGACGAAGGCGCCCCGCGAGTTCGTGAACCTGACCGAGCGCGTGCGCGCGATCGTCCGCGCGAGCGGAGTGCGCGAGGGGCTCGCCCTGGTCTCCGCGATGCACATCACCGCGGCGGTCTATGTCAACGACAACGAGAGCGGCCTCCTCTCCGACATCGCCGCGTGGGCGGACCGCCTCGCGCCGCCGGCGGACTACGCGCATCACCGCACCGGCGAGTCGAACGGGGACGCGCATCTGAAGAACCTCCTCCTCGGCCATCAGGTGGTCCTCCCGGTCACGAACGGCGACCTCGACCTCGGGCCGTGGGAGCAGGTGTTCTACGCGGAGTTCGACGGCCAGCGGCCGAAGCGTGTGATCGTGAAGGTCGTCGGCGACTGATCGCTCACGCCTCGAGGTGGGTGTCGGGTTCCGGCGGCGAGGCGGCCGGCCGCGGCAGGGGACGATCGAGGTCGACGATCGGCACCTTCCGCGCGATCTCGGCGGCCATGGCCGAGCAGCTCGACGGCGGGACCGGGCGGAGCGTGTAGCCGGGGAGCGCGAGGTCGTAGGTCACGACCCTCTTCTCGGCGATCGTCTCCCACACGGCGCGGAACACGCGGTCCGCGGCCTCCGCCTCGCCCAGGTGCCGGAGGAGGAGCTCCACGCACAGGATCTCCGCGACCGGGTCCGCCTTGTCGAGACCCGCGTACTTCGGCGCGGAGCCGTGCACCGGCTCGAACACCGCGAGGTCCTCGCCGTAGAGGGCCCCCGGGGCGACCCCGAGGCCGCCCGCGAGGCCGGCGGCGAGGTCCGAGAGGATGTCGCCGAAGAGGTTCGTGGTGACGAGGACGTCGTAGTCCTCCGGTTTCTTCGCGAGCTGCATGCACATGTTGTCGATGAGGCGCTCGTCGGCGAGGAGGTCCGGGTACTTCGGGGCCATCTCCCGGAACGCGGTCTGGAACAGCGCGCCGGTCGTCTTCATGATGTTCGCCTTGTGGACGGCCGTCACGTGCTTGCGCCGCTGCCGGCGCGCGAGCTCGAAGGCGAACTTGCAGATCCGGTCCGACGCCTTCCGCGTGATGATGTTCACCGTCTCGGCCGCGGTGTGCTCGCGATCGACCCAGTGCTCGACGCCCGAGTAGAGCCCCTCGGTCGCCTCGCGCACCACGATGAGGTCGGTCTCGGGGAACCGGGTCCCCTCGCCCGCGATCGCGCGCGCGGGACGGACCGAGGCGTAGAGGTCCAGCTGCTGGCGGAGCGCGACGTTCACGGACCGGAAGCCGCTCCCGATCGGGGTGGTGATCGGGCCCTTGAGCGCGATCCGGTTCTTCCGGATCGACTCGAGCACGCCGTCCGGCAGGGGGTTGCCCGACCGCTTGATGGCCTTCTCGCCGGCCTCCACGACCTCCCACTCGAACGCGACGCCGGTCGCCTCGGCGACCTTCAGCGCCGCGGTCGTGACCTCGGGTCCGATCCCGTCGCCCGGGATCAGGGTGACGCGGTAGGTCATGGTGTTCGGGCCGGGCCGAGCGACGGCCGCATTTAAAGCCGCCCGCGGGCCGGCCCCTCAGGCCGGGCGCGCCGCGGCCGGGAGCTGGCGGAGGACCGCGCGCATCACCCGGTCGCGCACGAGCCCGTCGTCGAGCACGCGCGTGGAGATCAGGATCACGCCGTCCCAGGTCGTCGGCGAGATGTCGGCGATCTCGATCCGGGCCGCCGGCCGCCCGACCTCGTCGGGAAAGCCGCCCCGGATCTCTGCGAGCGCGCCCTCGACCGTCTTCACGTCCACGCTGAGCGGGAACGTCATCCGCACGCGGTGCAGCTTGGGCACGCCGGGGTCGGGCTGGGTGAGGAGCGCCGCGAGCACGATCGAGTTCGGTACCTTCGCGAGGCCCCCGGCGTCGAGGCGCAGGATCGTGTACAGCAGCTCGACGTCCTCGACCACGCCCGCGTACGACGGGTAGACCATCTCGTGCGGGTAGCTCGGCGGGAACGCGCCGTAGCTCGAGGAGATGATGCTCACCCGGTCCCCGGGATGGAACGGGCTGGCGACCACGAGGAGCAGGCCCGCGAACACGTTCGCGAGGACGGTCTGCGCGGCCAGGCCGAGGACGATGCCCGCGAAGGCGCTCCCGAGGAAGATCGCCTCGATCGAGACCCCGGCGAGATGCGAGAGGGCGAGGATCGCCGCGGTCGCGATCAGGATGTTGATGAAGATGCGGACGGTCGCCCCGTGGTGCATCTGGCCCTGGCGCCGGAGCACCGCGTTCACCGCGCTGGTGAACGCGCGGGCGGCCGCCCACGCCACCAGCAGGATCGCTCCGGCCTCGAGGGCGAGCACCTCGATCTGGGTCAGTCCGTGGAAGAGGCGCTGGTTGAACTCGACGAACGTCAGGTAGAGCACGACGGAGAGCACGACGACGAGGAGCAGGTTCCGGAGCAGCGTGCCGAGGGGCCGGGGCTCCTCGTCGGCCATCGCTACGCCGAGGGAGGGACCGCCTTAGCCCTTTCCCGAGGTGAACGATGCGATTATTAGAATTCTTATAACACCTAGACATCCTAGATTCGATGCTCGCCGTCCCCCACGCCGAGGTCCTGTCGCGCGACTGGGTACCGCCCGTAGTGCTGGGCCGGGAAGCGGAGGTGGCGGACGCGGTCCGCCGGCTCGACGCCCCGACGCCGCGCGCGCCTCCGCCGTGGATCCTCGGGATCGCCGGCGACCGGGGGTCCGGGACGAGCGCCGTGGCGCGGCGGGCGGCCCGCGAGGTCGCGGACCGGCTGCGGGCGACCTCGGTCGCACCGCCGCCTCGCACCATCGCCGTGCGCGTCGCCGGGTGCCGCGGCACCCACGGGGTCGCGACCGCGCTGCTGCGGGTGCTCGACGAGGGGTTCGAGGGCCGGGGGTTCCCGGTCGCCGAGATCCTCGCGGGCTTCCTGCGCCGGATCCGACGCGATGGCCGGCCGCTGGTCCTCGTCCTCGACGACGTCTACGGCGGAGGTCCGAGCGTGGCCCCGATCTTGCGGGCCCTCGGGAACCCGGACCGCTTCCTCCCCGAGGGGGAGTCGGGCCTCCCTCCGCTGTGGGCGATCGTCGCCGGGCCGACGGAGGCGCTCGCCCGGTGCGACCAGGAGCTCGAGGGGGCGGGCCGGCTCGCGCCGTTCGTGCCGGTCGGATCGTACGGGCTCCGCGCGCTCCGCGCGATCGTCGACGACCGGGTGCGACGCGCCCTCGGCCGGGCGCCGCCCGCGGATCTGGTCGACCGGGTGGTCGCCTCGTCCGTCGCCTCCGGGGGCGGCGCGGTCCGCGCCATCGATCTCGTCCGGCGCGCGCTGCTCGGCCCCGAGTACCGGCCGGACGGGCGTCCGCGCAGCGCTCACGCGCCCGGAGAGGCCGTCGCCGTCGAGCCCAGCGTCGTCCGGGCGATCGAGGACGCGGCCCGAGGGGTCGAGGCGGTGGTGGGCGACGTGCGCCGGCTGGAAGCGCTCTACGCCCGGGAGACCGGGACCCGGCCCCTGCCCCCGACCACCCTGTGGCGACGGATCGTGCGGCTCGAGCAGGCCGGGTACGTGCGCCGCGAGGTCCGCCCGGGCGGGGTCGGCGGGACCCGCTCGCTCGTGCGCCTGATGGCGCCGGTCGACGAGTGGGTGGTCAGCCCGGGTGCTCGGGGAACTCGTCCAGTGTCCGGCCCGTGGGACGACGGGGCGCCGCCGTCGCCGCCGGACGCCCCGTGGAGCGCGACGCGGTCTCCGTGGCCGACGGACGACGCACCTGGGTGAGGACCATCTCGGCGAGGCGGGGCGAGCGGAGGGCCTGCGCGACCCGATCGAGCGGCGCCTGGCGCAACGACTCGCGGTCGGGGTAGCCGGCCCCGTAGAGCCAGCGGGCGCGCACGCGCCCGATCCCGCGCAGGCGGACCAGGTCGAGCAGCTCCTCGGTCACCCCGTAGCGGACGCGCAGCGCGAGGTCGTCGATCGGCCGGCTGACGCGGCGCTGGAAGCGGGCGGCGAGTCGGCCCATCGCGAACAGCAGCCACTGGGCGTCCTCGACCTTGGCGCGCAGGTCGCCCGCGCCGATCCCGAACCGCTCGGAGATCTCGACGATCGGGGTCTCGCGGATCCAGGCCTCGAGCACGCTCGCGGTCTTGAGGGTCGAGAGGAAGCTGTCGATCTCGAGCTCGAGCGGCGCCTGCTGCGGCTTCACCAGCAGCTCCTCCGCCTCGTCGACGTAGCGGTTCATGAGGTCGGGCTCCTCGCCGCGCCGCAGGAACAGCGGCGGCAGGTCCGGGGTCGCGGCGATCGCGGCCAGGAGCGCGAACGGGCCGACCCCCAGCGGGGCGCGCTCGAGGACGCCGCGGAGCACGATGGCGCTCAGCGGGTCGAGGTACAGCTGGCTCGTCAGCGATCCGAACGGGGTCGCCGCGAAGTCGCGTCCCGGCGCGAGGAGATCGTGCTCCTCGAGGAACCGGCGGACGTTCGCGACGTGGTCCCGCAGCTCGTCGAGCGGCAGGGTCTGGCCGTAGAACGTCGCGGCGAAGAACGACTCGAGCTCCTCCTCGGACCGGACCGCCCCGCTCGCGACGAGCGCCAGCACGTGCATCCGCAGCGCCGGCTCCGAGGCGAGCCGGCTGACCACGGTCTCGGGGGGCGCGGAGAGGTACCGGTCCATGAGCCGGTCCTCCTCGTCGGGCGTGCGCGCCACGAGGAGCGCCTCCCCGTAGGCGTCGAAGCGCGGGCGGCCGGCGCGCCCGAGCATCTGGTGGACCTCGGTCGCGGGGATCGGCGCCTGCATGCCGAGGTGGTCGTCGTAGCGCATCGTGTCGCGGACGATCACGCGGCGGGCGGGCAGGTTGATGCCCGCGGCGAGGGTCGGCGTCGCGACCAGCACCTTGAGCACGCGGTCGCGGAACGCGCGCTCGACGATCCGGCGCTCCGGGTTCGTGAGCGACGCGTTGTGGAACGCCGTGCCGTGCGGCATCAGCTCCGCGAGCCGGCGGAAGCCCTCGGTCTCCTCGTCCGAGCCCTCGGAGATCTCGGCGACCGCCGCGCGCGCGCGGGCGCGCTCCTCGGCGCTCAGACGGGCCGCGACCGTCGCGCGGAGTCCCTGGGCCACCTGCTCGCTCGCCTTGCGCGTGTTGACGAAGACGAGCGCCTGGCCTCCTTCGCGCAAGATCGAACCGACGAGCCGGGGCAGCGCCTCCGTCGCCCCGTCGATGTCGCGGGTCGAGAGGTCGGAGAACGTGATCCGGCCGTCGTAGTACACGCCGGTTTTGAGGGGCACGGGACGGTACTCGCTCGCGATGTGCCGGGCGCGCAGCCAGGCCGCCACCTCTTCCGAGTTCCCGACGGTGGCCGAGAGCGCGACGACCTGGAGATCCGGGTACGAGCGGCGCAGCCGGGTGAGGCTCACCTCGAGCGTCGGCCCACGTTCCGGGTCGCGCATGAGGTGCACCTCGTCCGCGACCACGACCCCCAGCCGGTCCAGCCACGGGCTCCCGCGCCGCAGGAGCCCGTCGGCCTTCTCGCTCGTCGCGACCAGGACGTCCAGGGACTCGAGCTGCTCCGCCGAGAGGTCGAAGTCCCCCATCGAGAGCCCGACCTTGAGGCCCAGCGGCTCGAAGCGTCGGAGCTCGTCCGCCTTCTCCTGGGCCAGCGCGCGCAGGGGGACCAGGTAGAGGCCCGTCCGGCCGGCGCGGGCCGCGCGCACCAGCGCCAGGTACGCCACGAGGGACTTGCCCGAGGCCGTCGGGCAGGCGAGGAGCAGGCTCTCGCCGCCGAGCACCGGCCCCACCGCGGCCGCCTGCGGAGGGTAGAGCGCGTGGATCCCGTCCGCTTCGAGGATCGCCCGGAGCTCGGGATCGAGCGCGGTCTCCTCCAGGGGGACGGGGCCGGGCGGGATCACCGGGGTCGGAGGGGGACCCGCCCGTGCGCGGGCACGGGGCGGCACGGGGCCACCGAGCCCGGCGCGCTAGTTATCGGTTCGCTCGTCGGCGCTCGCGGCAAGGCTCCGGCCGAGGATGAGCTCCTGGATCTCGGTCGTCCCTTCCACGATCGGGAAGACCCGCGCGTCCCGGTAGAGCCGCGACGCCGCTGCCTCGGTCCGCGCGGCCTCGGGACCTCCGACGTCGATCCCGGCGGAGGCGATCGAGACCGCGGCCCGGGACGCGACCAGCTTCGCGACCGAGGCCTCGCGCACGTACGGTTCCCCGCGGTCCTTCCGGGCCGCGGCGACCTCGATGAGCGACCGGGCGGAGGCGAGCTCGGCGTACGCCCGGGCGAGACCGATCCGTTTCCACTCCGCGTCGTCCGCGCGCACGGCCTCCCGCATCGTATCGAAGGCCGCCTGCGCGACGCCGAGCGCACAGCTCGCGATCCCGATCCGACCGCCCGCGAGCGCCTCCAGGGCGATGCGGAGGCCGGTCCCTTCCGCCCCCAGCAGCGCGTCGGTCGGTAGGCGGACGTTGTCGAGGACCAGTTCGGTCGTCTCGCTGCCCCGGAGCCCGAGCTTGTCGAGCCGCTGGGCCACCGAGAACCCGCCGGTGCCCGGGGGAACGATGAACGCCGAGATGCCCCGGTGGCCCAGCGAGGGGTCGCGCGTGGCGAAGACGAGCACCGTGCCGGCGCTGACCGCGTTCGAGGTGAACATCTTGGTCCCGCGGAGAGCGAAGCCCTCGGGCACGCGCTCGTATCGCGTCGAGAGCGCGGCCGAATCCGAACCCGCCCCCGGTTCGGTCAGGGCGAAGGCCCCGATCCGCTCGCCGCGGGCGAGCGGGCGCAGGAACCGCTCCTTCTGGGACTCGGTCCCGTGGTCGAGGATCGGCCGCGCGCAGACGGCGAGGTGGACCGCGAGCGTGACCGCGACGGCGGCGCTGGCTCGCGACAGCTCCTCGAGCACCGCGGCCGTGGCGCGCGTGTCGCCGCCCACCCCGTCCCACTCCGGCGGCAAGCCCAGGCCGACGAAGCGCTCGTCCGAAAGCTCCCGGAGCACCCGATCCGGGATGCGGTCGTCGCGATCGATCGAGGCCGCGATCGGGGCGACCACCCGCTCAGCGAACGTCCGGGCCCGGGCCCGCCAGCCGTCCGGGTCCGACCCCGCGGTCCCCATCGCGGCGGGATGACGGCGCCGAACCCTTAAGCGGTGGGGCCCGGTCGCGGGCCGCGACGGGGGTCGAGCGCTCTGGCGGCAGAACCGACGCCGAAGGACCGGTTCACCTCCCTCGACACCCTGGCGGTCGCCCGGGAGATCCGGGCGCTGGCCCGGGCCCGGGTCGACAAGGCGTTCGACCTTCCCGGCGGCGGCTGGTCGCTCGCGCTCCGAGCGCCGGGCGAGGGCCGTCGGGAGTTGCTCCTGGTGCCGGGGCGGTACGCGGCGCTCCTGGAGCGCGCGCCCGAGCATCCCGACGATCTCTCCCCGTTCGCCCGGGAGCTCCGGCGGCTGCTGACGGGGGCCGCGCTACGCTCCGTCGGGGAGCCGGGCGGGGAGCGGTACCTCGAGGTTCAGCTGGCGCGGGCGGACGACCCCGAACCCCTGATCGTGGCGCTCGAGATGTTCGGGAAGGGCAACCTCCTGGTCGCGCACGGCGGCACCCTCGCCGCCGTCGCGGAGACCCGACGATGGGCGCACCGGCAGGTCCGGGTCGGCGCCCCGTACTCGCGGCCGCCGGTCCGGCTCGACCCCTGGGCGATCGGGCGGGCGGAGCTCGAGGCCGAGCTCGGGCGCAGCCGCACCGACCTCGCCAGCACGCTCGCCGCCCGCCTCTCGTTCGGGGGTCCGGTCGCCGAGGAGCTCATCGCCCGCGTGCATCTCGAGGGGTCCGAGCCGGCCGCCGTGCGGGCGCCCGTGGCCGCCGAGCGGCTGCACGCGGCCGTGGGCGAGCTGCTCCGGGAGGTCGGGGACCGCCCGCACGGGTACCTCTACCGACGCGGAGAGACCGCGGTGGACGCGACCCCGTACGTCTCCGCCCGGTGGGAGGGTCTGGCGGGCGTCGCCCGAGAGGAACGGCCCTCGTTCTCCGAATCCGCCGCGGAGTTCTTCCGGACCCTCGTGGTCGTCCCGCCCTCGCCCGAGGAAGCCGAGGCCGCGCGCCGCGTGCGCGAGCTCGAGCGGCTGCGCGAGCAGCAGTCGGCCGCGATCGCCGAGCTCGCCGAGTCCTCGCAAGCGCTCCGCGAGACCGGGGAGGCGATCCTCGCGCACTACGCGGAGGCCGAGGCCGCGCTCGAGCGTCGCCGCGGCGAGGGCGGGGACTCACCGCACTTCGAGGCCGATCTCGGGGGTCGCCGGGTCCCGCTCCGGCTCGACCGGTCGCCCCGCGACTCCGCCCGCGAGCTGTTCGAGGAGGCGAAGCGGCAGCAGGCGAAGCTCGCCGGCGCCCGCGCCGCGCTCGCCGAGACCGAGGCGCGACAGGCGGCCGGGGTCGTGCGGCGGGCCCGACCCGAGTCGCCCGCCGCGCGGCGATCGAAGGCCCACTGGTTCGAGCGGTTCCGTTGGTTCCTCTCCAGCGAGGGCGCGGTCGTCATCGGCGGGCGCGACGCCACCTCGAACGACCTCATGGTCCGCCGCAACCTGAAGGAGGGGGACCGGTACGTCCACGCGGACCTGCACGGGGCGGCGAGCGTGATCGTCAAGCATCCGCCCCCCGGCGCCCCCGCGATCTCGGAGCTCACGCTCCGCGAGGCGGGGCAGTGGGCGGTGGTGTACTCGCGGGCCTGGCGGGCGGGGCTCGCCTCGGCCTCGGCGTTCTGGGTCGAGCCGGAGCAGGTCTCGAAGGCCGGCGCGAGCGGCGAGTTCGTGGGCCGCGGCGCGTGGGCGATCCACGGCGCCAAGCACTTCCTGAAGGATCTCCCGCTCGAGATCGGGCTCGGGACGGTCGACTACGAGGGGGAGGCCCTCTGGTCCGCGGCCCCGCCGGCCGCCCTGCGCGCCCGGGGCCGGCTGCGGGTGACCCTGGTGCCCGGCGAGGAGCGGGATCGGGCCGGGGTCGAGTCCTCGCTCGCCGCGGATCTCGGCCTGGCCCGCGACCGTGTCCAGTCGCTCCTGCCCGCCGGGGGCCTCGCCGTCCAGCGGACGTAAGCGCGATCGACCTCGTCCGCCCGGAACCGGTCTCCCGACCGGCGCCAGGTTCGATTGCGCGCGCGGAGCGCGACGATCTCCCCGGAACCGCCCTCGAGCGGGATCTCGGCCCCGACCTCGAGGGCGGTGCCGTGGGGGAAGCGGACCTTCGTCGGCACCGTGCGCGCGCCCTCGACGACGGAGATCCGGACCACGGCGCCCTCGTCGCGGACCGCCCAGACCGTGCGGACCTCCGAGGCCGCGGCTTCCGGGGCGTCCGACCCGTCGCTCCGCTCCAGCCGGCGGATCCGCAGCGGCGGGTCCTGACCGGGAAGGTCCGCGCCCACCTGCAGGTGCGCCGAGCGTCGGAGACGGAGAGCGGACCGCTCGCTGCTCGCCCCGCGCGACACGATCAGGGTCCGCTCGATCTCCTCGGGCGGGCCGGTCTCGAACGGATGCGTGTAGCGGCAGACCTGGCAGCGGGCCACGCCGCGGACGACCCCGCCGGATCCGTCCGCCCTGGGATCGAGACGGAGGATGCGGTGCGGCGTGGTGCGGCCGCAGTTCTCGCAGGGCAACGAGGCGGAGCCGATCGCGGGCGCCGGTCGGTCCCGGGGGCTCGTCACGATCGCCTCGGCCAGTCCGGACTCGTGACGGATCGGGCGACGTCGGCGGCGGTCTCGCCCTGCCCGTCGTTCAGGAACCGATCGCTCCGTCCCGAGGCCACGTAGGAGAGATACCCGACCGCGGCGAGGGCCAGCCCCGCCGCGTACCGCGAGCTCGTCCGCCGGGTCATGCCCAGGTAGCGGGCGAACTCCCCATACGAGTAGCCGAGCACCGCGAACTTCTTCGCGGCCCGGATCGTGGTGCGGCTCCGGCGCCAGGGCGGCCGGTGCGAGCCGTGACCCGGGTCGCGCGTCTTGAGGTCGTCCGCGATCCGCGCGACGACGAACCGGTCGAAGGGGACGCCGGCCCGGTACGCGCGCAGCACCAGCCCGAGCTCCTCGGCCACCTGCACGTTGGGGTACCCGCCGAGCCGTTGCAGCGTGGCCCGGCGCCACGTGAAGAACCGGGTCGAGTACGGGTTCGGCTCCTCCCGCGCCACGGCGTTCAGCGCCCGCTCCCCCGCGGCGTCCCGGAGCCGGGCGGCCGCCGCGCGGAGCACGCCCGTCCGGTACTCGTTGTCGGCGTCGAGCTGGGTGAGCACGATCGGCGACGTGGTGAGCCCGATCGCGCGGTTCCGGCCCTGGCCCCGGTTGCAGGGCTCGGACACGAGGCGGACCCGCGGATCCCCGCGGGAAGCGCGAACGATCTCGTCCCGGGTCCGGTCGGTCGAGACCGCGTCGACGATCGCGAGCTCCCCGCCGGCGTCGAGCTCGGGCAGGATCGAGGCCAGCGACCGACCGATCGTCGCCTCGTTGTTCCGCACCGTCATCGTCACGGCGAACCAGGGCGGGGCGGAGGGGCCGGCGCTCATCGGACCGCGCCGTCGGCGGCGATCGCCAGCTCGACGGGGATCTCGTCGCGCACCCGGTGGCGGCACCGGATCCCCAGGGCCGCCTCCGTGGCGGCGCGGCTCACCTCGAAGAACGGGTCGACGAGCTCGATGCCGCCCCGCGGGTTCGGGACATGCTCGAGGCGGAGCGGCGGACGGTCCGGCCACGACGTTCGCCAGGCCTCCGCCACCATCCGGGCGAGCTCCTCGACGGAGTGGGCCTCGCCGCTCGCGACGTTGTAGGTCACGGGTTCGCCGCGGGGATGCGCGGCGAGGCGCTCGGCGACGGTGATCCAGTGCTCCGCCACGTCGTCGAGGTGGACGAAATCCCGGCGCTGCGTGCCCGGCTCGTTGATGCGGAGCCGCCCCTCCCGGACCGCCTGCTCGGCGAACAGGTGGAGCACGTTGCCTTTCGCAATCCGGGTCCCCTCCGCGTCGTAACCGCCGTACACGTTGCTCATGCGAAGGACGGCCGAGCCCAGCCCCGCCCCGAAGGCGGCGGACTGGACGATCCGCTCGCCGTCCGCCTTCTGCCGGGCGTACTCGTGCGTGGGATGAGTCGGGGTCGTCTCCGTGACCGGCAGGACCTCGGGCGTGCCGACCACCGCAAGGCTGCTCGCGAACACGAGGGGCACGCCGTGCTCCGCGAGCGCGCGGGCCAGGCGGTCGGTGCCGGCGACGTTCACCCGGCGGGACCCCGCGGGATCGTTCGCGCACGCCATCACGCCCGAGACCGCGGCCAGGTGGATCACGACCGCGCAGCCGGCGAGGGCCTCGATCGCCATGTCCGAGGCGAAGTCGAGGCGAGCCGCCGGCAGCGACGGGTGCTCCACCCGCATCGGGCCGGAGCGGTCGTCGACGAGAACGAGATCGTGTCCGCGGGCGGCCAGGCGGGGAGCGAGGGTTCCGCCGATGAACCCGGTAGCGCCGGTGAGGCCGATCCGAGCCATCGGGCGCCGCCGAGCCGGGTGCGGGTAAAACCGTTGTCGCCGCGCCGGTCTAGTGGAACCGGTTGAACCGGAACAGCGCGTACCGCGCGAGGCCGGGCGAGACCCGCGCGAGCCCCGCGAGCCGGCGGAGCGTGGGATCGACCCCCGGCGTGTCCCGGAACGTACGGGCGGCGGCGCGGACCCCCGCGTCGTTCTCGAGCGCCGCGAGGAACGTGAAGGCGGCGAGCCGTTGCCGGCGGCGGGCGACGAGGGCGGAGGTCTCGGGCAGCCCCTGCGCCCGGGCGTACCCGAGCATCGTCGTCTCGGCCCGGACCCACCGCGGGTACAGCCGGGCGTGGGCCGCGGTGAACTCGGCCGCGCTGGTGCGGTGCGATCGGGAGACGTTCGCCTCGTGGTAGCGCCAGAGCGTGAGGGATCGGTCGAGCACCTCCACCGCGTCGGGCCGGTCGACGTCGGCGACGAGCACCCACGTCTCGTCCGCTTCCCAGCCGGCGCCGCGCAGCACCGCGGTCCGTCCGGCCGCCCACGCGCGCCGGACCGCGAGATTCGAGGAGAGCGTCCAGCGCCCGTTCGCGGGCCGACCCGGGCCGAGCGGCCGGCCGCTCTCGTCGATCATGTCGTAGGCGTGGTTCAGGAGGATGAGGTCGGGTCGGGCCGCGAACCGCTCCCGGAGGACGCCGACCTTCTCCGGCTTCCACAGGTCGTCGTCGTCGAGGAACGCGACGACCTCGCCGCGGGCCGCCTCGACGCCGTCCGCCTGCTTCCCGGCGAGCGTCGGGTCGGTGGTGCGCACGTCGCGGTAGCGGCCCTCCCAGCCCTCGATCGCCCCGTCGTACGGGCGGACGACCACGATCTCGTCCGCGCCGGCCGCCGAGGCCACGGCGTCGCGGAGCATCGCGCGCCGGTCCGGATCGTGGGCGACCACGACGGCGCTGATCGAGATCGCCACGTCGCCCTCCCGCCTCCGCTACCGGCCGGTCGCCGATGGGGCTGCCCGAATTTGAATCGGGGTCCCGGGCTCCCAAAGCCCGAAGGATGGACCAGTAGAGCGGAGGGAGGTGGATGCCTCGCCTCCGTAGCTACCCCACAGCCCCGCCACGGGTCCTAGACCGCGTCCACCCGCTTGAGCGTTCGGCCGATACGGCACTCCGCCGGCGCTGGGTCGACGCGCTCGATGCGGTACCGCGCCTTCGCGGGCAGGCTCGGTCCGGCGCAGATCCACCAGTTCGGGCAGTCGAGCCGCCGGCAGGGATACCGACCGGTCTCGACCGAGCTCCCGACGACGGCGCTCGCGGAATCGACCACGAGCGGTCGCGCGACCGCCCGGACCTCGACCACGTGGGCGTCGGTCTCCTGCAGCGCGCACGGGTGCGTGACCGGCCGCACGCGGCTCACGGCGTACCGTCGCCCCACGTCGAGGGTCAGACAGGCGTGGCGATAGGGACAGGTCCGGCACACCGGAGCGCCGCCCTGGTAGACGAACTCGAAGCCCTCGTGGGCCTCCGCGACCGAGAGGAGCGTGATGTCCGGCATGCTAGCCGATCACCCCGGTCCGCGTCGCGAGCCGCTCGGCGGCCTCTCGGGTCAGCCCGTTGTCGCCGAGGATCGTGTAGCGCTCGGGACGGAGCGTGTGCGCCAGGACCAGCGCCCGGACGACCTCCTCGGGGGTCACCCCGAGCTCGCGCGCGGTGATCGGCGCGCCGATCGTGCGGAGCGCGGACTGGACGCGCTGCCAATCGCCGCCGTGCAGGTACATCATCATGATCGCGCCGACGCCGCACTGCTCCCCGTGCAGCGCCGGGTGCTCGGCCACGCGATCGAGGGCGTGGCTGAAGAGGTGCTCGCTGCCGGAGCACGGGCGAGAGGAGCCCGCGACGCTCATCGCGATCCCCGCCACGATCATCGGGCGGATCGCGATCCAGGCGGACTCCTCGAGCCCCGGCTTGATCGCCGCCGCGTGGTCGATGATCTCGCGGGCCGCGTACTCGCTGAGGGTCGCCGCGGTGCTCGAGAACTCCTCGTTCTTCAGACGGACCGCGAGGTGCCAGTCCAGCACCGCGGTGACGTTCGAGATCACGTCGGCGCACCCCGACGCGAGCAGGCGGAACGGCGCCTGCACGATCACCTCCGTGTCGGCCACGATGCCCGTGGGGACCGCGGCCTCGATGCTGCTGGTCCGCTCGGTGCCGTGGAGGGACGCGCGGGGCGAGGAGATCCCGTCGTGCGCCGCGGACGTGGGGACGCTCACGAACGGGATGCGGAGCCGATGCGCCACGACCTTGGTGATGTCGATCTTGCTGCCGCCGCCGGCCGCGATGACGAAGCGCGCGTTGAGCCCGCGGACCGCAGCGGAGACCCGCTCGACCTCCGCCTCGGTGGACTCGCCGGCGATCACGGCCTCCGCCTGGAACCCCTCGCGCCGGAGGATCTCGACCGCCCGGTTCCCCGCGAGGAGCGCGGTCTTCGGCCCCGTCACCACGGCGCCGGACTCCGCGAAGTCGAACTGGCGGCAGGTCGTGCCGAGCTCCTGGAGGACCCCGTGACCGGCCAGCACGATGCGCGGGAACACCATCCCGCGCGCCTTGCCGAACGGGGAATCCGAGCCCTGGATCGTCGGCCGCGAGGCCGAATCGTTCGCTCCCATCGCCGAGACCGCAAACGAGGGTCGAGCCCTCATTAGGCTTCCCCGCTCGGCGGCGGGTCGCGAGGGCTACCGCCCCGGGACGTCGCCCCAGAGGACCTTGTGCTCCTGGAGCATCACGCGCACGTCGAGGCGGTCCCGGAGGACCCAGTCCGCGAGCCGCCCGGCGTCGGTCCCCCAGACGGGCTGGAAGACGACCGGGGCCCGGACCGGATGGGTGCGAAGGGCGCGCCGGGCATACAGGTAGTCCTTCCGGTCCGCGAGGACGAACTTCACGACGTCCGTCGTCCGGAGGAGCGGCAGGTTCGCCCACCGGTTCTTCGCCTCCATCCGCGACGAAGGGCACTTCACGTCGACGCTGAGGATCACGTGCGGGATCCCGAGGTACGGGCGCACGTCCAGCGAGCCTCCGGTCTCGATGACGGTCGTCAGCGCCCGGTCCGAGAGCGCGCGGACCAGGTCCACCGACTCGGACTGCAGCAGCGGCTCACCGCCGGTGAGGCACGCGTACCGGGTCCGGTGGCGTGCCACCTCGGCCAGCAGCGACGGGATCGATCGCTCGACCCCGGGTCCGAACGAGTAGGGCGTGTCGCACCAGGAGCAGCGGAGATTGCAGCGGGCCGTCCGGATGAACGAGGTCCGCTCGCCCGTGAGCGGTCCCTCTCCCTGGACGGAGTGGAACACCTCGATGATCCGCATCCGCCCGGGGAGCGACCCGCCCGACTATAGGCGCTTCCCCCGGCCCGGGCCCCAGGCCGTCCTCGTCCGGCGGCGCTCGAGCGCAACCGTTCAATAAGCGGTCCCGCTCGAAGGCCGCCATGGACCCCGCCCGCGCCCGGCAGTGGCAGGCCGCCTGGGCGGCCGCCGGGCTCGCCGAGGGCCGGCGCGCGCCCGGGCGCGAGAAGTTCTTCGCCCTGAACGCCTACCCGGGCGCGAGCGGCTTCCTGCACGTCGGCCACCTCCGGGGGTACGCCTACCTCGACGCGCTGCACCGCTTCCACCGGTCGCTCGGGCATGCGGTCCTGTTCCCGTTCGGGCTCCATGCCTCGGGGATCCCGGCGGTGAGCTGGGCGCACAAGGTCCACGACCGGGACCCGGCTACCGTCCAGCAGCTCGACGACGCGGGCGTGCCCGAGGACGAGCGCCGCCGCCTCGAGGATCCGGCGTACGCGGCGCGGTTCCTCGGCCGGACGTACTGCGAGACCCTCCGGTCGATGGGGGCGCTGTTCGACGAGGCAACGTACGTCACGACGATCGACGACGACTACCGTGCGTTCATCGGCTGGCAGATGCGGAGCCTGCGCGCGCGCGGCGCGATCTCCCAGGGCGACTACTACTCCGCCGTCTGTCCGGTCGACGGACCGATCGCGGTCGATCCGTCCGAGACCGACCTCTCCACCGGCGGCGACGCGGAGATCGTCCGGTTCACGCTGGTCCCGTTCCGCCTCGACGATGGTCGGGTCCTGCTCGCCGCCACGCTCCGGCCCGAGACCGTCTACGGCGTCACGAACGTCTGGCTGGCCCCGGGTTCCGAGCTGGTCGTCTGGCACCGAGGGACGGACGAGTACCTCGTCGCCCGGGCGGGGGCCGATCGGCTCGTCGAGCAGCACGGGGGCCGCGTCGGGCATGCCGTTCCCGCGGAGTCCCTGACCGGAAAGTCGGTCGCCGTGCCCCTCGTGGGGCGCGCGGTGCCGGTCCTCGCCAGTCCTCTGGTCGACCCGGGGATCGGTACCGGGGTCGTCATGAGCGTCCCGGCCCACGCCCCGGCGGACGCGGCGGCGGTGGCCGAGCTCCCCCCGGAGGTACGCGCGCGCATCGGCGCGTTCCCGGTCTTGATCTCCACCGAGGGCCCGAGCGCCCTGACGGCCTCGGAGCGGACCCTGCTCGAGGGCGAGGGCGCCCCGGCCCAGCGTGCGCTCCGGGCGGTCGGCGCGTCGGGCCTCGCCGACCGGACTCGCGTGGACGAGGCGTCCGAGCGCCTCTACCGCCTCGAGTTCGTCCGCGGTCGAATGATCGTACCTCCGTTCGAGGGCGTGCCGGTCCGGGAGGCGCGGGATCGCGTGGCCGGTCTGATCGCGCAGGCGGGAGGGACCTTCGAGCTCCGGGAGTTCTCGAAACCGGTGATCTGCCGGAACGGCCATACGGTCGTCATCCGCCGGCTCTCCGACCAGTGGTTCCTGCGCTACGGGGATCCCGCGTGGAAGCAGGCCACTCGGGAGCGGCTCGCCCGACTGACGACCTGGCCGCCGGAGTACGCCCGCGAGCTGCAGGGCATCCTCGACTGGTTCGACGACCGGCCGTGCGCGCGGAAGGGGCCCTGGCTCGGCACCGCGCTGCCGTTCGACCCGGCCTGGATCGTCGAGCCGATCGCGGACTCGACGTTCTACATGGCCTACTTCGTGATCCGACGCTTCGTCGCGCGCGGTCGGATCGCTCTGCCGCAGCTGACCGACGCGTTCTTCGACCACGCGTTGCTGGGCCAGGGATCCGGAGAGCCGTCGGTGGATCCCGCCCTCCGGGACGAGATCCGGGCGGAGCTCCTGTACTGGTACCCGGTCGACATCAATCTCGGGGGCAAGGAGCACAAGAACGTCCACTTCCCCGTCTTCCTCTACACGCACGCCCGCCTCGAGCCGGCCGAGCTCGCGCCCCGCGGCATCTTCGTCAACGGCTGGATCACGGGGATCAGCGGGGCCAAGCTGTCGAAGAAGGAGGTGTCGTCGAAGGGAGGGGTCCCGCCGCTGGGCGATGCGCTGTCCCGGTGGGGCCCCGACCCGCTCCGCCTGTACTACGTGAGCGCCGCGGCCCCGCTCTCCGACCTCGAGTGGAACTCGGAGGACGTGGACGTCGCAGCGGCCCGGCTCGCCGAGATCGAACGGCTCGTCCGGGAGACGCGCGGCGACGGCCGGGGGCCGCCCGAACTCGAGGCCTGGCTCGCTTCGCAGTTCCATCGGTCCCTGGAGGCGGCCCGGCGCGCGATGGGCGCCGCCGACGTCCGCGCGTTCGCGGAGGAGGTGTACGTCACGATCCCGGCCCGCCTGCGCCGATACTACGCACGCGGCGGCGCCCCCGGGGATCTCACGGACCGGCTCGGGCGGGCGTGGACCGTGCTGCTGGCGATGGTGACGCCCCACCTCGCCGAGGAGCTCGGGGAGGGGCGGTTCCCCGGCCTCGTGGCGCTGGAGCGATTCCCCGCGCTGGACGCGTTCGAGCTCGCCCCGGCCGCCGAGGCGCGGGAAGAGTACCTGGAGCGGGTGGAGGACGACCTGCGCGCGGTGCTCCGCCCGACGCTCGAGCGCGCGGGGTCGGTGCCCGACGAGGTCGTGTTCTTCGTCGCGGCGCCCTGGAAGCGCGAGGTCGAGCGCTGGGTCCGAGAGGCCGCCGCGACCGGGACCCCGCTCGCGATCCGTCCGGTCATGGAACGCGCCCGGGCGCACGCCGAGGTCCGCGGCTACCTCGGCGAGATCCCGAAGTACGTCGAGCGCGTCGGCCCGGCGGTGCGCGCGGAAGGACCGCCGGTCGAGCCGCCGGTGGACGAGCTCGCCACGCTCCGAGCGGCCGAGGGCTACCTGCTGCGGAGGTTCGGGTTCGGCACGGTCTCGGTGGTGCCCGAGGCCGAGGGCGAGCCGCACGACCCGCTCCACCGGCGAGACCGCGCCCGACCGGGACGCCCGGCGTTCTTCCTGGTGCGGCCCGCAGAACCCGCGGCCGAGTGACGGGGCCGATCAGCGCCGCGCGCGCGTCGGCCGCTTCGGGAAGTTGAGGAACATGCGCGACGGGGTCGGATGCCGGGAGACGGTGCGGTACTTCGCGCTGGCCTTCTTGCCGTAGCTCCGAGCCACGGTCCCCGAGATCTCGAAGTAGATCAGTTGTCCGACGGGCATGCCGGCGTAGACGCGCACCGGCAGCTTGACGCTCATCTCGAGCGTCCAGTAGTTGCAGAACCCCTCGTCCCCCTTGCCGGCCGTCGAGTGGATGTCGATCCCCAGTCGCCCCACGCTCGATTTCCCCTCGAGGAACGGGACGAATCCGTGGGTCTCCGTGTACTCTTCCGTGACGCCGAGGTACAGCTGGCCGGGAACCAGCACCACGCCGCCCTCCGGGATGCGGAACTCCTCGACCGGATTGTCGGCGCGGGCGTCGAGGGCGCCC
The DNA here is from genome assembly GCA_030041735.1 of Thermoplasmata archaeon. Taxonomy (GTDB): domain Archaea; phylum Thermoplasmatota; class Thermoplasmata; order Lutacidiplasmatales; family UBA184; genus Lutacidiplasma. Next base: position 56 of record JASIBA010000015.1, on the reverse strand, counting down.
TCCGTGTACACCGCGAGGTAGGGGCCGAGGTGGACGTCGTAGGAGTTCGTCCCGAG
>JASIBA010000106.1 GCA_030041735.1 Thermoplasmata archaeon | reverse complement strand
CGCGCTCGAACCGACCCGACTCGAGGGCGAGCACGGCGGCGTGGAAGCACATCCCGCCGGTCCCGCTCGCGGACTCGACGCGGTACCCGGACGTCGATTCGAGCCCGAGCCGCTCCGCGATGCGGGGCAGCAGCGCCTCGGGTCCGTGCGGACCGTGGGCCATCATCGAGCCGGCGACGAGCAGGTCGATCGGTTTGCGTCCGACCCCCTCGAGCGCGATCCCCGAGGCCTCGGCGGCGAGATCGATCTGGTTCTCCGGGCGCTTCCCGAAGCGGCCCACGCCGACCGATGCGACGTGCACGCTCACGACGCCACCCGTGGCGTCGGCTCGGTGAGGCTCCGGACGGTGGCGAGGAACCGGGAGAGCGGCATCCCCTCCTCCCATCGGAGGATGCCATGACCCCCGCGCGTGGTGCTGACCGGCGGGAGGCGTCGGCAGATGAACCGGAGCGTGCCGGCGCTCGGCACCTCGCTCGCGAGGAAGATCCGCCACGGCTCCTCGGAGCGCCGGCCGAGCCGGCGGTAGGCGTAGAGCACGGTGAGGCCGACCCGGCCGACGGCCCGGCGGTGCGCGGCGAGCTGCAGGTCGGCGCGTCCGCTCGCGTCGGTGAACCGGATCACGTCGCCCGAGGCGGCTTTGACCTCGAGCGGGAACGCGAGCTCCCGGCGCAGCGCCACGAGATCGAACCCCAGCGAGCCGGCGCCGCGGATCACGAGGAACGGCTCGTGGACGATGCGCTCGAAGTCCGCCCGGTCCTCGGGCAGCAGCGTGCGCAGGTAGGCGCGCACCGCCGCGAGGTCGCCCTGGAGCAAGGTCCTCAGTTCGCGCTCGTACGCGGAAGAGGCCCGCCCGACCACGGCCGCGCAGTCTCGAGCGGCCTAAAATATATCCCGGTCGAGCGGTAGCGCGGTCCGTGTCGGCCGCCGGGACCCTCGAGCTCGTCGTGCCGGACCTGCCGGTCGCGCGCGTGCTCGCGAGCGTCGTAGAGGACGCCGATCGCCGCCGCACGATCCGCGGCGTCGCCTCCCAGCCGGCGCGGTTCCGGCTGACGGAACTCCGCACCCGGCTGCTCCGCGAGCGCATCTTCGAGGACTCGGCCCGCCTGCTCACCCGTCTGAAGCGGCGCGGGCTCCTGGTCGAGCTCCCGGAGGGCCACGGAGACAAGCTCTACCAGGTCCCCTATCCCGCGGAGCTCCGGCAGCTGCTGCTCGACGAGATCGGGCGTTCGGAGTCGATCGACACCGGGGCGCTCCAGCCGGTCCCGGACGAGCCCGCCGAGATCCGCGCGATGGACTCCCAGTTCCTCGAGCATCTGCGCGACGTGCTCCGCTACCGCCTCGAAGCGACGCTCGAGTTCGGCCGCTCGTTCGACGTCCGGGAGCTCGCGGAATACCTCCGGAGCCTCTTCGGGGACGCGCTCTACTTCGATTCTCTGATCTCGCTCCTCCAGCAGTACGCGCTCGCGGACGCGCCGCTCGTCGCCCCGACCGGGCGCGTCACCGGGGCGACCGGTTTCCACCTCGCGCTCTTCGGCCCGCCGGGGACCGGCAAGACGTTCTCGATCGACGATCTCGTCCGGGGCAATCCCCGGACGGGCGTGCCGGCGCACGGCCTCCCCGGCCGGAACCGGTACTGCGGTGGGATCACACCGGCGCAGTTCCTGCGCGTCGGCGCCGCCTACACCGGGCGCACGTTCAATTTCATCGTGCCCGAGTTCAATGACTGGTTCAAGTACCGCGGGATGGTCGAGCCCCTCAAGCTCGTGATGGAGCAGCGGGAGGTGAAGTGGGAGACCACGTTCGGCACGGTGGGACCCTACACGTTCCGGTCGTTCTTCTCCGTGAACTACAACGTGCGGACCGCGGGGGCCCAGGACTACTGGGCGACGATCGCCGATCCGAACTTCGCCGCGCTCGAGGACCGGATGCTCCTGCGGTTCCACCCGATGACCCGCGAGCGCTTCCGGGCGGTCGAGGCGAGCGCGGAGCGGCTCGAGCTCGGCGACCTCGAGTTCGAGCTCGCGGAGAAGATCCGCGACCACCTCACGCTCGTCTATGCGATCCAGACCGGTCATCCGCTCGTCGCGGGCAAGTTCCGCGCCCGGCCGATCCGCCTCGAGCGCGACCTCTACGACGCGCTCCGCGCGGTCTCCGAGGAGGCGCTGAAGGGCACGCGCTACCCGAAGTTCTCGCCGCGCCTCAAGGGACGCGCGGTCCGCCTCGCCGCCGCGGCCACGCTGCTGACGTTCTTCGCCGACGCCGAGCCCGGACCGCTCGCGATCCGCGACGTGGAGTCCGATTTCGCACGTCGGTTCTACGAGGAGGAGATCCGTGCCCGAGAGGGACGACGCGGTCGCACCGCCAGCTAAGGCGCCGGTCGAACCGCGGTACCACCGCCCCCACGACGACGAGATCGTCCGGGCCGCGCGCCGGCTCGTGCGGGGACGGAAGGCGACGTTCTCCTCCCAGAACGCGTTCCGCGATGCCCTGACGGAGTACCTCCGCCGCGAGGATCCGCTGGCGGCCATCGGCGGTCCGCGACTCCGTCGGCTGCTGGTGGGCGTCCCCGGGGTTCGGGTGAGCGTCCATTACACGGAGCGGCCGGGAGCGGGACCCCCGACCGTCTGCCC
>JASIBA010000105.1 GCA_030041735.1 Thermoplasmata archaeon | reverse complement strand
ACCTGCATCGGGAATTCCGGGCCGCTCATCCCCGCGGTCTCGCAGCAGGTCCGCGACTCCGACCTCTACGTCGCCGCCGTGCTGAGCGGCAACCGGAACTTCGACGCCCGCATCAACATCGACACCCGGGCGGCGTACCTCGCCTCGCCGATGCTGGTGGTCGCCTACGCGATCGCGGGCCGCATCGACATCGATCTCACGACCGAGCCCCTCGGCCGCTCGCCCTCCGGAGCCGACGTCTTCCTGAAGGACCTCTGGCCCGACCCCGAGGAGGTGCGCCGGGTCGTGGAGCGCTGCCTCGAGCCCGAGATGTTCGCGGTGAAGTACCGCGCCATCGAGATCGGGGACCCGCACTGGGAGGCGCTGAACGTACCGGCCGGGCTCGAGTACCCGTGGCAGCCCGACTCCACCTACCTCGCCAAGGCACCGTATCTCGAGCTCCCGCCTCCCTGGCTGCCGAAAGACGGGACCCTGATCGACGGCGCCCGGGCCCTGCTCGCGGTCGGGGATCGCGTGTCGACGGACCACATCTCGCCCGCCGGGGAGATCCCCGAGCGCACGCCCGCGGGCCAGTGGCTGCTCGCGCACGGGGTGCCGGTCGCGGAGTTCAACACCTACGGCACGCGCCGCGGCCACCACGAGGTCATGATCCGCGGCACGTTCGCGAACGTGCGCCTGAAGAACGAGCTCGTCGCCCCGAAGGAGGGCGGGCTCACGGTCCATCTCCCCGACGGTGAGGAGATGACGGTGTTCGCGGCGGCCGAGCGCTATCGGGCGGAGGCCGTCCCGCTGATCGTGCTGGCGGGGAAGAGCTACGGCCAGGGCAGCTCGCGGGACTGGGCCGCGAAGGGACCGCGCCTGCTCGGGGTCGGCGCCGTCCTGGCCGAGGGCTTCGAGCGCATCCACCGGGCGAACCTGATCGACATGGGCGTGCTCCCGATCACGTTCGCGCCGGGCACGGGGTGGCGAGCACTGGGCCTCACCGGGCGCGAACGCTTCGCGATCCGCTTCCCCGGCGGGTCGCTCGCGCCGCTCGCGCCGGTCGAGGTGACCGCGACGCCCGACCACGGCGACCCGATCCGCTTCGCGGCGCGCGGCGAGCTGCACTCCCCGACCGAGCTCGACTACTACCGCGCCGGCGGCGTGCTCCCGTACGTGATGGAGCACCGGTTCGCGAAGTAGCGCGGCCGGACCGCCGGCCCCCCGGGGGCGGCGCCCGCCAGAGGGCGAGGCCCGTCACGCGGTGCACCGTGACGGTCCGGTCGGGGACCCGCGCGCGCGTCTCCGCGATCGCGGACGCGAGGACGTCCGGGGGGACGTGGAGGAGGTGGCGCTGCCCGCGCTTCGCGAGCCGATCGAGCCGCTCCGCGGTCGTGACGGTCACGTCCTTTTCCTCGACGACCGCGAGGTGGTCGGGCGGGAGACGCTTCAGGACCCGGATCTCCCGGCGGGGGAGCCCGCCGCCGAACCGCCGGACGGGGTACCCGCGGGCGCGCAGGGCCTCGTGGAGCACGCGGTGCGCCGAGAACGCCGAGTCGCGGCGCCGTCGGCGCCGGCCCCACCGCGGATTGACGATCGCGAAGGTGCCGATCCGGCTGACGCGGCCGGCCTCTCGCAGGAGCGTCGACGGCCGGTCCAGCATGTGGAGGACGTGCACGAGGAGGGTCGCATCGAACGCCTTCCGCTCGAACGGGAGCCGATAGCCGCTCCCCCGGACGAGCCGCGGGATCCCCTTGGCGCGCGCCTTCGCCAGCATCCCGCGCGAAAGGTCGACGCCCGTGACCTCGAAGCCGCGGTCGAGGAGCGGTCGCGCGATGCGGCCGGTGCCCACCCCGATCTCCAGCACGGAGCGGACGCCCGCGCGCTGGAGGCGGTCGGCGACGCGATCGAGCGTCGCCGGCTCGAGCGGGTCTCGGGTCTCATCGTAGACGGTCGAGATCTGATCGAACGACTGCGCGATCTCCCGGTTGGTCATCGCGCCGAGTCCCTCCGCCGCTCAGGGCCCGTGCCGGGCGGTGGGCACGCCGCCCGCCCCGGCGCCGTCCGTCGGCGTCGGCGGCGCGGCCTTCGGGGGCGTCGCGGGTTGGCCGTAGACGTACCGCGCGCCGCGGAACGCCGAGACCACGGCGCTCACGCCGGTGATCGTGCCCGCGAAGAGGAACGCCTCGCCGAGCGCGGACTTGAACGCGGGCTGGATCGCCTGCGCGAAGAAGTGCGGGGCGATCAGCGTCTGCGTGACCGCCGGAGAGAGCGGGACCCAACCCGGCGCCGTCGCGGCGCTCTGCAGCAGGAGACCCATCGGGTTCTCGCCGAGGAACGCGCCGAACAGCGCGCCGGTCGGATTGGAGGCGATCACGTGGGCGAGGATCGTGCTGTCGGGCGGGCCCACGCTCGCGCCCGCGAGCGCGGCGCTCACGGATCCGCCGAGCCCGCCCGAGAGCCCGACGATGATGATGGTGAAGAAGATCGCCATCGAGACCTGCTGCCCCGAGTTCTGCAACGTGGCGAGCATGCCGCCGGCCGCGCCCCGGTTCTCCGGTGGTACGGAGTTCATGATCGCCGCGGCATTCGGGGCCGCGAACATCCCCATCCCCGCGCCCTGCGCGAAGAGGAGCACCCCCATCTCCCAGTACGGGAAGTTGATCGGCAGGAGGGCGAGCGCGAAGAACGTCCCGGATCCGATCGCCATCCCGATCGTCGCGAGCGTACGGGGACCGTGGCGATCCGAGAGCCAGCCGCTCAGCGGGCCGGCGACGAGGAACCCGATGATCATCGGCATCAGGAGGATCCCGGCCCAGAGCGGGGTCTCCGCGAACGAGTAGCCGTGGAGCGGTAACCAGATCCCCTGGAACCAGACGACCAGCACGAGCATGATCCCGCCCCGCGCGACGGACCCGAGGAACGAGGTCGCGCTCCCCGCGGCGAACGCGCGTTTCTTGAACAGCTCGAGACGGAACATCGGGTCCTTCACCCGGGACTCGACGAACAGGAACGCGAGCATCGAAGCCCCGCCGCCCCCGAGGGCCGCGAGGACCCAGGGATTGGTCCAGCCCATCGGGTTCCCCCCGTAGGGGAGCAGCCCGTAGGTCACCCCCACGAGCAGCAGCGTGAGCCCGAGGGCGAACGTCGCGTTCCCCAGGAAGTCGATGTGCTGGTCCGGGCGCCGCACCGAGATCTCGCGGAGGCGGGCGTACGCCCAGATCGTGCCGATGACGCCGACCGGCACGCTGACCAGGAAGATCAGGCGCCACGTGGGGAGCACGATCGGCCCGAGATGGAGGTCGGGGATGCCGGCCAGGATCCCGCCAGCGACGAGACCGACCATCGAGCCCCCGATGAAGGCGACCTGGTTGACGCCCATCGCCTTGCCCCGCTCCTCGGGCGGGAACGCATCGGTGAGCAGCGCGGCGGAGTTCGCGAACAGGAAGGCGGCGCCCACGGCCTGGATGAGCCGGAACCCGACCAGCGCCCACGCGCCCGTGGCCCCGGTCCATGGCTCGAGGAACAGCAGCACGGAGCCGGTGGAGAACACCGCGAAGCCCAGGTTGTACATCCGCGCGCGTCCCCACATGTCGGAGAGCCGGCCGAACGTCACGAGCAGCGTCGCCGTGACCACCCCGTATCCGAGGAGCATCCAGATCAGGATCGGGAAGCTCCCGGGGAGGAACGGGTCGACCCCGAGGCCCTTGAAGATGACCGGCAGCGAGATCAGCACGATCGTGCCGTCGAGCGACGCGAGCAGACCTCCGAGGGTGGTATTCGAGAGGACCGTCCACTTGTAGTCCACGTCACCCTCCTCCGACCGGTTGCCGGAGCGCCCGAGTCAGGGCCGTGAGACCGTGGGACAGCGCCTCGCGCTCCTCGTGCGTCATCGATGAGTGGATGTAGCGCAACGTCGCGCGCTTCGCCGCGTTCGTCCGCCGCCGGACCCGCCGTCCTTCGACCGTGAGACGGACCCGGATCGCCCGGCGATCGACCCGGTCGGCCTGCCGGACCAGGAAGCCCCGGGACTCCAGCCGGTCGAGCGCGTCGGTCGTCCCCGCGGCCGAGAGCCCCAGGGCCCGAGCCACGTCCGAGGCGCGGGGAGTCCCCCGCCCGCACACTTCGAGCGCGAGGTACTCCGGCAGCGTGAGCTCGAAGCGCTCGAGCTCCCGCGTCCAGCGCGAGCGGAGCAGCTTGTGCGCCTCGCGCAGATCCGACCACGGAGCGTCCGACGCGGACGACGGGCCGGGGGCGGAGGCCCCGGAACGATGCATCGACATGAATCGAGCGAACACAATTAGTTCGGGACCGCATATTACGGTTCCTAACTAATTCGCCCACGCTCCGGAGACCGGGCCGCGGCCCCGGGCCTTCGGGGCGGGACGTTCGAGCCGCGAAATCCGGCCCGGAATGAGTCGGCGCGGCTCCCGGGTGCCCGCCGCTCCGGGCGGTGCCCGTCTCCGGCGGCGAACCCGCTCGGGTCGGCGGCGGCGGCCGGTCCGATCCGACCGCCGCCGCGCCGCCGTCCGCGGTCCCGGACCTCCGAGAGTGAGGGTGTGATGCTGGAACCGACGCAGGTCCATCACGCAGGACGCGGGACTCGAGCACCACGGGCGCCCGTGTGCGCGGGCGGGCCCCTCGCCGTCGCACTAGTTGAAGAGCCGTCGGTGACTGGGTCGCGCGATGGGTCGTGCGACGCGTGCGACACTGTCGGAGCGACAGCAGGCGCTCCTCGAGAAGTGGAGTCGCGGCGGTTCAACGCCGTATCGCGTCGTGCTCCGGTCCCGGATCATCCTGCTCTCGGCGCAGGGACTATCCAACCGTCGCATCGCCCGCCGCATGCGGATCAATCCGATCACGGTGGCCCGCTGGAAGTCCCGCTTCCGGGTGCTCGGAGTGGACGGGCTGCTGCTCGAAGCCCCCCGGCTCGGCTCGCCGCCCCGAATCCCCCGGGACCTCGTCCGGAGGATCGTTCGCACCACCCTCTACGAGCCCCCGAGCTCCGGGTCGCGGTGGTCGACGCGCTCGCTCGCGAGGGCCGTGGGCGTCAGCCATTCGACGGTGCGCCGGGTCTGGAAGGCCTACGACGTCCATCCGCCCCGCTCTCGGCGGGTGGCGCTGCCCGAGGATCCCCGCTTCGTCCCTCGGTTCCTGGACGTCATCGGTCTCTACGTCAATCCGCCGCACCGAGCGATCGCGCTCTCGGTCCGGCGCGCGACGCCGGGGAGCCTGTCTCGGTCCGGCGCGGTCGCGACGCCCTCCGAGCCCAGCGTTCGGCTGCCGAACCGGGCGTGGACGGTGCCCCTGATGAACACGCTCACGATGCTCGAGGGGCGAGCGCCGCGGGGCTCCGCGCCGCGCTACCACGATCAGGAGCTGCTGACGTTCCTGCATCTTGTCGGACGGAGCCGGCGGGGACGGGAGCGCGTCGTGCTCCTGACGCAACCGGCGGACGACCGGGCCGTCGCGCGGCTCGATCGATGGGTCCAGCGGCATCCCGAGTTCTCGGTGCACCCGTCGCCGGGGAGCGAGCCCCTGCCTCGCATGCTGATCGAGTGGCTGGGTTCGACCTCGCCGCTCCGGACCGCGTCCGCGCTTCCCGAGAGCCTCCCCGGATTGCGGAGCGCGGTCGAACGGTGGATGCGCGACGCGTCCGGCGAGGCTCGGCCCTTCGCCTGGACCCGCGAGTGACCCGCTCCCCGTACGAGGCTGCGATACTCTAATCGGTTCCACCACGTTTTTCGCGCGGTTGAAGAACTCGTTCAGAGTACTGCTGCACGCGCGAGCCGGTCCGCACCGGGAAGGGCGGACCCGCGGAGCGACGAGACACTCGAGGGAACGCAGCGATGTTCGGTAACGCGACCGTGCAGGGATGGAATTCGAAGAAGACGATCGTCGTCGTAGGACTGGCCTTGGTCGTCCTGCTCAGCTCGATGCTGGCGTTCGTGGGGACGAACGCGCCGGCCTCGTCCTCGGCCCCGGTGAGCAGTCCCGGCGCGCCCGCTCCGCCGACGAGTCCGGTGGCCCCGTCCACCGGGACCGGCGCCAGCTCGGCGCCCGCCACGACCGATTCCGCGTTCGTCCAGTCCGAAGAAACGGCCCGCGCGACGCTGGTGAACAGCGCGCGGCAGGCCTTCCTCAATAACGGGGTGAGCCTGAACGACTTCCTTCCCCCGACGCTCAACGTCCCCCAGAAGCCGGTCACCCAGACCGACAATCACATCGACCCGCTGTACTACTACGCGGCCGCCCCGATCGGCGTCTCGACCTTCGGCCTCGAGAACACCACGGGCACGACCACCCCCTACATCCTCAACACGACGAGCCTCCTGGGGACCGTCACCACGACGGACCCCGAGGGCATCCAGGCGATCTCGCCGTACTACGGCACCCTCCAGGCGTACGGCGACCAGCTCAACACGGTCCTGAACAACACGACGCTCTTCGGTCAGGGCGGCTACGACTTCTGGCTGCAGAACGTCATCCAATACACCGACTCGAGCAACACGCTCAGCTTCGTGCTGAACATCTGGAACTTCTCGAGCCCGAGCGGCATCTTCCCGTCGAGCTCGATCCTGCATGGGCAGGGCCGGATCGAGGAGGAGGAGGTCTACGAGACCAGTGGGCCGAGCATCACGGTCGCCTACCCGTACACCCTCGATCTTTACCTCAACACGACGGTCGGCAGCTACGACGGCTCGCCGATGGTCAACGAGGTCTACTTCAACTACACCGTCATCAACTCCGCCGGCCAGGTCGTCTGCCCGACCACCGAGCCCTCCGGCGACGTCTGCGGCGAGTACGATAACGTGTACTTCAACTCCGGCGTGAACGTCGCGCCGGGCTCGGCGGAGATCTCCGCGAACGGCTACGAGTACACGCCGCTGGGCCTCCCCTCCGACATGGAGATGGACGTCGGGATCGGGCAGAGCGACGGCGCGAACGCCAACATCGTCTACGCGAACGCGAACGTGGGTCTCTACACGCTCGCGCCGGGGACCACCGACACCTACGTCGCCCCGCCCTCCGCCTACGACTTTGGGAGCGAGACCGGGGAGACCGGCCAGGGCGCTCTCACGACCTGGAACGAGGTAGGCGGCCAGCCGGTGGCGTACTACCGGACCGGCCCCTCGCTGCTCCAGGGTCTCTGGGGCGTCAACGGGGGCACGGACGGGGCGCCGAGCATCGGCGCCGGCTCCGAGGGCTCCTTCGCCCTGAACTACGCGGACGTGGCGCCCGGGAACGCGTTCCTCGCGATCGCGCCGGGCACGGCCCAGACGAACGAGTCGCTCTTCCAGGTCGCCCCGACCTTCGGCTGGTTCACGGGGAAGGGCCAGATCGGCCAGAACATCTGGCTCTCGGCGGGCGCCTACACGGTCCAGGTCATGCTGAGCGGCTACAACGAGCAGACCGTGAACGTCAACCTCGCGACCTCCGGGCAGTCCCTGGTCGTGACCCTCGCGCGCAGCGCGACGCCCACCGTCTACACGCCGCTCTGGGCGTTCAGCAACTCCGACCTGGCGAACCTCTCGACGTTCGGAGCGGGTACTCCGAGCAACCCGTACATCCTCCTCGGGAACCAGAAGACCTCGCTCTCGCCGGTGTTCGGGATCCTGAACGACTACTTGTTCATCGTCTACTCGGGGATCTGGATCAACGCGACGACGGCGAACTTCGAGTTCAACCCGCCGCCGACGCTCGAGATCACCGAGCCCAGCTGGTGGTACTTCCAGACAGATATCCTGGCGGCGGCCTACGGCGGCACGCTGGACTACAACTCGCTGCCGATGTACTTCTACCACACCACGAACATGGTGGTGGAGCACGGGACGTCGATCGGCATCTGGTCGTCCGACATCGAGGTCGGCCACGACTACTCCATCTACTGTAACGTGTGCACCAACGACGTCTTCGCCTCGAACACGTTCAACGTGTCGAGCGAAGGTCTCGAGTTCCTCGGGACGGGCGTGGCCCCCAACTCGGGCATCGGCCACAACTACGTCTGGGGGAACACGTTCGCACCGTTCAGCCTCCCCGGTGAGGACACCGGGAGCCCGGCCGAGGCGTACGGCGGGATGTCACTGCCCTCGACGGGTCTCGCCGTCGACAGCAGCGGGAACTGGATCTACAACAACGCGTTCTACACCAACGGCACGGCGAGCTCCACGTCGCGGGCCACGGGCGTGACGTACTCGAACTTCTGGAACGCCACCGGCGGCTACCAGCCGGCGACCAACGCGATCGTTGCGAACGGCATCGTGCTGTCCGGGAGCATCCTGGGGCAGTCCTACCAGGGCGGGAACTACTGGTTCAATTACGGGACGGTCGCGGACCCGTACGGCGTGCCGTACAACGCGCGGGCTTCGAGCCCCACGGGGACGGCCTCGATCTCGGGCCTCGGCGACCTCGCCCCGCTCTCCCCGTACGTGACCCAGGTCGTGAGCGGCACGGTGGTCCCGGCTGGGATCGTGTCGGGCCTGTACCCCGTGACCTTCACGGAGAGCGGGCTCCCCTCGGGCACCTCCTGGACGGTGCACCTCAACGGCGTGCCGGTCTACGAGCCTCTGACGTTCTTCACCGCGACCACGAACCCGTCGAACACGACGAAGGTGACCACGGCCGTCCTCTGGGCACCGAACGGCACCTACTCGTTCACCGCCGGCGTCCCGACCGGATACGCCCCCACGCCCCTCACGGGCACGGTCACGGTCAGCGGGAGCCCGACCGGAGCCTCGATCGCCTACACGGCGGCCGCGGCCTCCATCAGCCCCGTCTCTGGACCCGCCGGCACTGCAGTGACGCTGACGGCGACCGGCCTGTCGGGTTCGACGGCGTACACCCTGCACCTCGACAGCAAGCAGGGAACGGCGTTGACGACCGCCCTGTCGTTCACGACGACGGGGTCCGGCGGCTACACCGGGACCTTCCCCGTGCCGGCGATCGCAGCGGGCAGCTACTACGCGGACGTGTTCGAGGGGACGGTCTACATCCTCTCGACGACCAGCAAGCTCACCGTGACCACTCCCTCGGTCTCCCTCGCTCCCACGCAGGGCCCGATCGGCGCGAGCGCGGCGATCACCGCGAGCGGCCTGGCTTCGATCGACAGCTATGCGGTGTTCTTCGATGTGACCGCGGACGTGCTCGGCACCTACGTGACCTACTGCACGACCAGCTCCTCCGGCACCCTGACCGGCTCCGGTGGCTCGGCGCCGTGCACGCTCTCGGTGCCCTCGGTCGCGAGCGGCACGTACCACGTGGACCTCTACGAGCTCTCGAGCGAGGACTACATCCCGGGCGCCTCGACGCAGTCGTTCACCGTCACGTCGCTCTCCCTCACCGTGAGTCCCTCGCAGGGGCCGGTGGGCGCGCCGGTGACGATCTCCGGGTCCGGGTTCTCGACGAACGCGGCGCTGGCTTCGCTGACCTTTGACGGGGTCGCGATCACGAGCTGCTCGTCCGGATCCCTGACGACCGGTGCGACGGGCGCGTTCTCGTGCTCGACCAGCGTCCCGAGCGGGACGAGCGGCACGACCGTGACGGCGTCGGACGTCGGGGGCCAGTCGGCCTTCACGACGTTCACAGTGACGGTGCCCGCGATCGTGCTGACCCCGAGCCAGGGACCGCCCGGCGCCACCGTCACGGTAAGCGGCAGCGGCTACACGGTCTCGGGATCGGTGCTCCTGTACTTCGCCGGCTCGGGCTACGGTCCGACCGGGTGCTCGGACGGGACGCTGGCGTACCCGTACATCATCGCGGACACGAGCGGGAACTTCGTCTGCACGTTCAACGTGCCGAAC
>JASIBA010000104.1 GCA_030041735.1 Thermoplasmata archaeon | reverse complement strand
GACCCGCCGATCGCGGAGTACGTGACGATGCAGGGCCAGCAGTACTACTGGAGCGCGACCGAGTCCGGCGCGATCGCGGGCTCGTACGACAACGCGATCGTGGCCTACGCCGGTACGTGGGTCGAGCTGAATCTCACGGCCTCCGGCGCCACGCAATCGGTGCTGATCCCGTTCCGCTCGCAGTCCGTGGTGGATGTGCAGGTCGTCCCCGGGTCGACGTCGCACGCCGAGTTCCAGGTGCCGAGCGCCCCGGGCGTCTACGGCGCCCCCGACGGGGAGTACGACGGGCCGTGGTTCGGCCAGGACGTCGCGGCGCTCATCGTCCTCCCGGACGCGAACGCGACCGGCGCCTCGCTCGCGAGCTTCAACGCGACCGCCGGCGCGGGGGACATCTACGACCCGGCGGTGCGGCCGGCGGGAACGTCCCTGGTCGGGGACTCCGAGGGCACGTTCGACGCCTCGGTGCCGGGGCCCACGCTGGCCGCGGCGGTGCCCGAGACCGGCGGGACGGTCGAGGTCAGCTGGGAGGTCCCGCTCTCCAGCATCGGCCTCGACAACTACTTGGTCAACGTCACGTCGAACAACCCGAACGCGCAGCAGGAGTACGTCATCGCGCACAACTACACGCTGCCGTTCACGATGGGGATCTACGCGCTGACGGGCGGCGGCGCGCCGGTCCCGGAGGCCACCAGCCCCCTCGTGATCGATCGGCCGGTCACGATCTCCGCGACGCTGGTCCCCGGGGTCTATCTCTACGGCCTGATCCATCCCGTCGCGTATTCGTACAATCCGGCCGGGGACTCCGGCTCGGGGACCGGGGAGCAGACCGGGCGCGTGATGGCGCTCTGGGGGATCCTGTGGGTGGCCCAGTCATGACCGAACCCGGGGCCCCCTCCGCCCGATCGGGAGGGCGGGGCGGACCGTTCCTGGTCTTCGGGGTGGCGGCCCTGCTCGCCGCGATCGCGGCGGCCTTCGAGCTCTCGTACTACGCGGGCAACGCGGCGCTCTCGCCGAGCATCCTCGGCACCTTCGTCGGGATCCTGGTGGCGGTCGCCGCGTTCTTCGTCTGGGGGCTTCGGGCCCCGCCGAACGAGTAAGGCCCCGGCGCTACGAGACCGGCGTCGCGAACGTCGGGAGATACCCCTCCTCCAGGCGTCCCACGATGGGGATCGCGTGGCCGCACCGGGCGCACTGGTTCCGGGCATCGAGGTTCCAGGCCTGGATCGTCGAGCCGTAGCGGCGCACGGCGATCGCCCCGCAACCGGGGCAGTACGTGTGCTCGAGCGGGTGGCCCCAGACGTTCCCGAGGTAGGCGTACTGGAGGCCCTCGGCCTTCGCGATGCGGTGCAGCCGCTCGAGCGTCGCCACCGGCGTGTTCGGGAACTCCATCATGTGGTAGTCGGGGTGGAAGCGGAGCAGGTGGAACGGCGTCTCGGGCCCGAGCTCGTCGACGACGAACCGCGCGAGCTTGCGGGTCGCCTCGTCCGACTCGCCGACCTGGGGGACGATGAGGTCCGTGACCTCCACGTGCACGCCGCGGGCCTTGAGGTCCTTCAGGGTCGAGAGGATCGGCTCGGGACCCTTCGCCGTGATGTACTTCCGCATGAAGCCGGGTTCGCCGCTCCCCTTGAAGTCGACGCTGATCGCGTCGAGCTTCGGGCCGAGGACGCGGACCGCTTCCGGCGTCATGTACCCGTTCGTCACGAAGTTGGCGAACAGGCCGGCCCGATGGGCGGCCTCGATCACGTCGAGCGCGTACTCGATGAAGATCGTCGGCTCGTTGTAGGTGAACGTGATGCCGTCGCAGCCGTAGCGCCGGGCGCCGGCCACCGCGTCCTTCGGCGAGAGGGGCCGTCCCTCCACCACGTGCTCCTGGGAGATCTCGGCGTTCTGGCAGTACTGGCAGCGCCAGTTGCAGCCGACGGTGCCGATCGAGTAGACGCGCGCGCCGGGGTGGAAGTGGGAGAGCGGCTTCTTCTCCACCGGGTCGACCTGGACGGCCGCCGCCCGTCCGTACGAGAGGAGGACGAGCCGACCGCCCTCGTTCTTCCGCACGAAGCAGAACCCGTGCGATCCCTCCGGGATCGCGCAGTAGCGCGCGCACGCGGTGCACTTCACCTTCCCGCCGTCGAGCGGCTCGTACAGCGAGGCGAGATGCGGGGTGGCCACCGACATGGGCGCTCCGGAAGAAACGAGACGTCGAGGGTTCAAGAAGCCCACCGGGCCCCGCGCCTAGCAGCCGAAGGTTCATCTTCCCGACCGCGTCCCTTCGGCGCATGGCGGACGACCGCGCGGCGACCGCGGCCGCGGCCGAGTCGGTCGAGCGAGCGGTCTCCGCCCGGATCGCTCCGTCCGACGACTTCCTCGCCCGGGTCGCCCAGGTCCGCGAGCGGCTGGTGGCGCGGGCCGAGGCCGCCGCCCGGGAGCGGTCGAGCCCGCTCGTTCGGGCCCTGGTCGCGGGCAGCGCCGCTCGGGGGACCTTCCTGCAAGACCGCCTCGACGTCGATCTGTTCCTGCTCTTCCCCTCGGATCTTGGGCGGGAGCGCCTCCGGGAGGAGGGGCTCGCGCTCGGGCGAGCCATCCTGACCGATCCGGAGACCCGGTACGCGGAGCATCCGTACCTTCGAGGATCGTTCGACGGGTTCCGGGTCGACGCGGTCCCCGGCTACGCCGTCGCGGATCCCTCGGCACCGCTCTCGCCGGTCGACCGCACCCCCTTCCACCAGGCCTACCTCGCCGAACGCGAAAGCCCCGAGCTCGTGGCCCAGGTGCGGCTCACGAAGCAGTTCCTCCGGAGCCTCGGCGTCTACGGCTCCGAGGCGCGGACCGAGGGTTTCTCGGGATACCTGGTCGAGCTCCTGGTCCTTCGCTTCGGATCGCTGCGGGCGATGCTGGCCGCGGCCCGCGCCTGGCGCCTCCCGGTCCGGCTCGCCGAGCCCGGCCACGAACCGCCGCGCCTGCCCGCCGACGTGGCCCTGATCCTGCCGGACCCGGTGGACCCGCACCGGAACGTGGCGAGCGCGCTCTCGCGCCGCAACCTCGCCCTCGTGGTGCTCGCGGCACAGGAGTATCTCCGCCACCCCTCGGAGTCGTGGTTCGCGATCCGGCCCCGCCCGACGCTCGCCCGGGCCGAGGCCCTGCGCCGCGTCGAGGCGCGGGCCAGCCACGTCGCGGTCGTGCGTCTGCCCCGCCCCGACCTGGTCGACGACACGCTGTACCCCCAGGTCCGCAAGGCGGAACGGGCGTTCGGCGAGGAGATCGCCCGGGCGGGGTTCGAGGTGCTCGGGTCTGCCAGCGCCGCCGGGCCGGACCGCGTGCTGGTCGCCGTGGAGGTCGCCCACGCGCGGCGGAGCGCCGTGCGCGTGCAGGAGGGTCCGCCCGCCGGGCTCGACCGGGTGGGCCACTTCCTGGAGAAGTGGGCCCGGCCCGATGCGCCGGTGCACCAGGGGCCGTTCGTGCGGCCGGACGGCC
Organism: Thermoplasmata archaeon; assembly: GCA_030041735.1. Taxonomy (GTDB): domain Archaea; phylum Thermoplasmatota; class Thermoplasmata; order Lutacidiplasmatales; family UBA184; genus Lutacidiplasma. Next base: position 3,486 of record JASIBA010000104.1, on the reverse strand, counting down.
ATCTCGCCGTGGAGGCGCGTCGCTCCGATCGCGAGCTGGAGGAGGTCGTCCGAGGGTTCGTGCCGCGGCTCGCGCTCGGGAAGGATCTGACGCCCCGCGCGCCGGAGGCCGTCGAGATCTTCCCGCTGGCGGGCGCTCCGGAGTCCCCGGTGCTCGAGGAGGTCCTCGGCGAGCTCCTCGCGAAGCGGCTGCCCTGGCTCGAGCCGCCCTAGAGCGCGGTCGGGGACAGGTTCAGCAGCAGGAACCAGAGCGCCAGGAACCCGAAGAACTCGAGCATGATCAGGCCGGCCCAGTCGCCCTTGGTGAAGAGGCTCGAGGCCGACCGGAGCCGGCCGATGACGAACGGGCTCGCGCCGATGACGACCAGCCCGATGCCGAACGGGACGAGCGAGGGTAGCCCCGCGACCGTCAGCACCCAGCCGAGCACGCCGAGCAGGACCGTGAAGAGACCGGCGAGCATCAGGCCCGTCCCCAGCTCGAACTCCTTCGATGCGTAGGCCGCCTCGTCGAACACGGGGAACTCGAAGGCCGCGGCCTCCTCCTCCTCGAGCTTCCGGCGGGCCTTCTTCGCCACCGCTACGACCTCCCGCGGGCGCGCGCCGAGCGGTAGAGCTCCTCGGCGTGGTACGAGCTGCGCACCAGCGGCCCCGACTCCACGCCGGCGAATCCCACGCGGGCCGCCGCGTCCCGCAGCTCCTCGAACTCCGCGGGCGGAACGTACCGCGCGACCGGCCGGTGCGCCGCGCTCGGGCGCAGGTACTGCCCCAACGTCAGCAGGTCGACGCCGGCGGCCCGGAGGTCCGCGAACGCAGTCTCCAGCTCCTCCCGGGACTCGCCCATGCCCAGCATGATCGAGCTCTTGGTCACGAGGCGTGGGGCACGCCGGCGGACCTCCCCGAGGAGCGCCAGCGACCGGTCGTATCCCGCGCGCCGGTCGCGGACCTCCGGGCTCAGGGACCGGACCGTCTCGAGGTTGTGGGCGAGCACGTCGGGCGGGTCGTCGAGGACCGTCGCGACCGCGCCGGCGTCACCCCCGAGATCGCCGATCAGGAGCTCGACGAGGGCGTGCGGGGCGGCGACTCGGAGGCGCCGGACGGTCTCCGCGAGGATCGACGCGCCGCCGTCGTCGAGGTCGTCCCGGCAGACCTGCGTGAGCACCACGTACCGGAGCCCCCACTCGGCGACGGCGGCGGCGACGCGCGCGGGTTCGCTCGCGTCGACCACCCCCCGCGGCCAGTGCGTCGTGACCGCGCAGAACGAGCATCGCCGCGTGCAGTCCGTGCCGAGGAGCATCAGGGTCGCCGTCCCGGCCGACCAGCACTCGGGGAGGTTCGGACAGCGCGCCTCGCGGCAGACCGTGCCGAGGCCCTGCCGGTGGAGGAGGGCGCGGACCTCGGGATACTGCTCCCCCCGCGGCGGTCGCGTCCGGATCCAGTTCGGGAGCGGACCCGGCGTCGGGGAACCCGGCAACAGGACGGCGCCCGAAGTCACGGCGCCGCGACGCGGGGTCGTGGTTTAGCGTTTTCTCGGGCGTCCGCCCTCGGTGCGCTCCTCGAGGAGCGTCGTGAGGAGGCTCGCCGGCAGGTCGTCCATGCCGACCTGGCTGGACTCGCCCGAACCGGCGGCGTCCAGCGTCACCAGACCGTCGCGCTCGAGCTCCTTCAGGGTCCTCCAGAACGTCGTGCGGCTCATCACGGGGGCCCCGAGCTCCTCGACGAGCGCCGAGTGCGACGCGCGCAACTTCTGGCTCGGGACGGACGCGCCCTTGCGCTTGAGGGATCGGCTCAGGGCGAGCAGCACGCTCAGCTGGTTGGTGGAGAGCGCCTCCAGGTGGTCCTCGGTCATCGTCGGCAGCAGCGAGCCCTTCGCGCGGCGGACGTGCTCCGAGGAGACCGCGTCGGCGCCGGCCTCCTCGGCGGTGTGCGCGGCCCCGGCGAGGATCTCGAGCGCGAACCGCGCGTCGCCGTTCGGCGCGGCGATGCGCGCGATCTGGTCGAGCACATCTCGGTCGTAGCTGCCGGCCCGCAGCGCGAGCCGCGCGCGGTCCTCGAGGATGTCGGTGAGCGCCGCCCGGTCGTACGGGGGCAGCGCGAGCCGGTGCGTGACGCCGAAGCTCGAGCGGCTCGCGGGGTCGAGGTACGGCAGGAGGTCCTCCACCGCGACCAGCACGAGCGAGATCGAGCCCAGCTCGACCTCGTGCGAGCGCGAGAGCAGGTAGACCAGCTTCGTCTCCTGGCGCACCAGCGCGGACGCCTCGTCCAGCAGGACGATCAGGTGCTGCGGGCTCCGGCGCAGCCCCTGCTCGAAGACGTCGATCATCTCCGAGAGGCTGTAGCCTCGGTCGGGCAGGGAGACGTGGACGCTGCGCAGAAGGTCGAGCATCACCGTCCGGTCGCTCGCCCGGCGCCAGCAGTTCACGTAGGCCGAGCGTACCGGCAGGTTCCCGAGTCGACCCGCCCGCTCGAGGTCGGCGGCCAGGCGACGGACGAGCGCGGTCTTGCCGCTCCCCACGCCCCCGGTCACCAGGGAATGATACGCCAGTCCCTTCGCGAGGCTCGCGCGGAACCGCCGCTCCAGCACACCGAGCTCCTGCTCGCGGTGGACCAGCCGGCCCGGGAGGTACGACGGGTCGAGCGTCTCCTCGGCGAGGAAGATCGAAGCGGGTGGGCTCATGGGAGCCGGGGGCGGACCCGGCGGACCAATATCACCTTCGCCGTCGGGTCCCCTGGGCCGGGGGCCTTCGCCCCGCGCGGACCCACCGCTCGAGCCGACCTGCCAGCTCCGAGCTGAGCGCTCGGGCCGGTGCCCGGGCGTCGACCACGATCCAGCCGCCCGCGCGCGCCAGCCGCCGGTACTCCGCCGCGACGCGGCGCTGCAGCGCGGCCCGCTCCAGGGGAGCGCGCGCACGAGCCCTCCGTCGCCGCCGGCGTGCGGCCTCCTCCGGGGCGAGGTCGAGCAGGACCACCCGGTCCGGCGCGACGGTCGCCTCGCGCTGGAGCCGGGCGAGTCGGGCCCGCGCCGTCGGCGGGAGCGCGCTGCCCTGGTAGGCCAGGGTGGAGTAGAACGAGCGATCGGTGAGCACCAGGTCGTGGCGGGCCAGGTCGCGCTCGAGCGCCGGTCGAGCGAGGAACCGATCGATGGTGAAGTAGACCGCGCCGGTCCAAGCGTCCGAAGCCCCGGCGCGCTGGGCGAGGGCGCCGAGCGTGGGATCCGCTGGCTCGCGGCGGCGCGCGACGGAGAGACCGCGCGCGCGGAGCGCGCGGGCGAGCGAGGCGACCAGCGTGGACTTCCCGGATCCGTCGATCCCCTCCACGGCGACCAGTCGTCCGGTCATGGGGTCGATCGATCCTCGGTAACGGGCTCGAAGCCGTACACTCGCTCCACCGAATCTACGAACGGACGGCGGAGCCGCTCGATCGCGTCGGGACCCTCGGCCGCGATCGCCTGCGCGCGGCGGGGCACGGTCGCGAGGTCGAGGACGGCGCC
>JASIBA010000103.1 GCA_030041735.1 Thermoplasmata archaeon | reverse complement strand
GGCGGCCGGCGACGGCCCCGGCGCCGGAGCCGCCGACGGGGACGCCGCTCGCGCGGGTGGCGGCGGGGCGATCTCGTCCGCGCCGGGCAGATCGGGCACGTTCGGCCCCTTCGCGGCCTTGGAGCCCGAGTACGGGTTCACCATCGAGGTCGACTCGTCCGACTCGGCCTTGATCTCGTCCTCGATCGACTTGATCTCGGTGAGGAGCTCCTCCTGGCGCGGGATCGGCCCGAGGATGTCGTCGATCTTCCCGACGCGCGCTTCGAGTTCGTCGAGCGTGTTGAGCCCGCGGTCCGGGACCTGGCGGCTGGTCCCCAGGTACTCGGAGGCGCCCTCCATCAGCCGCGAGAACTCGAACGGGAACAGGATCTTCGTCGCCTGTCCGTTCCCCACGTTCGTGACGGTGTCGAGCGAGAGGACGGTGAGCGCCTTCGCGTCGAGCGTGCCGGCCCCGAGCGCGAGGATGCGGAGCCGCTGGGACTCTCCCTGGGCCTCGAGGATCGTGGCGACCCGGGCGCCTTCGGCCTCGAGGATCTGCGACTGCCGGACCCCCTCCGCCTGCAGGATGCGCGAGCGCTTCTGCCCTTCGGCGACCAGGATCGCGCTGCGCTTCTCGCCGTCCGCGCGGAGCACGGCGGCCCGCCGCTGGCGCTCGGCCGCGGTCTGCTCCTCCATCGCGGTCTTGACGGGACCGACGGGGTCGACCTCCTTGATCTCCACGGCGTCGACGCGCACGCCCCACTTGTCGGTCGACTCGTCGAGGATGTCCCGGAGCCGCGTGTTGATGCGCTCGCGGTTGTAGAGCACCTCGTCCAGCTCCATGTCGCCGATGATCGACCGGAGCGTCGTCTGGGCCAGCGCGACCGTGGCCACGTGGTAGTTCTGGACCTGGAAGATCGCCTTCGGCGCGTCGACCACCTTGATGTAGATGATCGCGTCGACGTTCGTCGGCGAGTTGTCCTTCGTGATGACCTCCTGGCGCGGTACCTCGAGGACCTGCGTACGGAGGTCGATCTTGAGGACCTGCGCGAGCGGGCTCACGAGGTTGAAGCCCGGGTTGATCATCCGCTTGTACGACCCGAGCAGCGTGACGATCCCCTGCTGGTACGGTTGGATCGTGTAGATCATCCGCGTGAGGATCACGAGGATGACGATGAACGCCAGAACGATCCCGACGATGATGCCCGTGTAGTCCATGCTTGGATTCCCCCCTCAGTTGTTCGTTCCCGCCGCGGCCGCCCCGATCGGCTGGACCGTGATCGAGACTCCCTCGCCGTGGATGACGCGGACCCGCGTCCCGGTCGGGATCTCCTGGTCGGCCCGAGCGGACCAGATCTCCGAGTTCACCCGGACCTTCCCGCGGAGCGTGTTCGGCACGACGGGAGCGATCACGATCCCCTCCGAGCCGACGAGCCCCGCGCTCGTGGTGCTCATCGGTCGATGGACGGGCGCGACCCAGCGGTAGTACGGGATCTCGACCAGCGCGCCGATGATCGCCGCCACGATCACGACCACGGGTCCGACGTAGCTGTCCAGCAGCACGTTCGGCAGGAACAGGTAGAGGAAACCGGCGACGAGCAGGATCGATCCCGGGATGAGCAGGAGGGCGCCCGGGTGCACGAGCTCGACCGCGAAGAGCGCGATCCCCGCGACGACCAGCGTGATGCCGATGGCATCGTTGACCACCATGGACCGCCGCGGTAGAGGACGGCTCCCGAGATAAGGTCCGCGACGGGTCCCGACCGGGGACGCGCGCGGTCAGCGGATGTACTGCTGCGTGCTCGCGAGGTCGAACCCGCGGACGACCTTGATCCGCTGGCCGTTGCCGCCCGGGGCGTAGGCCAGGAAGGGATACAGGCGCCAGAGGTCGCCCTCGGCCATCCGGGTCGCCGGGTGGTCCGGCCCGAGCGCCGTCCGGGTCACGTGGGCCGTCACCTTCCGGACGGCCCCCTCGTCGAGGTATCCGAGGGCGTGCAGGTACTCGTGGGCGAGGATGACGTAGACGAAGCTGTTCAGCTCGAGCGGCGAGGTCGCGTTCGCGCGCATCACCTGGACGAGGCCCTCGTTGAGCACGATCAGGTTCCCGGTCACCTGCCAGTAGGCACCGATCGAGGGCGGCAGGTTCGAGAGTCCCAGCCCGAGGCCCGGTCGCTCGATCCCGAGCACCCGGTGCACGGCGTCCCGGACCACCCGGAACACTGCGTCGTAATCGGCGGTCCGGTCCAGCACCCGGGCAAACGCCGGCGTGGGGAGGCTCCCCGACGGAGGCGTGGCGGGCGACGGGGCGGGCCCCCGGGGCGCTGAGGGCGTCAGACCGAGCAGCGGCATGCGCAGAAAGGACCCCCCAGGGGCGGAAAAAGCCGAGGTTGCCCCGGCACCACTGGCTCGGGATCCGGCCGGAGAACTTTTGGAGGCGGGGGCGCGTCCGCGGTCGATGCCCCGCGCCGACCAGCTCGTGTTCCCGAGCCGCCGCGAGCGGTGGGAGGACCGTCGCAAGGAGGGCACGCACCGCAAGCTCCTCGACGAGTTCTTCGACCACCCGACGTTGCTGGCCGTGTCGCGTCTGGTGAACCAGGGGCTCCTCGACTCGGTGGACTTCCCGATATCGACCGGCAAGGAGGGCGGGGTCTTCCGGGCGACCCGGGGGACCGAGTACCGGGCCGTCAAGATCTACCGCATCGGCAACACCACGTTCCGCCACCTGCCGCCGTACGCGCTCGAGGAACTGCGCCAGCAGACCAGCGTGCGCAACTTTGGCGGCCTGATCATCGGCTGGACCCGCCGGGAACACACGATCCTGTCCCGGTTGGCGGACGCGGGCGTCCGGGCGCCCCATCCCTACGGGCATCTCCGCAACGTGCTCGTGATGGAATTCATCGGGGACGAGCGGGGCGCGGCCCCCCGGCTCAAGGACGCGGTCGTCGAGGACCCGGCGGCGCTCTACGAGGACCTGGTCGCGCAGATCCGCGCGATGCTGACGGGGGCGGGGCTGGTGCACGGCGATCTATCCCCGTACAACACCCTGTACTGGCAGGACCGGGTCGTCCTGATCGACGTGGCGCAGGCGATCCGGTCGGATCACCCGCAGGCGAAGGCCCTCCTGGAGCGCGATCTGACCCATTACGCGAAGTTCATCGGGCGGCTCGGCTACCCCGTCGACCCGGCCGACTTCCTGAGCGCGGTCGGCGGCGATCGGCTCGCCGCGAAGCCGGCGGAGGAGTGAACGGATGCCGACCCTCTACGCCCGGATCCCCGAGGAGCGGGTCGCCGTGCTCATCGGGGCGGGCGGGCGGACCAAGCGCGATATCGCGGAGCGGACCGGCACGCAGATCGAGGTCGACGCCGAGGAGGGCGAGGTGCGCATCCAGGGCCCGGACGACGATCCGGACGGGACGATGAAGGCCCGGGACATCGCGCTGGCGATCGGCCGGGGCTTCTCGCCGGAGCGCGCGATGCGCCTCCTCAAGGACCGGACCTACCTCGGAATCCTCGACATCAAGTTCACCACCGGCCATCACGAGAAGGCCGCGCTCCGTCGGATCCGCGCTCGGGTGATCGGCACCCGGGGCCGCGCGCGGGCGCGCCTCGAGGAGCTGTCGGGCTGTTCGGTGAGCGTGTTCGGGTCGACCGTGGCGCTCATCGGCGACGAGGACCAGCTCGAGCGGGGGACCCGGGCGATCGAGCTCCTGCTGAAGGGCAGCGAGCACTCGACCGTCTTCCATCTCCTCGCGCGGCTGCGGCGCGACGCCGCGCTCGAGGAGATCGGAGCGCCGTCCCCCGCCGACCCTGCCTCGGAGTGAACCATGGCAAGGACTCCGGTCCTCGGTGCGGTCAGCCTTGCTTGGGCCCGGCAGCAGTTCGGGACGTACTATTCGCGCGCGCACGTGCCGGTACCCCAGCGGCTTTCTCGACGAGAATTCGCGATGTTTCCCTTCTCCACGGAGACGCTCATGCGACGCCACACGACTCTTCGCACGTCGGGGGAATTCTCAGAATACCTGAGAAACTTCGTTCCGAGGCACGCGTACTACTCCTCGGCGTACTACCACGAGCCACAGGCGCCAACGATGGCGGCCAAAGGCTGGATGGGAGCCGACCTGATCTTCGACCTCGACTCCGATCACCTCCGCGGTGCACCTGGGCTCGGCTACGCTGACCAGCTGGCCCTCGTCAAGTCTCAACTGATGCGACTGCTCGACGATTTTCTGGCGCGCGATTTCGGGATCGAGCCACCGTCGCTGTCGATTTCTTTCTCCGGCGGTCGAGGATATCACGTGCACATCCACGACGGAGGATTTGCCGCGCTTTCGAGCCCCGACCGACGAGAGTTGGTCGATTACATCATGGGAGTCGGCTCGGAGCCGGAGCGCGCGATCCGTTCCGTCCGCGAGCACGGAGACGAGGCCGGAGAGGCAGACGGCGAGGCGGGGATCAGTGCCGGGCGGGGATCTAAGCGCCCAACGCGAACGCTTGCCCCCGAGGACTCACCGGGGTGGATCGGACGTTCGAGTCGCGCCCTCGTCTCCACGCTTCGCCGATGGATCGAGATTGGGCCGGACAGAACTCGTGCTGAGCTCGTGTCATACGGACTCTCAAGGAAGCAAGCCGCCGCGTACTCGCGACGGCTGATTGAGCAGGACGAAGCCGCCAAGATTCTGCGATCGCGAAAGGCCGACGGATCTTACTCCATCGACGTGAAGCAGTTCGATATGGCCACAGATCTTTTGCGGCGAATAGCGACTGGAGCGGCAATACAGGTACAGGGCGAAACTGACGCTCCGGTAACCACCGACGTACACCGGCTAATACGGCTACCGGGGTCGCTGCACGGGGGCACCGGCTTTCGCGTCGTACCTCTCGGGCGAGACGACCTGAAGGGCTTCGATCCATTCCGCGACGCCATCGCAGAAGAGATCAACGGCCCGCCAACCCGCGTGACCTTCCTAGAGGACGTCGACTATCCGTTCCAGGCTGGGGGCGTCCGCGGGCGCGCCGGCGCGTCGGACGAGCTGCCTACGCCGGTGGCGCTGTTCCTGGTGCTACGGCAGGAGGCAGAGCTTCCGCCTTCACCGGCATGACGAGTCGGCCAATCCGCTCGATCTGGGCCTCGATCTTGTCGCCGACCTTCAGCTTCCGGCTCTCGTTCCCGAACTCGAAGCCGGGGACTCCGCCGAGCGATCCCAGGGACAGGAGGTCCCCCGGCTCCAGCGTGATCCCGGTCGAGAGGTGCGCGAGGATCTGCGGGATCCGAAAGACGTAGTCGGTGGTGTCGCCGGCCTGGCGCAGGGTCCCGTTCACCTTGAGCTCCATCTTGAGCGGGTAGACGTCGCCGACCTCCTCCTTCGGGATGACCCACGGGCCGACGCCCATCGTGGAATCGAAGCCCTTGCCCATCACCCAGTCGGCGGCCCCGGCGGCGGGGTACTGGAGGTCGCGATAGCCCATGTCGAGTGCGACCGTGTAGCCCGCGATGTAGTCCATCGCGCGCTCGGCCGGGATGTGCTTGCCCTGCTTGCCCACGATCGCGGCGAGCTCGAGCTCCACGTCCGGGAAGGTGCCGGCGGGATTGAGCACCAGCGACTCGCTCGGTCCGACGAGGCTGTTGAAGAACCGGGTGAAGCAGTACGGCTGCGCCGGCGCGGGCTTCTGCTGTTCCGCGAGGTGGCTGCGCGAGTTCGAGGCGAGGCAGTAGATCTTGCCGCCGCGCACGACGGGCGCGAGGAGCTTCACGCCCTCCTCCGCCTTGAACAGGTATCGCGCGCCGGTCGCGGCGCGCGGGGTCCAGCCCATCTTGCGGCGCCGTTCGACGTACTCGAGGATCTTCTTGGTCAGCTCGACCGAGTCCGCGCCGCCCTGGAAGAACTGCTGCATGTCCCGGAAGCGGCTCGGGTCGGCGCCCTTCACCGGATTCACGCCGTAGTAGTCGCGACAGGCGGTGTCGAGGTCGATGAACTCGTTGGCGTCCGTGATCATCCCGAAATGGAACTGGTCCGCGAGTGTGAAGTGCACGAGCTTCACGGTCGGCCCCCGCGCGACGAGCCATCCCGGTTGATAACGGGTGCCCCGGTCATCGGGGCACGTACGTGGCGAGGTAGCCCTCGCCCAACCGTTCCACCCCGACGAGCGCGAGGTGGACGGCCTGCGCGTCGCCGACCGTCTCGGCGCCCGCCGCGACGCTGGGCGCCGTGCGTCCGCCGATGATCACGGGCGCGTGATAGACCGTGCAGCGATCGAACAGCCGGGCGCGGAAGACGGAGGTGAGGATCTCCGAGCCGCCCTCGACCATGAGGCGTCGGACCCCGAGTCCCGGCAGCCGCTCGAAGAGGGCCCCCAGGTCGACCCGGTCGCGGCCGGCGACGATCACCTCGACGCCCGCAGGGAACGTACGGGAGCAGCCCTCGGCGGTCGCCACGAGCGTCCGCGCCGTTCCGTCCAGCACGCGCGCGCCGGCCGGGGTGCGACCGCGGGAGTCGACCACGATGCGCGCGGGCGACGGTCCCGGGGGTTCCCCGAGGACGTCCCAATGGACCCGGAGCGACGGGTCGTCGCGGAGTACGGTGCCCACCCCGACGAGGACGGCATCGCAGTTCGCCCGCATCTGCTGGACCCGTCGGAGGTCCTCGGGCGACGAGAGCCGGGCCCGGAGACCGCCGGCGTAGGCGATCCGGCCGTCCTCCGAAGCGGCGAAGTTCACCCAGACCGTCGGGCGGGGGCGCGTCGGGGAGGGAGCCGCCTCGCCGCTCATGCGCGCGGCCGGAGCCGGTCGATCTCCGACGCCACCTCGGCCGTCGGCTCGCCGATCGCCTCGAGGTCCGCGAGGTTGATGGCCACGTTCGCGAGCGCCCCTTCGGTCGCCGCCCGGAACAGCGCCAGCGACGTCGTGAGGTCGCTGCCGAGGGCCGCCTTCGTTCGCCCCCGCACGGTTTCGAGCCGGACCGCGAGGTCCTGCGCCAGCCGGGCGGTCTCGAGCGGCACCGCGACGGCCCCGCGGAGAGCGTCCCGGTACCCGGCCTCCGCCCCTGCGTCCCCGGAGCGTTCCTTCCGCGTCCGCCGGGCCGCGCGGACGGCGTCGTAGGACGCGGAGTCTTCCTGGATGAGCGAGAGCATGCGTCGCCGGCCCGCGCGCAGCGCGGCCTGGGCCTCCCCCAACTCGGGGATCGGCTTCGCGGGGTCGATGGAGTACGCGAGCACCATCTCGCCGAGCGCCGCCCCGAGGGCGCCGGCCGCGGCTGCCGCGCTCCCGCCGCCCGGCGTGGGGGTCCGCGCGGCGAGGCGCTCGGTGAAGCGGGCGAGGGACTCTCCGGCCGGCGATGCGGCTTCGACGGCGCGCACCTTCCGTTCGAGGATCGCGGCCCGGTCGAACTGCTTGAGTTGCAGATGGTGCTCGGCGACGTCGAAGAGCGCGTCCTCCGGCACCAGGCCGACGATCTCGGACTCGTCCACCCCGGTGCCGAGGGACTCCGCGGCCTGCCGGACCGCGTCGAACGCCCGGTCCACGGGGGTCACTCGGTAGTCGGTGAGGTTCATCGAGACCTGCACCTCGTGGCGCTCGGGGATGTCGAACCCGAGGGCCTTCACCTCGGGCAGGCCGCCGTCGCGGGCCCGCACCGTCTTCGCGATCTTCTTCGCGACGGCGAGGTCCGTCGTGGTCAGGTACACGTTGTACGCGATGAGCACCGGACGGGCGCCGATCGCGACCGCCCCGGCGGTCGGATGGACCCGGGCCTCCCCGAAATCGGGCGTTCGCGCGGGGTCGACTCCGATCGCGTCGCGGATCCCCTCGAACTGTCCCTCCCGCACCTTCGCGAGGTCGGCGCGCTCGGGGCGCCGGGCCGCCGCGCCGTAGAGATAGACCGGGATCTGGAGCTCGCGGGCGACCCGCTCGCCGAGGCGCTCCGCGAGCCGGACCGCGTCCGCCATCGTCGAGGGCCCGAGCGG
>JASIBA010000102.1 GCA_030041735.1 Thermoplasmata archaeon | reverse complement strand
GTTCCCCCGACCGTCGAGGAGAGCGCGCAGTCGAATGCTGCCTGAACCAGAATGGGGCTTACTACCACGACCTGGCCGCCCCGGCGGACAACCGCCGGGGCGTTACCCGTCGACGCGTCCGTTCGAACGGAAGGTCATGTTCTCGGCTAACGATCCGACCCAAGGATTCCCCCGCCAACTCCCCTCCTCTCGTCCCTCCACCGTAACGGAGTCAACGCCCTCCCCCGGGTCCGAACGGGGTCGGCGCACTCGTCCGTCAAGTCACCGAACTCGAACCTGGCTGGCCCGTGAAGCCGGGGGCATCTACGAGCAGTCAAGCGCCGGAGAGGCGGACGGCCGTCGGAGTCGATCGGCTAGCAGACACCGCTCTCCTCGCATTGGTCGGGGAAGGCCGGCCTACCCCTCCGCGAAGCCCGAGGCGAGAGCTCGGGCCCTCACGCGACGACGGCGACGTCTGGCTCCGAAAGGTTGCGGACGCGTGGTCCCCTAGGTCGAGGCAACCCAGCTAACGTCGAACGCCGTACCAGAAGCCGCGAGCGGACTCGGTTGGGCGAGCACGTAGCCGCTCGAGTCGACCATGACCAGCTCCGTGAGGGAGGAGAGTTCCGAGAGTCGGATGGTGGTGCCTTGGTCGACGACCTCCGCGTTGGTGTACTTGATCGGCGTCGAGAACTCCGCGAGGCCCACGCCTCCTACTCCGATGACCCAACCGGCGAAGGTCGGTACGAATCCTGATGCGTGTCGGCTCGCCGACGCGTCCTGGTGGGTTGTCAGGTCGTCGATCGCCACCTTCACCTTGCCGGTCGAGCTGTCGAAGGAGATGGTCGCGGCGATCTTGTCGCCGGCACTCACCGTCAGCGCGAGCACCCGTCCGCTCCCCGTGGGGAAGAGCGCGATCGCCGAGTAGGCCGGGGTCGTGGCGCCTTGGGCACAGAGCGCCTGCAGGACCGCGAAGGCAGCGCCCCCGGTGCCCTGCATCGTAAGGTCCGTTGCCGCGATCTGTGGGCCCGCGAGATCCGGCTGGCAGGTCACCGGCGCGACGTTCCAGTCCGCGGAGATCTTCGAGATCTCACCAAAGGGGACATCGCCCTCGTAGGCGGCCGTGTACTCGTTGGTCGTGATGGTGTAATGCGCGGGGCTCGCCGTGAACGTCCAGGTCGAGGTGCCGTTCGGCGCGAGGAGCAGCAGGTACCCGTCGGCCGCATCGTAGACCATCGGATTCTGCACGCCCTGCGGCGAGCTTCCGAATACCGGGGGTGACTCGACCGGATGGATGCGGACCCAGTTCCCGTCCTGGTACAGCCAGGTGTCGCTCAGCGGATGAGGGCTCGTACCGATCGACAGGTTTTGGCCGGAGAACAGCACGTCGGCGCCGAGCGAAGGGAGGTACGCCAGGGCCGTGCAGCACCGCGGAGTCGGGGAGGACGTGGGCGAGGCCGTGGTCCACGCCCCTCCCACGAACGTTGATGTCGTGGAGTTGAAGTTGTTGCCTCCTTGCCAACCGCCGAAGTGAACCACCGCGCCGATCGCTGCGTCGTAGTCCATCCCGCTCCCGTAGTACGCCGGGGGAGGGGTACCGGTCGTCGTGACCTGACTCCACTCACCACCCGAGAACTCCCACGTCGTCGCGGAACTGCCGGATCCACCGTAGAACACCACGCACTGATCGGCGGCGTCGTAGGTCATCTCGACCCCGTAGACTTGTCCGTTGTAGCCCGGCGAGGTGGTCGGGAACAGCTCGGTCCAGACCCCACCGACGAAGCTCCAGGTGTCGCTCAGCCATGTGTCGCTCGAAGAACTGTACCCGCCGTAGAGGAGGACGTACCCGTCGTAGGCGTCCCAGGTCATCGCCCCGTTGTCGCGCGCGGGAGGCGGGGTCCCGGCGGTCGATGTGATGTTGGTCCATACGCCGGCGTGGTACGTCCATGTATCGTCCAGGAAGACGTGGCTCGTCGTGTTCTCGCCGCCGAACAGCAGCACGTAGCCATCGGTCGCGTCGTACGCCATCATCGCTCCGATTCGGCTGGACGGGCCGGAGGACCCCGTGACGTTGGTCCACTGGTAGATGAGGTCGGACGTGCCGGCTTGCGCCTGCGTGCTGAGCGGCGATGCAGCGACCGAGTCGGCCGACGCGGGCCGCACCACCTGGGCCGTCGATGCCAGGACCAACAATCCGACCAGACTTACAAGCGCGATCGTACCGGCGAATCTCAGGGCCGTCATGGCAGGTCGCACCGACTTCCGGGACTGCGGCTTAAATGGTCGCTTGAACCCCGACGGGCGGAAATCGACCGTTTCGACGCTGTCGCCCGCTGCATGCGTCCGAGTTTCGAGAGCGGTCGATATCGCTTCCGAGTTCGGTGGGGGGCCACGATGGTCCCTCGCCGGGTGGGCCCGCCGTCCCCGTCTACGCCGCGCCCGTGCCGAGCCCGCCAGGTACGCCTGTCACCCCGCCGCCGGAGACCATCGGCTTCGAGGTGATCCAGACGAACGGGTTCTACGCGACGATCCGTACAAGCCGCGAAGCTCTCGACATCCTTCGCGACTACCTCGTGATCCTCGAGAAGAAGGTTGGAAGGTCAAATCCGACCTCTGGAGATTAGATGACGTCGGATCCGGACGCCGTGCGCGTAATGCCGCCCGGGCAGGACGGGCTAGACGCGACGAACTCGGAAATCGCAGATCAGGTTCTGCGAGCGGGGATCGACGGCTTGGAGCGTGCTTCCAACGATTTGCGGACGGCGGTCCGTGAACAACGTGTGGACGAAGCGATTCGGCTCCAGAATCAGGTCCGCACCCTGATGGTCTCGATTCGTCAGTCCATGCCGTACAACCCTGACGGGCTGGTGACGGTCGACTTCCGTAGCCGGGTACGAGCAACCCCTGGCACGGACGAGGATGGGGCGTACTACCG
>JASIBA010000101.1 GCA_030041735.1 Thermoplasmata archaeon | reverse complement strand
CCGCGCCCGGCTGGTCCGCGCTTCGATCGGGCTCATGATCATGTCCTTCGCGGCGTACGTGCTGCTGCACGAATTCGTCACGCGCGGTGGGTGGCTCCTCGGTCTCCCTCCCCTTCCGGCGGAGTACCAGATCCCGCTGGACCAGCCGGTCCACGCGGCGACGTTCACGCTCGGAAACTTCCTCTACCAATGGAACTACAAGCTGTTGTTCTGGCTGATCATCTTCGCCACGCTCGGGGCGCTGCCGCTCCTGGCGCCCAAGACGATCGTCCTGTGGGGACCCTGGCTGGCGTACACCACGCTGAGCACCTCCGGGTTCTACCACATCGGCGACCAGTACGGATTCCTGTCCGCGGCGGTCCTGCTCCTGGGTTTCGTCTACGGGCTCCTCCAACTCCAGCGATGGGCGAACGGATCCCACCTCGGCACGTGGTGGACACGATTCTGGAAGGGAGGCGACCCGCTCCCGGATGCCCCGGTCACCCGGCCCTCGGCCTGGTCCGAGGCTGGCGTTTCCCCTGCGCTCGCCGCGGCACTCGCGGAGCTCGATCGCGTGATCGGCCCCACGCCCAACGGGGCCCCTCCCGCTCCGGAGGAAGAGCCGAGCCCGAGGGCTCGACTGGAGATCACGGTACGCCGTCGACGACGCCAATCCTGGCGCATCATCGGCTGCGTGATCGCCGTCGTCGTGGTGGCGAACATGTTCCTGAACCCGCTGAATCCGTACTCCGTCGGGGTGCGGGACTATCGACCGTTCGCGGCGCATTCCCAGCTCGGGCTGACCGGGTTCCCGAACACGTCCGCGTACACGAACCTCGAGAAGTTGATCGCCCTGATCCCGGCCAACGCGGTCGTGGGGGTCTCCCCGTCGTTACTTTCGTTCGTGTCGTCGGACCCGCACGCCTACCCGCTCCTGAACGACATGGATTGGCAGGCGTTGCCCTTCACGGCGGAGTATCCGCTGTACGTCGTGCTGGCCCAGCATGTCGGCACCCACATTCCGCCCTTCCTGAAGGACACCACGGCCGGGAACTATGCGCTCTACAATTCCGGCACGTTCGGCATCCGCGCGTGGATCCCCTCGACGCCGCTCGGGGGGATCCTACTGTTCCAGCGGGGGTACACCGGCAGCTACACGACCACGTACGGGACCGCGCCCACGTTCGTTCCGCAGTCGTACGCGATCGGTTCCGGACTGAACGTGAGCGCCTCGGGAACCGCGATCCCCAACGGCACCAGCGGGAACACGATCCTGAGTACGATCTCCTACGCGAACCACACGGTCAGCGTGGGGCGCATCGGGGAAGCCGGCAGCCTGACCCTCACCCGGGGAACCTACGAGGTTTCGGTCGCGGTGAGCGGCTACAACGTCACGATCCCGAGCGGCAACGGGACGACGAGCGTCGGACAGGTCCGGATCGCCGGGTACGAGGATCCCATCGCCACCTACCATGTCAACTGGACGCTGATGAACTCGTCCGGTTGGAAGGTCGTCACGTTCGAATTCTCCGTCCAGTACCCCGTGCTCGCCTTCACGGTCCTGCTGTCGAGCACCCAGAGCTGGTTCGTCTTCCAGGTAGCGTCGGTCTCGGTATCGGAGGGGCCGTAGCCCGCCGTGACGCCCTCGAACGCCCGGACGCGAGGGGCGTCCAAGGATTCGCCCGACCTCCGCGTCGTCCTGGACTTCGACGGGACCCTCGTTGACCCGAACGTCGCGATCCTGCTGGTCTCGGAGTTCGCGCCCAACGGCGACGCCGTGGCGCACGAGGTGGATCAGCTGCTCCACGCGGGGAAGATCGGGCTGCGCGAGGCGTGGCATCGTCAGGCCGCGCTTCTGCCCGGGGACCGCATCCCCGAGATGGCCCGCTTCGTCCGGGCGCGCGTTCCGCTGCGGCGCGGGGCCCGGGAGTTCCTCGAGCTCGCCCGAGAGCACCACCTGTCGGTCACCGTCGTCTCGGGGGGCCTCGACTTCTACATCCGGGAGGTGCTCGAGCGCGAAGGGCTCGATCTCCCGATCCGGTCGGATCGGCTCGAGGTTCGGGCGGATGGGACTCCCGAGGTCGTCCACCCCTATGCGCACCCGACGTGCGAGCGATGCGGCATCTGCAAGGCGGCGATCGTGATCGATCGCGTTCCCCCCGCGCGCACGGTCTTCATCGCGGACGGGTCGACGGATCGCTTCGGCGCCGAGACCTCGGACATCGTCTTCGCGCGGCACCGCCTGCTCGAGTACTGTCGGCGCGAGGGCATCGCGTGCTACGCCTTCGAGGACTTCGAGCCGGTGACGGACCAGTTCCGTCGCTGGCTGGTCGAAGGGGAGCCGCTGCCGCCGGTGCGTCCGCTCGGCCTCGCGACCTCGCTCTGCCCGATCTCGCTCGATCTCTCGGCGAGGGCCGGGGTCTCCGAGGCCTAGCGGTCGGCGCAATCCGCACCCCCGAGTCGCCGGACTGGGCCAAACTCTGATATACGTGTCCATACACATCGCAGGTCGATGTACCAGTCCTCGGGCGGCTTTGAGGCATCACG